>NZ_JAIXST010000117.1 GCF_027484545.1 Runella sp. | reverse complement strand
TGTAGAGAATGAACTTAATAACAGGCCAAGAAAAAGACATGATTTTCAAACACCAAATCAAATTTTTAATCAATTAACTAACCATCAAGAAGTTGCATTTGTAACTTGAATCCTGCAACCAAATATCGCTATTTTTGAGATTTATAACTAACTTGTCCTACCCCCAACGAATTTCATCAGGGTGGGAATTAGATTAGGTTATCGGACCGCCGAAGCGGACGAAGAAAGCGAAAAATTTCTGTCCTAAAAAGCAAAAGCCCCCTAAATAATGGGATTGCTATACCGCTAACAAGGTTTCTGCTGAAATACCCAGCCCTCGATGAAGCTTTTTTATCATCTCAAGCGTCAGAGGTCTTTTTCTGTTAAGCACTTCCGATACTCTGCTAATGCTTCCAAAATAGGGAGCCAGATCTTTTCTTTTTAAACCCTCTTCTTCCATTTTCAATTTGATCGCTTCAATCGGATCAGGGGCTTCAATCGGATAATGCCTTGTTTCGTAATCTTCTACCAAAATAGAAACAAGCTCTAAGACCTCCTCTTCAGGGCTACCCTCCGGGCAATCAACCAATGAATCAATGAGCGTCAGGTATTCTTTGTACTGTTCTCTCGTTTTGACAGGTTTTAGTTTAAGCGATTCGATAGCTTCCATAACGGGATAGGAAATTAAATGTTTTTGATGTCCTGAATTTTATCATATTCCTTGTGAGTTCCGATGAATCGGATATAGACCGTTTGTAGCTTATACCTAAACAAAGCAATCAGTCTATATTTGTTATGACAAATGTTAAAGACTATTATGTTATTACCGACAGTATCTGTTTTTGGCGTATCAGCCAGCACTTCGTTTGGTGACTGATAGTTGGTACTTTTCATCTTTTTGTACCAATACTTTAATTCCTGTTCTGCGTCGGGGTATTGATCCCAAAACTCTTTTAATGTTCCTTTCGTAATTACCCTCATGAACGGCTGCAAACTAAAAATTCTCACTTTAGTATATAACTATACAAAAATGGGAATTTTTTAATTAGTTTACAATGAAAACTTTAAAGTCTATCATACTTCTTTTCTTAACGTCTAATCAAATCGAATTCTGAATTCTCAACCCTCATTTTAAGAAATTTAACTCCCACAATTACCAGCCAAATCAGCCATAAAGTACTTCCCAAAAAGCCTGCCAAATCCCACACCGGGAAGTCGGGCATGACAGTGGCGAAAAGCTCTGCTTGGGCCAACAGGTAAATAGCGGAAGCAACATACCCCATCCCAATCAGCCACGTCGGAAAGAGTCTCAATTTGTGAAAAACCATTGACATCATAACCGTCCAACCAATAGTAAACAATTGCCCCAAATGTTCCCCCAAAATAACACCGCCGTACTGGTGAATGACTTGAAAAGCAACTTTGCTTGCTTCCTTTGTCATTTCGTTGCCATTGGCAAAATTAGTAGCCAAAACAGGCACCACAAACGTCCAGCGAAGTAACCCAATCATTTGTACCACCAATCCGAGAATGCCGATGATGGTCGCCAAACGTACAAACCAACTTTTATTTTCCAATTTTTGCCCCATCAAAACATAAGCTCCGAGCAAGGGTAAACCCACCAACGCAAAGGCAAACCAAGTCCAAATCAGGGCATTTCCGCCCGCTTTAAATCGGGTTAAAATCACGCCCGTATCTTCTCTTAAAATGTTGGGATAATCAAAGGTAATCGTCAGTAAGGTATAGGGAACAAACAAGGCTAACGCCACCGTAATCAGCAAGATGCCAATTATTTTTTCTGTGTTGAAATCTGTATTTTCCATTGTAAAAACCGTTTATTTTTTTCTTTTGCTGAAAAATGAATAACTGATACCAGGTGTTGGATTGATTTTCAGGCTTTGTCCGCTGGATGCTAAAGCCGCAACCCCTATTCTAAGATTGAGTCCGCGCCATACCATCCAGCGAAAACCCACTTCGCCAATCATGGCATTTTTGTCTTTGTACTCTCTCGTTAAGCCGCGAGCGTACGAAAGGGAGGAATAAAAAGACGAAGGATTTTCTTTTTTGCCAACGGGCAAAAACCAAAGGGTAGCACCCGTTTTAACAAAATTGGTAAATACACCCGATTCAAAAGCGGTAGTGTAGTATCCGGCATGAACGGACAGGTGTTTGTATCGGTATTCGGCACCGATGGAAGGGTTACGAAAACCGTTGATACTGAATTCGTGCGTTGAGAAACGACTTAGAGCGAAACCGAGGCTCACTGCCAAGAGGAGCAGGCTAAAGAGAGTAATTTTTTGCATAGCGTCTTTTGTTTTAGTTGACGATGCAAAGTTCCGCTTCAGGCAACGAAAACTACCGGACAAATGTCCAAAAGCGATTTTTGCGAATATTTTTCTGCCTATTTTTAACCACAGAGTAGCACAGAGTAAAAATGCGGAGTTTCACAGAGTTATAAAAAAGGGGTTGACCTTTCGACCAACCCCTTTTTTATAACAAATGCAAAGTCTGCTCTTATTGGGTTTTGCTGATAACTCCACCTTTGCGGCTATCTACTTCGACCGTCCATTTATCGGCTTTTCCTTTGACAATCCAGCGAACTTTAACGGAGTTTCCTCCGCCACCGCCCCCAAAACCGCCAAAACCACCACCGCCACCTCCTCCACCGCCACCGACGGTACCAGGAATGTTGGCTACTTCAATGGTTTGAGGATTGTATTTTTGTTCTCTGGTAAGGCCCAAATCATCGTTTTCTACAATCATTCCCGCCAATACCTGCGCATTTTTGAGGGTAATGTAGTCCGGACGCTCAATTTTGAATCGAATATCGTGTGCCGAGTGCGTTGGGATAGCCCGTTGGTTTTGAACAACTGCCGTCACTTCGGTCAGGCCGTTGGCCAATGCTTTTGACTTGATATCAAGGATTTCCAACTTAGGCATGTGATAGGCATGAAGCATAGTGAAAGCCATATTGCGGTGCCCTTCTTCTTCGAGCAAAAAGCCGGGAGTATTGCGTATATAGTTCTTCTTTGTTCCCCCAATTTCAATGTCACCGTATTGCGGATGTTTGACAGGCTTCCATTTTACGTAACTGTCTCCTAACAGCAAATACTTATCAAACTCCTCATATTCACTATTTTGATTGCGGTTTTCGGAAGAGTTTTTGTTGAACAAACGGTACGAAGTATTGATCTCGTTGGAAAACATAAACACCCCGCGTCCTAAACCAATCCAATCAATTTCACCGCCATAGACAGTATACAGGTCTTTCCAAAGAACGAAATATCGATAACCAGGAATCATTTTCTCACCCGTTTTGCCAATCACATCATAAACGGCAATATCGGATTGTGGCACGTAAATCGCATCCTCTTCGGCTCCCGGTGGACGCAACAACATCCCTCCCGTGTTATGATAACTTTGTGCGCCAGCAATATTGGGGTGGGAATAAAAGAATTTTTTTACATTTTGGGTTTCGGGCAAGGTTCCGGGATAAAAAAGTGCTCCACCTTGAATATAATCCGGTTGCCATCCCCAGCCCCAATCGCGGTTAGGATCATACGCTCCCGGATTATCTTCGTTGACACGTCCGTCGCCGTCATTGTCAATGCCTTCAAAACCAAGCATTTCGTATTCGCCCTGCTCATCAGGTTTTGCTAAAATCATACGTCCCGGATAGTCAGGGTCAATTTTATAGCGACCTGTAGGAGATTTGCGACGCATGGTGACGATGTTGCCGTCTCCGTCCAAATCATCAAAGCCATCTTCGTCCACCAAGCCATCCCCGTCATCATCAAGAGGCATCATTCCGGAACGCGATGAGCCAGTGGTGTTGGAGGTATTGATAAAGTTTTCGTGCGCATCGGGGTTTAGTGATGGAATTATGTAGAAAGTCCGTCCTTTCAACATATCGGTTACAAAATCCATTTTTCCGAAACTTTCTGCCAAATACCAAGCGGTATACATGGCAAACTGCGTGCCCTGCAACTCGTTGGCGTGAATATTTCCATCAATCCAAAACGCTGGTTTATGCTCCGGTTTACCACTTTTAAAATCGGTGATGGTCATGACGTACATGTCGCGTCCCTGATACGACTTTCCGATGGATTCGTATTTGACCAAATCAGGATACGCTTTGGCCAATTCCTGCATCAGTTTATTGAAGGCGGCATAGTCCATGTAATAATTCCACGACCATTTTACTTTTGGATTGGCCGGAGTCCCGATGGCCCGCATTCCATTAAGGTCGGGGTCAGTGGATTGAGCAATAGCCCCCAGCCCCAATGGGGAGCAAAAAACAAGGGCTAAAGCAATTTTTTTCAGTATATTTTTCATCGTTTGATTTGTCTTAAAATTTTGAAAGAAATAACGTATCCCCTCCGAGCGGTTCGCTGTTACGGATTGGAGATTTTTATTCCCCCATCGGGGCAAGGCCGCCCGTGCGGTTAGGGGGCTGTAAGGTGGTCTACTTCAACGTCACATCGGCCGATTTTACACCTGCCGTAGGACAGCCCGCCTCAATGGTCAGTTTACCTGTTCCGGATACCAACCAAGTGTATTCTTCGGATTCATCGGGAGCCAATGCACTGCGAAGATTGAGACGACGGCCCGATACAATGGCCTGACCGGCACCCAATTTGAGTTCCGTTTTTACCTTTTGAACAAACCGTACCCGATCGCCGATTTCGGCATACGTAGGCAACAAACCTTTGTTAATCACCGTCGCGGTTACGCGGGTCAGACCATTACCAAGCGATTCTGATTTTACATTCACCAACTGAACATCCGGCATTTGAGCACCCAAACCGGTTAAAAATTTCAAGTGTTTATCAGCAGAAGCTGCCAAGTAAGAAACCGGAGGGTTCAATTTTGCAAAAGGAACAATACCTCCCACTTCGGCTTTTTGATTGGGAAAATCAGGGTGTTGAATGGTTTTCCAATCTACGTACACACCCGTTAATTTTTCTTTGTCGGCCCATTTCAGAAAACGGGTATCGTCTTCACTGGCATTCGCAGCATTGGCCGCGGCAGCAGCACCGCCTCCTGCACCTCCACCAAAACGGCCTCCTCCGCCACCACCGCCTGCGGGCGGACCGGCAGGTGCCGTGGTGTTGGAAGGTGTAGTTGGAACGGCTGCGGCACGACGAGTAGTATCTCGGGGAGCATCCACTTTAGAAGCCCACCAACCGGGCGTAGTAAAACTATAACGACCAGCGTGATAATAAGCCGTTTGAGAGAAATTAGCCCGTGTTTGAGACATGGAAGGTGCATCTTTCAGCCCCGTACGGCCATTGTACAATTTAGACACTTGGTCCATCGCCTTCACATCTTTCGAGAGCGGTCCGGTCAGAATCCGACGCGCTACTCTGGAAGCGTCAAATCTGGGTGCTTCGCTGAGATTGTTGTTGGGGCCGAACGTAAGCACGGCAAAGATGTTAGGAGCGCGGTACAAAAAGTCCAATAAAGCCCGAACTTCCGGCTCAGAAGCGGCGTATTCGCCACCGCCCGGTACGAAGATTTGATAATCAAACGTAAAGTTTTTCTCGGGATTGATACCACCGGCACCGTCTTCGTTGAAGGCTTTGTCTTTATCGTTGTCAATTCCTTCGCTGAAAATCAGGTATTTTCCGCTTTCTCCTTTGGTGGGGTCTGCTTTGACCAAAATGCGCGGATCTTCTTTACTCCCCACAAACGTTCCTGACGGGTCTTCCACGCGCACCCACGTGACCAATCCATCGCCGTTGAGGTCTTCAAAAGGATCTTCGTCAACGCGGCCATCGCGGTCGTCATCGACTTTGGTATCATTGCCGGTGCGCTCGTATTTCAATTTAGCCGAAAATTGCTCCTGCGCATCAGGATTCATGCTGGGCAGAAAGTAAAACGTTTTGGCATCCAATAATTTAGAAATACTGTCGGCATTGGCAGCACCGAGCATTTTTTCCGCCGTTTGAATGGCGAGTTCAGTTCCTGCCAAGTGAGTTCCGTCCAATCCGGCCACGACCAGAATCGCAGGTTTTTTGGTGGCATCGCCTTTGCCCAACGTAAGTAACCAAAGGTCGCGGCCGCCCGAACTTTTGCCAATCGAACGCACAGAAGCCTGTGCAGCGTACTTGGAAGACAAATTTTTAAGTCGAGTGGAGAGCTGTGCGTGGTTGTTGTAGGTTGCAGTTTGCGCTTCGGTTAGTTGCGCCATACACACCAACGCCATCACTCCCCCATAGAGTAGTTGACGAATCATAAAGTTTGGTTTTAGTTTTCACCGGCAATTTAGCTAAGAAAAATATACCAAACACATTGTTGTCAGGCAGAGCGATAAAAACCGAAATTGTAGAGAGGTACAGGTGGGTTTTGTGCGGGTTGTTTCCTCTCTTAGTTGGCCGAACGAGACTTTAAAATGAAGCAAAATCATTCCCGCTGTAATATTTTGTGTGTTAACCCTTTTGTCCTGTTATTTTTGTTTTCAAAATCACAATTATGGCAAAAGTAAAAATTGAAATCACAACTGATATAGGCGAAACTGTTTTAG
>NZ_JAIXST010000185.1 GCF_027484545.1 Runella sp. | reverse complement strand
TGATAAATACAAATTTCCAAAAACTCAATCCAGCCCCTACTGGATTGCAAACCTCTTTAGTTTGAGTATATCTAATCAGCCCAAAAGGTTGAACACCGTTTTATTGACCAAAAGTAAGGCTTAATCTAAATTTTAATCCCTAATCGCCCCATTGGGCTTAATATATTTTCAGATGAAAAATTGGAAAATAAGAACAGGGATTTTGTTTATTTTTGGATGGTGTTCGCACGGACTCATGGCGCAAAAAATAGTGCGTTTGCCGCAACCGGTGGCGTTGGGAGGTCGGTATGAAATGAATTCAAGCGTATTGAAGGAGAAAAGACAACTGCTGATTTATACGCCTCCTAAAAGTCAATTGCCTCAAAAATACCCGTTGATTGTGGTGTTTGACGGGGAAAGTCTTTTTGAAACCGTGGTTTCTACGGTGAAATACATGAATTACAACAGCGAGATTCCGCAAATGCCCGAGGCCATAGTGGTGGGAGTGATGAATGCCAAACGCATGAGAGACATGCCCATTCCACACGGCTACGGACAGAAGCAGGGTGAAGAAGAGTTTCGCCGCTTTGTGACGTTTGAGTTGGTGCCAGAATTAAAAAAGCAATTTCCTGCTACGGATTTAACGATTTTGGTGGGTCACTCGCAGGGGGCCTTGTTTGCGAACTATCTTTCCCTTTCTTCTCCAATGTTGTTTCCGTGGGTAATTGCGCTCGATGGCCCTTTTGACATCCATAAAAATACGGCGGAATTAGAAAAATCGTTTTTGAAACTCCTCAGAGAGGACCGTGGAACGATGCGGTATTTTTCGGGAGAGGCGCTGTATGGCTGGCAAAAGCAATGGACAGAGCAGGGGCCTTCCAAACAACAAATGAAATGGAAAGACGAAACACACGAGTCAATGCCGTTGAAAGGCATTTATGAAGGGTTGAAAGCGCTTTTTTACGATTTTGCACCGCCTGCCAAAGACCTCAATTTGACGGCATTGACAAAATTTTACGAGAGCAAACAACGGGCTTATAAAAGCACGGTTCCAATACCTTATAAAGTACTGGAAGCCAGTATTGAACGGAAAATGGGGGAGAACCGGAAGCAGGAAATTTTGGAACTTATCAATTACGGTATAAAACAGTATGGACAAACGCCGCGTTTACAAGCGCTTAAAACAAGGGCGGATTTGCTTTAAAACCAAGAATATGTTTGTGGCGATTTTGGAGCAAGGCGAATGCTTTGGGATAGAAAGAATAATATGCCCCCCGATGGGATGACTTTGTCACAGAACACCTTTTCGTTTAGAAAAATTCAATAGGCTTTTAAATTGAAAATCCCGCGGGTTAGAAGAACCCGCGGGATTTTGACTAATTGTACATAGAACAAATGTTCGCTTACCTAACGGCTGCCAATGGCATTTATTTCCTTTTATTCATTTAACTTCTAATTTTTTTAACCAAAACGGCATTGTCAACTGGGTAACTTTAGCCTACTTTCAAGGCATTCCTGAGAAGTTTTACTTAAAATTAGGAGAGTTTTGTAATTTGCAAGGGATTGGCAATTTTTAGGTTAAGATTCATAGGTATGAAAGTAGAAGAGCAGCAACAGGAATTAGTAGAGCGAATTAAGGCAATAAACAATCCTGAAGCCTGTCGTATTTTTTTTAAAATACTTCGTGAAATGATTGATGTAGTGAATCTATCAGAGAACGACCCCAGAATAGGTTTTAATCTCCCAGAAGGGAAACGTGCGATTGTAGCAAATCTTAATTTTTACGTTGCGTTTGGAATTTACCAGCACAAAAATATCATTAGCTACTATCTGATTTTACGTAAAAGTGACATTGATAAAATAGGCTCTATTGAAAGGATAAAAATTGAAGACTCATTAGCAAAGTCCTCACCCTACCTTTTTGCAATTGTAAATTTTCAGGATGTTCACCTTTTGCAAAATCCACTTTTACTTGATTATTGGCAAAGTTGTCTATTGGATGTGCGCGAAGATGCCAAATCCAGTTTAAGACATGGTTGGCACAATCCATTGGTTTATAAGGCTGCCATTGATGAAGGTTTTAGGGAAGAATTATTTCAGCGAGCGATTGAAAATCAGAATAAAAGGTATTGGGTATTCCATTCCAATCCTAAAGTATTTGATAATAAGACTCGAATTAGTGAAAGTGATATTGTTGAGTTTAGAGTACAAAAAAATGTATTAAATAGGATTGAAGTTGAGGATAAAGTACTTTTTTGGATTTCGGGAGATGAGGCTGGTATATATGCTGTTGGGGAAGTAATAACTCCTCCATATATGGACGAGTTATGGCGAGTTGATGTGAAAATATTAGAGAAATTAGTCAATCAACCCATAAATAGAAGTGTAATATTATCAGATTTAGAATTATCATCAATCAGGGTTTTTGAAAATCCGCAAGGAGTTACTAACGCAGAAATCTCGGAAAATCAATTCTATAAGATATTATCACTTTCGGAGAAGACTATACATCTTTCCGAACCGAAATTAGAATATACTGCTATTACAAAACATCAACGTCCTTCCATTCCCCTCAACTACCTTCTCTATGGCCCTCCGGGTACGGGAAAGACGTATCAAGTGCAACAATATGCTAAATCGTACGATACTCATTTTGTGACGTTTCACCAATCCTTCAGTTATGAGGAGTTTGTGGAAGGGATTCGTCCCGAAACCATTGGAGATAAAATCATGTATCGTATACGGAAAGGCATTTTTTACGAAGCCTGTTTGTCAGCTCTGCGAAAGGCAGATTATCAGAGTTTTGAAGGCTGTATAACGGATACTGCCGAGAATCGAAAAGTCCGATTTGAGCGTGCTGCACCTGTTTTGATGGTGATTGATGAAATCAACCGAGCCAACGTTGCCAAAGTATTGGGGGAATTGATTACGCTGATTGAACCTTCTAAGCGTCTGGGAGCTGAAGATGAATTGTGGGTGACATTGCCTTACTCGCAGGAACGTTTTGGCGTGCCTTCCAATCTGTATATTTTAGGAACTATGAACACCGCCGACCGCTCCATTGCCCTGTTGGACACGGCTTTGCGGCGGCGATTTCATTTTTTGGAATGTCAACCCCTTGTTTCTTTGTTGGAGGGAAAGGTCATTGAGAACACTGATTTGGGACGATTGCTACGGACTTTAAACGAGCGAATTGAGTTTTTGCACGACCGCGACCACGTCATTGGGCACGCGTATTTGCTTCACGTCAACACCTTTGAAGAGCTTTGTTTGGTTTTTCGTGACCAGATTATTCCCCTGTTGCAGGAGTATTTTTATGACGATTGGCGTAAAATTCAGTTGGTCTTAGCTGATAATGAGCGTTGGGGCAAACCAACGGATTCAAAGTTGGTACAGGTGAAAAAGCAGTACACGTCTTCGCTGGAGCGAGAGTTGTTTGGTGAAGACCTCGAAAACGCCGAAAATGTAATTACCTATCAACTCAATCCTGCCCTGATGGAGGGGCGTTTTGAGGAGTTGCCCAAGGATATTTTCAAGTGGATTTATGAAAAATAACAAGTATTTTTGTTGAAAACCGGATGAACTATGACAGGTATAAAATTTATAACCGACGAAAAAGGACGCCGAACCGATGTTGTAATAAATCTTAGACGCTATAGTAAGGAGTTGGAAGATTTTTTCGACCATTTGGTATTTGAAGAACGGAAACAGGAAGAAACTGTACCCTTTGAAAAAATTTTAGACGACTTGAAACAGGATGGCAGGTATGACGGAAAATAAATACCGGGTGATTTTTACTAAATCTGCCGAGCGAGAACTTAAAAAACTAACGAATCAGGTTATCGTAAGGCTTATTCCTGTCATAAAAAATCTATCAGATAACCCCCGTCCGAGTGGTTGTATAAAATTGGAAGGCTCTTCAAATCGTTACCGAGTTCGAGTGGGTGATTACCGAATTTTATACGAAATTGAGGACAAAATCAAAATTGTTGAAATTGTAGGCATTCGTAACCGAAGAGAAGCCTACGAATAAATCCTTCCCGAAAAATTGTCAAATCTTATCTCCCGTCAAACTGAACTTTCTGCCCACGTGGTGGCTTTCAGTCGCTTTTTACGAGCGAAAGGCATTCCTGTAGGCCTTGACCGTGAGGCCGATGCGCTCAAAGCATTAGCCGAAATCAATCTGGGCGATGAAGAACAGTTTTATTTGGCATTGCGCAGTATTTATCCTCAAAACCGCAAGCAACTTCGGGAGTTTGACGAGCATTATATCAAGTATTGGAAAGAATTGGCCAAAGCCGTAGATTCTAAAATCAAAGACGAAGCCAAAGAAAGCGAGCAGAAAAAGAAGAAAAATAAACAAAACGGAGAAGCCTCGTTTGAAGCACTGAAAAACTGGCTCAATGGCAATCGTCAGTCCGAACAGGAAGAATTGGCTTCTTATAGCTTGGGCGAGCCGCTTTCTCAAAAAGATTTTGGTTCGTACACCGACGAAGATATGTACGAAGCGCGGCGCATCATTCGGACGTTGGTTCAACGCATGGCCAAAACCATGAGCCGTCGCTACGAAGCGGCGCGCAGTGGCGGGCAGTTGGATTTAAGGCGTGTGTTGCGGAATAACTTTCGCAAAGGCGATGAAATCATTGATTTGTTTTACCGACGTCCTGCCCGCAACAAAATTCGGTTGGTGTTGGTCTGCGACGTAAGCAAATCCATGGAGCTTTACAGTCGTTTTTGGGTACAGTTCATGTTTGCCTTTCAGAATTTGTACCAATCCATCGAAACCTTTGTGTTCAGTACTCGCCTGTGCCGCATTACCGAAGATTTAAAAGAAATGGAGTATACCCAAGCTTTGGAAAATTTGTCAGAACGCGTGCCGCACTGGTCGGGAGGAACGGATATTGGGGCTGCTATGCAGGAGTTTGTCCAAGAATACGGCATGAAAAAACTCAACTCGCGTACGATTGTGCTCATCATCAGCGACGGTATGGACACGGGAGACGGCAATGAGTTGGCTGAAAATATGGAACGGATTCGACGAAAAGCTCGTCGCGTTATCTGGCTCAATCCGTTGGCAGGTTCGCCCGATTTTCGCCCGGAAGTAAAAGCACTCAAAGCCGTGTTTCCACACTTGGACTTGCACGCTCCCGCTCATAATTTGGAAAGTTTGAAGCGAGTCGTGGAGCAATTGCGATAAATCGTTATAAGAATTGAAAAGTCGATAGTGATTCAATCAACATAAACTCAATGAATGTTTTCCGCCGTTTGCCTGTTTAACACAGGGTAGAACTTCTTAAAAAATGAAACTTACTATTCTTGCTTTTGGCATTGCCAAAGAAATTATCGGTCAATTAGAATTGCCCGTTCAACTGGCAGAAGCCGCTACGGTAGCCGATTTGAAGCAGTTTTTGACGCAGCAATTTCCTGATTTTCATAAATTAGCTTCCCTGCGCGTGGCCGTCAATACGGAATATGCCGACGATAATGCCGTACTTTGTCCCAACGATGAAATTGTCCTCATTCCACCCGTGAGCGGAGGATAGGGACGAATGTCGAGCGGCCCCGCAACGGCGTACCGTGCCGCTGCGGTTTAGAATGCAGAGTGTCGAAGTACTTTTTAGTATCTGACACCAATCACCAATTACCAATCACTAACCACCAATTACTCTTTGAAACTCATTGAATGTCCCCGTGACGCCATGCAAGGGCTGGCTCAATTTATCCCGACGGATATAAAAATCAATTATTTAAACAGCCTCTTAAAAGTAGGTTTTGATACGCTGGATTTTGGAAGTTTTGTGTCACCCAAGGCCATTCCTCAAATGCGGGACACCGCAGAGGTGGTTGGCAAACTCGACATGTCCGCTACAAAAACCAAGTTGCTTGCCATTGTAGCAAACGTACGTGGTGCGGAAGAAGCCGTTGGTTTTGAGACAATTACGTATTTGGGATTCCCTTTGTCTGTCTCTGAAACCTTTCAACTTAAAAATACCAACAAAACCATTGAGCAGGCGTTTGGCGACGTGGCCGAAATCCAGAACCTTTGTTTGAAATCCAATAAACAACTGGTTGTGTACCTTTCAATGGGTTTTGGAAATCCTTACAATGAGCCTTACAGTCCCGAAATCGTGGAGAAGTTTACCAAACGATTGGTGGGAATGAACATCAATATTATCGCTCCTTCGGACACCATTGGAAGCAGTTCCACGGATGACATTAAGTCTTTGTTTGGGCACTTGATTAAAAAATTTCCCAAAGTGGAGTTTGGTGCACACTTACATGCAAAACAGGGTCACGTAGGTAAAAAAGTAAAAGCAGCCTATAAAGCAGGGGTAAAACGCATTGACTGCGCCGTGCGTGGATTTGGCGGATGTCCGTTGGCTGATAATTTATTGGTGGGTAATATGGCAACGGAGCTGGTGGTTGCTGAGTTAAATGAGCTGGGTGCTAAAATCGATATTGATGAATTACGATTAGCCCAGGCCATGTTGGCCTCGCAGTATGTGTTTGGGTAAGAGATTGGAACCCCTCTCCATTTAGGAGAGGGGCAGGGGTAAGGTTATTTTCGCCCGTTTATAAAGCGGCACGGTACTGCAAGGCTCCCCAAACATAAGGGCCTGAACCACAGGTTGCAGCTTGCGGGTTATTTCCACATAAGCAGCCGTAGGCACGGGATGTTTGCTGCAACCTTTCACTACCACACGAGCATCCCGATAGTCTTCCGGATTGATTTGGTTAATGGCGTCAAAGAACATTTTTTCTTCTAAATCATTTATATCTCCGAAGACAACTGTATGTGCGTAGGGACCTAATTGCAATGCCAGCAGCATATACGCCCACGTAGGAACAATGGCATCTTCTGTGCAGGTGACGGCTACGTTTTTACCTGTGTATTGACTCCAATCGTTTGTTTTCAAGAACTCCCGAAAATCTTTCTCTTTTAAAATCAATCCCATGAAGAGATTGTCTTTCAGGTCATACACTACCCGTTCTCCCTGATGGTAATACTCTTCTAAATCCAATGATATAAGGCCGCTTTTAGCGACGCGATTGATGATTTCTTCCATTTTATATACATCTTTATCCTGATGTATGAACACGATTCCCGGCTTGAAAGTTTGTCAAATCAGGGTAGAAAAGCCCATTTTAAATGCTTTCGATGGTAAAATATGACGCTTACAGCGCGACAAATGCTACCTTTGTAGTTTGTAAAGTAAGTAAGGATGAATTTTAGCGAAGTTTTAGATACCAATCCCATTTTTCAGAAAATAGCTTTATGCGCTCAGGAACTGGACGTAGAAGCGTATGTTATTGGTGGTTTTGTGCGCGATTTGATTTTGAAACGCCCTTCGAAAGACATTGATATTGTAAGTGTGGGCAGTGGAATTGAGTTGGCCGAGCAAGTAGCCAAAAGAATGGGAGTGCAAGTGAATGTGTTTAAAAACTTCGGTACAGCACAGTTGCGGGTTGATGATTGGGATGTAGAGTTTGTAGGAGCACGCCGGGAATCGTATCGGGCAGAATCCCGCAAGCCAATTGTGGAAGACGGGTCGCTCCAAGACGATCAAAATCGCCGCGATTTTACCATTAATGCCATGGGGCTTAGCCTGATGGCGGCCAATTTTGGTGAGTTGATAGATCCATTCAACGGTATGAGTGACTTACGTCGCAAATTGATTCGTACACCGCTTGAAGCTGAAATTACCTTTTCCGATGACCCATTGCGTATGATGCGGGCGGTCCGTTTTGCTT
The DNA here is from genome assembly GCF_027484545.1 of Runella sp. GTDB lineage: Bacteria > Bacteroidota > Bacteroidia > Cytophagales > Spirosomataceae > Runella. The sequence goes on along the minus strand of NZ_JAIXST010000185.1, from coordinate 16,680 downwards.
CGCAACTCAATTTCGATATTGAACCCGATACGTTTGACGGCCTTGTTAAAACTGCGGAGCGTATTGATATTATTTCCAAAGAACGTATCAATGACGAATTTAATAAAATCGTCCTTTCGCCTGTGCCTTCGTATGGTTTTAAACTGTTGCATCAGGCAGGAATTTTAAAACGAATTTTTCCTGAGTTTGTAGAGCTGCAAGGGGCTGAATATCAGGATGGAAAAGGGCACAAGGATAATTTTTATCATACGCTTCAAGTACTCGACAATATTTCCAAACATACCAATGATTTGTGGTTACGTTGGGCGGCAGTGATGCACGATATTGCCAAACCGGCTACCAAACGTTTTGACCAAAAAGTAGGCTGGACTTTCCACGGACATGAAGAATTGGGTGCACGAGTCACACCGCGTATTTTTCGGCAAATGAAGTTGCCCATGAATGAAAATATGCGGTTTGTTCAGAAATTGGTGCGTCTTCACCTGCGTCCCATTGCATTGTCGAAAGAAACCATTACTGATTCCGCTTTACGAAGATTGCTTTTTGATGCAGGAGATGATTTAGAGGCGCTTATGACGCTGTGTCGGGCAGATATTACCTCTAAAAATCCTGAAAAAGTTAAAAAACACTTGGCCAATTTTGACAAAGTAGAACAAAAACTCTACGACCTGGAAGCCCGCGACCAAATCCGAAATTTCCAGCCGGTCATTTCGGGAGAAGTAATTATGGAAGCATTTGGCATGAAGCCTTCAGCTGAGGTAGGGGTCATTAAAACGGCTATTCGCGAGGCTATTTTGGACGGAATTATTCCAAATGTTTATGAACCTGCTTTCGCTTTTATGTTGGAAGAGGGCAAAAAAATGGGACTTACTCCCACCAATTTATAGGTTTTTTACTATCTCCTCACTTCTGACTCCTAATAACTGGCATCTCATCAATTCCAAGCGTGATCAAAGTAGGGTTTAAGATTTTTGGGGTAATGATAATCTTGAAAACCTTATGTCCTGCCACATCAAAATCGCACGCATACTTTTCTTTTGCTTTCAAACTTCGATACACTGCCGAGTAATTGATTTTGAGTGGCCAACCATTAAGGCCTAATTGAGCGGTCAGGTTTTCAATCGTTTTTTTTAGATTGGAAAAATAAACGACAAACGGCTCTCGCTGGCGTAAAGTACCAAGGGTGCCAATGTACAAAACCCGAACTTCGTAAATGGTTTGTTGAGTCATTAAAGTGACTTTTGAAAAGATGATAGTAGTAAATCAATTTTGAACAATAATATGAAAAATAATTAAGTAATTTTTCAAGGCATAAACTTTTTATGAGGTTCAGGCGTTTATATGTACTTATGTTTTAAACAAAAAACCGTCGAATCAAACCGACGGCTTTTTTTATTCTCTCTTCCTGACTCGAAATTACTCTTCTATTTTTGTACTCATGAACAGCATGAGTACAAATAAGATCATTACAAACGACAAGGCAAATCTCAATCCCTGCGCATCGGCCAAAAAACCGATGATGGGAGGGCCGAACAAAAATCCAAAATAACCTAATGTTGTTACCATTGCTAATCCTATGCCATTGGGCAATGATTGATTGTGCCCCGCACTGCTGAAAGCAATGGGGATAATCGTAGAAAGTCCTGCACCGACTACAAATAGTCCGGCAATCACTACCCAAGCCAACGGAAAAAGTAATGTTAACAGCAAACCTGCCGCAGCAAGCAAAGAATTAACAAAAATCAGTTTTCTATCTCCCCACAAAGCTCTTAATTTATCTCCTCCAAATCTTCCCAAGGTCATGGCTGCTGAAAATGCAGAAAGCCCGATAGGAGCAAGGGTGTCATTTGTTTTAATGACGTTTTTAAGATAATTGGTGCTCCAGTCAGCCATGGCACCTTCGCCCAGCATAGCGCAAAAAGCAATCAAACCAATGATAAGCATGGCACGGTTAGGTAAAACGAATTTTACACCGTCTGCACCGGGTTTTTCTACATCATCTATCAAAAACGGAATACAGCCAATAGCCACCAAAAGACACCCTGCCGAAACGATAAAAAAGTGAATGTTGATGGAATACTGAATAAAATAAGAAGTACATAAAGCGCCCAGCATCATTCCGACGCTGAATATGGCATGAAAAGAAGACATCATGGGCTGACCAGAGCGTTGCTCTACTGCTACCGCTTGCGTATTCATGGATACATCCAATGCGCCCATTAAAAAGCCGACGATATAAAAGAAAACGGCCAAATGCCACTTTTCGGAGAGGATTGGAAAAATAAATAGCGTGGAACAAAACAACAACGATGACAGAATAGTGGCAAACTTACTGCCTCGGTGAGCAATTAGCCAACCGGTCAACGGCATTGAAGTGAGTGACCCGATGGCAACGCAGAGCAGTGTTAAGCCTAATGTGCTGTTACTGAGTGAAAATAAAGTTTGAATATTGGGTAAGCGGGTACTCCAGTTGGTATAAACAAAACCACACACAAAAAATAGCAAACTAATGGATAAACGGCTCTTTGGCATAAAGTTATGAGTTTAGAGTTAGTTTGGTGCCGCGTAAAAATTCTTCAATTCCCATGCGTTTTTTTCCTTCCAACTGCAATTCTTCAATGGCTACCCATCCATCAGCCGATTTAAAGCGAAGGTATGTTTTGTTATCCGTTCGGATGGCCGTATCTGATGAAGTTAACGATTCTTGTCCATTCGCGACTGAGGTTTTGAAAACTTTACAAATTTTCCCATTCAACGTCGTCCAGGCGGTAGGATAGGGGGAAAGTCCTCTTACAAAGTTCCTTATGGATTCTGAGGATTGATTCCAATTGATTTCGCAAGTTTCCTTGAAGATTTTAGGTGCCGATTTGAGTGTTTCGGCACTTGGCTGCGGAGTTTGGGGATAGTTCGCTGCCTCCACTGCTTTTACCGTTTGTACCACAAGCTCGGCACCTTTGCGCATAAGACGTTCGTAAAGAGTACCGATCGTATCATCGTAGTAAATGGGTTCTGTTTCCTGAAAAATGATTTTTCCGGTATCTATTTCGTGTTCCAGAAAAAAGGTAGTTACACCCGTTTGAGTTTCGCCATTGATAATGGCCCAGTTGATAGGGGCAGCACCACGGTACTGAGGAAGCAGCGATGCGTGCAGATTGAAGGTGCCCTTAGGAGGCATATTCCATACCACTTGAGGGAGCATTCTGAAAGCGACTACGACCTGCAAATCGGCCTGATAACTGCGCAGTTCGGCCAAGAAATCAGGGTTTTTGAGTTTTTCAGGTTGCAGAACAGGAATTCCCCGCGAGACTGCAAATTGTTTTACGGGAGAAGGAGTTAACTGTAAACCTCGGCCGGCGGGCTTGTCGGGGGCAGTAACGACAGCTACTACCTCACAATCGCTTTCTACGAGTTTTTGAAGGCTGCTGACTGCAAATTCGGGTGTCCCCATAAAGATGATGCGAAGCTTTATCATAAAATCAACTTAAAATCGGTTAATTACTTCTTAAGTATATTACTTTACAAGCATTTTTTTGGATTGAACCTTTTGTGGTCTTGATTCCAGTTGCAAATATTGCTATTTTTGTGTTTCAAATTTCGACCATGATCCGATACACCCAATTCTTTTCGGTATTTAGGAAGAAGTGACAGATTCTACACCAATTTTCGTAGAGCGGTCATTTTACCGTTCTTTTTTTTTGTCTATAGTCGAAGAAATAGGGGATAAGAATCAATACTGATTAACAACTAACGTACATATATAATTAACAATTAACGTACAGAAAAGTAACATGGCTAAGATACAGTACTACACCGAAGAAGGTCTCAATAAGCTAAAAGCTGAATTGCAGGACTTAAAAACGCGGGGCCGTCAGGAAATAGCAAAGGCAATTGCAGAGGCACGCGATAAAGGTGATTTGAGTGAAAATGCTGAATATGATGCTGCCAAAGAAGCGCAGGGATTGCACGAAGCAAAAGTTTCAAAGTTAGAGGAAGTGTTGGGCAATGCCCGTATTTTGGATGAATCTTCCATTGATACGTCACAAGTAGCAGTATTGTCGAAAGTGAAAATCAAAAACCGCAGAAATAATGCTGTGATGACTTATACGTTGGTATCAGAAGAAGAAGCTGACTTAAAATTAGGAAAGATATCGGTGGGTTCACCAATTGGAAAAGGACTTTTGGGTAAAAAAGTCGGTGATACTGCACAGATTCAAGTGCCTGCCGGCGCCGTTGAATTTGAAGTATTGGATATTTCGCGCTGATAGTAACGCAACCGTATACATGGGTTGGCGGTAATTAATCCAAAAAAGTGGGTCGTCTTTTAAGAGGCGACCCACTTTTTTTAGTGTCAGAATAAAATTTCTTTGTTACGACTCAGGTTCTGAGTCATGTTAGTTAAATTGAATAAAAAGGTTTACCATTGCCCATTGACAGATAAAGAACACATATCGCAACTTCAAGTCCAGTTAGCTACTCAAACACAACAAATTAAATTGTTGGAGGAGAAAGTGTTGCTATTGCTGTCTCAAATTCAAAATCAGTCTGTTAAGAAAGACTCACACAATTCGTCATTACCTCCATCAAGCGATATAGTTTCTAAGCCTAAAAATCTTCGTATTGCCAGCGACCGTAAAAGCGGTGGACAGCCTGGGCACAAAGGCAGTACTTTAGAAATGAGTAGTACTCCCGATAAAATCATAGATTTAAAAAGTGCCTTTTGTTCTAAATGCGGACAGAACTTGCAAGGCACTATTTTTACTTTAAAAGCTACACGTCAAGTTGTTGAAATACCGCCTATAAAGCCTATTTATGAGGAATATCGGCAATATTCTTGTCAATGTCCACGATGTCAAAACCAACAAGTTTCTGACTTTCCATCAGGAGTTAACGCCCCTATTCAGTACGGTAGTAGCGTTCAATCCTTAGTTAGCTATCTTTCGATTTACCAGTATGTTCCATTCAAACGACTACAAAATATATTTTCTCAGGTATTTTCTATACCTCTTTCACAAGGAAGCGTAGGTAATATTTTAGAACGTTCCGCTCAAAAATGTGAGAGCGTTTATCAAATTATCAAACAACAAATCGCCCAAAGCCCAGTGGTCGGTGCTGATGAAACAGGCACAAAAGTTAATGGCACTAAATGGTGGATTTGGGTTTGGCAAAATGTCCTAAATACCGCACGGGCGGCCCCGCTTTATCGTTGCTTCAGACAATCGTGGTTCTCAAACAATAGATAGCGTTTGGAAGGATGGATTACCAAATGCTACTTTAGTTTCTGACCGATGGGCTGCACAATTAAAGGCTACTGTTCAAAATCACCAGTTATGTTTAGCACATTTACTAAGAGAACTTATTTTCTTAGAAGAGTCTGAAAAACTCCCCTTCGCTACTTCATTCAAGGAACTCATCATCTCTATTTTTGATGCTCGAAAAACACTTACCCAAGCCTATTTACCTAATTCTGTTGTGGCAATTGCTTTTGAAAATACACTTAATGAAATGCTTCTCATTACCATTGACAAAGAAATACACCCTAAAACGGCTATTTTTCAAGCATCAATGGTCAAATATCGCAATTATCTGCTGCCTTGCTTATACAATTTAGACATTCCTCCTGACAATAATGGCTCGGAAAGAGCAATTCGTAATCTTAAGGTTAAGCAGAAGGTTTCTGGGCAGTTCAAAACTGGGCAAAGTGCTTTTTGTATCATTCGTTCTGTCATTGATACGCTCCTCAAAAGGAAACTTGAGGTATTACCGTACCTTACTCAAATCATCAAATTACAACCTGGGTAGTAACTCATTTTAGAGTATGTTTAAAAATTTTCTGCTTTGTATTGGCCATTTTGGCAAGTTTAATTTGGTGAGCGCCTTCATTTCTTTTGCCGCTTCGGCGGTCCGATTGCCCAAAAGAAACGAACAGGGCCGCCTGTGCGGCAAAGAAAAGGGCAGTCGCATCGGCGCTCCGACTGTCCAAAGCTCCCCCGCGCAAGCCACACGCGCACCACGCTGGACAGGCACGCCCACGCGCAAGGTTTTGTTTATTAGTGATTTACAAAATTTAAATATACTTTTAGTGACGGTACTTGCTCTTACAAGTTGCGGGTCCAAAATAAAAATCGAAGACCGCGCCCTGCGCGACGGCTGGATGATTGCCTCTTCCAAAGAAGTGGCCGGTGATGCCAAAATTCTCTCGGAAAATATCACCCTAAAGCCTTCCGAAAAATGGTACAAAGCCACGCTTCCTACCACCGTTTTGGGGGCTTTGGTAGACGCGGGTGAGTACAAGGATATTTTTGTAGGCAAGAACCTGGAAAAAGTACCGCGAGCGCGTTTTGAAAACAACTGGTGGTTTCGGAACACCTTTACCGTCGATGGTTTTGACGCGCAAAAAGAACAATTGCGGCTCTTGGTGGAAGGTATCAACTACCGCGCCAATTTTTGGGTCAACGGCAAGCAGATTGCCGCGCAGGATACGCTGTTCGGGGCGTTTCGTCAATTTGATCTGGACATTACCCAAGCGGCTAAAAAAGGAGAAAACACGCTTTTGGTAGAAATTTTTCCGCCTAAAGTCCGTGATTTTTACATGGGTTACGTGGATTGGGCACCTACGCCTCCCGACCATTTTATGGGCATTTACCGCGACATTCGCCTCAAACGTTCGGGTAAAGTGTCGCTCAACGCGCCGTTTGTGGCTCCCGATGTGGATATCAAAGATTTGAGCAAAGCGAGCGTGACCGTCAGTACTGAAGTGGTCAACCACGGCAGCGAAGCCAAAACGGTGGAGGTTTCGGGGAAAATTGAAGATATTACATTCAAAAAAACTGTCAAATTAGCCCCCAACGAGCGGCAGGAAGTGAAGTTTACGCCGCAGGAATTTGCCCAATTGAACCTCAAAAACCCCCGCCTTTGGTGGCCGAATGGATTGGGAGAACCCGCACTTTATAAATTGGAGTTGGAAGTCAACGACCAAGGAACGGTGCAGGATAGTCAAACCACGAAATTTGGGGTACGAAAAATTGAAACCGCGCTCAACGACAAAGGCGTACGCTGTTACAAAGTCAACGGCCGCGATGTGCTTATTAAAAGCGGTGGTTGGGTCGATGATTTGTTTTTGCGATTTATGCCCGAAAAAGACGCCGCTCAATTGCGTTACGTCAAAGAAATGAACCTTAACTCGCTGCGTTTTGAGGGGATTTGGGGCAATAATCATCACCTCTATGACCTCTGCGACGAAAACGGCATTCTGCTCATGGTGGGTTGGAGTTGTCAGTGGGAATGGCCCGACTATCTGGGTATGGAGCTAAAAATGAAGCCCGGCGACGAAAACCTGCCCATCAACGAAGGTGTGGATCTGTACGCGGTAAAACTCACACCGCAGGAAGAGATTTTGCTTTCCAACTATTTTCGCGACCAAGTCAAATGGCTGCGCAATCACCCGAGTATCTTCACATGGGCAGGCGGCAGTGATGCCATGCCGAAGCCGTCGTTGGAAAAAATGTATCAGGAAACCCTAAAAAAATACGACCCTACGCGGGAGTTTTTGGTGTCATCAGGGGCGTTCGTTAGTACGATTTCGGGCTCGTCGGGCATGAAAATGAACGGGCCGTACGAGTATGTGCCGCCCGTGTATTGGTACGAAGACAAAAAACTGGGCGGTGCCTACGGCTTCAATTCTGAAGTAGGTCCCGGCCCGCAGATTCCGCCCGTAGAAAGCATCAAAAAGATGATTCCCGAAGCCGATTTATGGCCGGCCGATAATAAAATGTGGAACTACCACTCGGGAAGAAAAGACTTTAACACGATGGGGGTGTACCTCAAAGCCCTCAACAACAAATATGGCACGCCGACCAATTTGGACGATTTGGCGATGAAAGCACAGTTGATGAATTACGAGGCGATTCGCCCGATGTTTGAAGCGCACGTCATCAATCGTCCTACTTCAACGGGTGTGGTGCAGTGGATGCTTAATTCGCCTTGGCCGGAGTTTTACTGGCAGTTGTACGATTATTACCTCATGCCGACGGGCGCTTATTACGGCACCAAAAAAGCTGGGCAACCGCTCAATGTGGTCTATGATTATTTCAATCGCACCCTCCACGTGAGCAACGACACCCGTGCCGCTATTAAAGGCTATCAGGCAGAAGTAAAGCTGTTAGACCAAAATTCAAAAGTAGTTTTTGAGCAAAAACAAACGGTTGATCTGGCGGAAAATACGGTTCAAAAATGGGAGCAACTGCCTGTTTTACATGGTAAAAATCAAGTCTATTTTCTCTCGCTGAAACTCAAAAATGCGGTCGGTGAAGTTGTCGCAGATAATTTCTATTGGCTGCCTACGAAGACGGATGAATTGGATTGGAAACAATATTTTTGGTTTTATACGCCCCAAAAACAATACGCTGATTTCACGGCGTTGAATACGTTGCCCAAAGTAAAACTTCAAATTGAGAAGACGATCAAAGAGCAGGGTGATGAATACGAAGTGGCCGTAAAACTGACCAATTCGTCGGATAAAGTAGCGTTCTTCATTGAACTGGAATTGGCCAAAGACGCCAAAGGTGCAGCGATCTTACCCGTTTTTTGGACGGACAATTATGTGTCTTTACTGCCAGGTGAAACCAAAACCGTCAGCGTGAAGTGCTATAAAAAAGACGCTGACAACAAAGCACCTGCGGTGCGGGTGAAAGGGTATAATTTGGAAAAAGGTTGGGTTTTATAATGTAAATCTGAAAGCATTGATTTTTTGACTCTTATCACTATGATTTCTAAAACTACTTTTAATCTTCTGCTTTTCCTCCTTTGCAGCGCAGTGACACTGTACGCGCAACCCATCAGCCTCAAAAATGGGTCTGTGTTGGTAGCCCCGTCGGTGCCTTCGCCCATGAAGGAAACCGCCGCGCGGATGTTGGCAGAAGAAATCGCCAAGCGTACCAATTTGACGCTGAAAACCGCAACGGCTTGGCCTAAAACAAATGCAATAACGGTGGCGCTTGTGCTTGCGAGTGACCGTGAATTATTGGGAAAAACCATTCCTGCCCGAACTGAGAAAAGCAGTGCGGAATACCAATCAGAAGGCTTTCGGGTGGTGAGCGAGGCCAATGTACTTTGGGTCATCGGAGCAGATGCGCGCGGGGTGCTGTTTGGAACGGGTTGGTTACTGCGGAAACTTCAGTTATCAAATGTCGTAGCGCAATTAGATTCTAAAGTGGATTTTGCGTCCTCCCCGGCGTATCCCATTCGGGGGCATCAGTTGGGGTATCGTCACACGGCCAACTCGTATGATGCATGGACGGTGGCGCAGTATGAGCAGTATTTCAGGGAGTTAGCGATTTTTGGAACCAATGCCATTGAAGGAATTCCGTTTCACGAAGATGAAAAACCCAATCCGCATTTTAAGATTCCTGCCTCCGAAATGCGCGTTAAAATGGGGGCTTTGTGTCAATTGTACGACATGGATTATTGGGTCTGGACACCCGTGACCTTTGAATTGACCGACAAAGAAAAACGCGCCGCTGAACTCAAATTACACGAAGAATTTTATAAAAACTGTCCGCGCCTTGACCATATTTTTGTGCCCGGCGGTGACCCCGGCGACAATCATCCAAGTGAGGTGATGCCGTTTTTGAAAGATCTGCACCAAATACCATCCCAAAGCGAAGATCTGGATCTCGTTACAGGGCTTCAGTGTGGAGCAGACCGATTATTTTTATCGGTATTTGGCCGAAAACAACCCCGATTGGTTGCAAGGTGTGGTATCCGGGCCGGGAAGTCCACCGATGGCGGAGACGCGGTTTCGTTTACCGAAAAAATACCAACACCGCGAATACCCCGACATTACGCACAATGTCCGTTGCGAGTTTCCGGTGCGCGGTTGGGACCAAGCGTATGCACTTACCTTGGGGCGTGAAGCATCCAATCCGCGTCCGTACGCCTTTGCCGAAATCCACCAAACCTACGCGCCGTTTACAGACGGTTTTGTCTCGTATTCCGACGGTTGCCATGATGATGTCAACAAGGTGATTTGGAGTATGCGGGCCTGGGACCCGCAATTGGACGTCCGCGAGATATTGGAAGATTACGGCAGCTTTTTCTTCAACAAAACCGTAGCCGGCGCAACGGCCGACGGGATTGCGGCGCTCGAAAATAACTGGAAAGGGCCGCTTGTTCAAAACGGTGGGGTAGAGGCAACGTTTGCTTTTTGGAAAAATTTGGAAACCGCTAATCTAACCTTAAAAGGAAACTGGCGTTGGCAAATGTTGTTGCTGCGGGCCTATTATGATACCTATACAAAACGCAGATTGACGTATGAGCAATCGCTTGAAAAACAGGCTAATGCGCTTTTGTCGGAAGCTCATAAAACGGGTGCGGAAAAGGCCATGGAAGCGGCGTTGGAAACGGTGAACAAAGCCGATAAAGTAAACATCGCTCCCGAATTACGTCAGAAAATTGAGCAATTGTGCGCCGATTTATTTGCTTCGGTTGGCTTGCAAACGAGCGTGCCCAAATACCAAGCCAAAGGCTATGAGCGCGGGGCGGTACTGGATTTTGTGGATTATCCGCTCAATAACCGTTGGTGGTTGGCCGATGAACTTAAGAAAATCAGTGCGTTGACTTCCAACGAAGCTAAACTGCTACGACTGAAAACCATCAGTACGTGGGAAAATCCCGGACCAGGAAGTTTTTACGACGATGTTTCGAGCGTAGCCAAAGGCCCGCGCGTCAAGACGGTCTCCGAAGATGCGACCGACGTGGCGTGGTGGCAGGAGGGTTTCAGTCGGATGCGGCTTTCGTCGCAGTTGTTTCAGAAATGCCCTGAATTGGTGTATGATAATCTGCAACCGGGCGCGCGTTATATTCTTCGAGTGGTTGGCGAAGGCGAAGCGTTGTTGCGAGTGGATAACTATCGCCTGCAACCGACCGTTTATAACCGCGAAACTGAATCGGTGAAAGAATGGATTGTACCGCTTTCGCTGACGCAGGACGGTAAATTGCATGTGACGTTTGATGAGCCGGAAGAGTCGCATTTGAACTGGCGCAAGCAGTCCAAGATTTCGGATGTTTGGTTGTTGAAACAGTAAATTTATGAAAGGGCTGTTGCCTGTTTCGGGTATCATTACCGTTTTGAATACGCCTTTGGTAGTAGTGCTACAGTCCACTTTATCGGCTATTTTGTCCATTTTAAATTCAAAAATGAACAGTATAGGGTTGGTTTTTATAGATTTGTTTTTGGATAACTGTTCAATAACAAATCTATATGAAGCAAAAACTGCTACTATACGCGGTCATTTCCACTCCCATTTTTGCGATTTATGCCGTGAGTCACCCGTTGATTTTTGGCGTGCTTCCGTTTAAAGTATTGCTCAAGCCCCTTTTAGGTATCAATATCACTATTTTTATTACTTGGCTGACAAATATCTACTTGACCCTAAACTTTTCGCAATTATCTATTTGGAAAAAAATCTTTGTGAGCTATGCGAGTATTCTTGTTGTTCAATTAATTTTAAACGTCATACGATATTTTTTTTTAGCAGGTAGTAATTTTTTTATACCAGATGAAGCCATTGGCTTTCTGGATAACAATTTGATATATCCTGCCCTTACTTCTTCGGTAATTAATGTTATCATTATTATTATTTGTCAAGCCACGGAAGCCTCCTATCGCCGCAACGAGGCAGAACTCAAAGCCAAAGAACTCGAACTCCAAAACAGCGAAGCGCAGAAAAAACTATTGGTGCAGCAGTTACAGCCGCATTTTTTGTTTAATGCGTTGAGTGTCCTCAAATCGCTGATTGGAGAAAACACTGCCCAAGCGGAAGAATACACAGTCAAGTTGGCCGATTTTTTGCGGTATTCGGTGCAGTCACACCAAAATGAGGTCGTTACACTTGCCGACGAATTGCGTTTTGTTGGCGATTTTGTGGAACTTCAAAAAGTGCGGTTCGAGGACAGTTTTATGTACTCGGTAGATATTCCTGATGAAGTGTTAAAGCAGAATGTTCCCATTTTTGCACTGCAAACGTTAGTCGAAAACGCTTTCAAACATAATTATTTTACAGAGCATAAACCGTTGATTATCAAAATTTTTCGCGATGAAAATGCTGTTGTAGCTTGGAACAATAAAATGCCCGTCAAAACTACCGACCGTACCCAAACAGGGCTGGCTAACCTTAACAGTCGTTATGAACTTATTACAGGTAAGGGCATTGTAATAAAGAACGGAGCTGATTTTTTTGAAGTAAGAATACCGCTGATAAATGCATGAAAATTCTAATCATTGAAGACGAAAAACTGACGGCCAAAGACTTGGCACGAACTATCACGGGGCTTGACCCCGACGCTGAGATTGTGGCCATGCTGTCCTCGGTAGAAGAGAGTGTCGTTTTCTTACAGGCTTCCCCGGCGATTGACCTCATTTTTTCGGACATCCAACTCGGCGATGGCCTTAGTTTTGAAATCTTTGAAAAAACCCAAAACCAAACGCCCGTCATTTTTTGCACGGCTTTTAACGAATATGCGCTCGAAGCTTTCAAAACCGTCGGCATCGACTATCTGCTCAAACCTTTTTCGAAAGCAACGGTGGGTAAAGCCTTAGAAAAATACCAACTTCTCAAAGAAAGATTGACCCCACCCAAAGACGAAATGAAAGGGATCATGAACCTGTTGAAAGTTCAACTGCAGCCTACTAAGACCCCATCGGTCATCATTTTGCAGGGCGACAAAATCATTCCACTGGACACTGCCCAAGTGGCTTTGTTTGTGGTAGAAAACGAAGGGGTTTTTGCTTACACCTTCGACCAACGTAAATGGCTCATTTCGCAGACCTTAGACCATTTGGAGCATAAATTGTCGCCAACTTTTTTTAGGGCTAATCGGCAGTTTTTGGTCAATCGGCGGGCGGTCAAAGACGCTTCGCAGCATTTCAATCGCAAAATAGCGGTCAATCTGACCGTGCCATTTTCGGAACAAATTGTGGTAGGCAAGCTCAAAGTAACCGCTTTTATGGAGTGGCTGGCGCAGCACTGATGCTTTTCTGCCGCAGATAAACACAGAGATTTTCTCCCGCAGATTTTCGCCGAACCTGCGTTTATCTGCGGCCGCCCGAGGCTGCGGTTTAATAATTAGCGTAAATCTGCGGGGAGTCTTTCCCGTCCACTTTACAGCTCATTTTGTACACTTTACTTACTTCTTCATTTCGTACTTGGGGGCGAAAGTTGAATTTTGACTCGAAATTCAACTGTAACAACCATGACAAAATTCAAAACAATGTTAGTCTGTTGGCTTTTGAGCAGTACTTCGCTCATAGCCCAAGAAAAATTTACCGTCAGCGGTACCATCAGAGATAAGGCTTCGGGTGAAGAGCTAATCGGGGCAACAATTATCGTCAAAGAAATCCCAAATACAGGGAAATCCACCAATGAGTACGGTTTTTATTCTATTACCTTACCCAAAGGCACTTACACGCTACGGGCAACGTACATCGGCTACGAAGAAATGGTAAAAACCATCAATTTAGACAAAAATCAGAAAATTGATTGGCCATTGGAAAGCGGTAAAATGCTCGAAACCGTGGTTGTTAAAGCCACCAAAGAAGACGAAAATATTACCAAAACCGCAATGGGTACTGAGAAATTGGACATAAAGGAAATCGCCAAGTTGCCCGTGATTTTTGGCGAAAAAGACGTGTTGAAAACCATCCAATTGCTTCCTGGTGTCAAAACAGCAGGTGAGGGCAACAGCGGTTTTTTTGTACGGGGCGGCGGTGCTGACCAAAACCTGATTTTGCTCGACGAAGCCCCCGTTTACAATGCGTCGCACTTGCTTGGTTTTTTCAGTATCTTCAACTCGGATGCCATCAAAGATGCAACCATCATTAAAGGAAACAGCCCAGCGAACTATGGCGGTCGTCTGTCGTCGGTATTGGATGTACGTATGCGGGAAGGAAACGACAAAGAGTTTCAAACTTCAGGTGGTATTGGCTTGATCAGCAGTCGTTTGGCCATAGAAGGGCCAATTCAGAAAGAAAAATCATCGTTTATGATTTCGGGACGAAGGACTTATGCTGATTTGTTTTTGAAAGCATCGCCCGATTTCAGCGATACACAATTATACTTCTACGACCTTAATGCCAAAGCCAATTACCGCATCAACGACAACAACAGGGTTTATGTATCGGGTTATTTCGGACGTGACAAATTGGGTTTTGGCGATGCACTCGGCATTGATTGGGGAAACAAAACGGGTACATTACGCTGGAACAGCATTATTAACTCAAAATGGTTTTCCAATACCTCGTTGATTTACAGCGACTATAGCTATAAATTCAAGGTTTCGGGCGGCGATAACAGCTTCGTTAATCAATCAAAAATCAAAGACTGGAATTTGAAGCAAGAGTTTCAGTTTTTTCCGAGCACCAAAAATTCGTGGCGGTTTGGGTTCAACTCCATTCACCACACCATTACGCCGGGTAGCTTAATTAATGAAACCAATGCCAACGAAAACGACATAAAAGATGGCAGAAAAGCCTTAGAAAATGCCATTTACGCCCAGAACACCTATTCGGTTTCGCCCAAATTTAGCATGGATTACGGTTTGAGGCTTTCGTCGTGGAGTATTTTGGGTGGCACTACTTACAACATTTACGATAGAGATGTAAAGATTGACTCGGTGGTTTTGGCCGATGGAACGTTTGGAAAAACTTATTTCAACGTTGAACCACGGTTAGCTTTCAACTTTATTTTGAATGAAAAAAGCACCTTGAAAGCAGGTTACGCCCGAAATACGCAAAATCTACATTTGTTGAGTAATTCTACAAGTTCAAACCCCACCGACCAGTGGGTGGGCAGCAGCTACAACATCAAACCCGGCATTTCTGACCAAGTTAGCTTGGGTTATTTTCGGAATTTTGCCGACAACAAATACGAGTTCAGTGCCGAAACCTACTACAAGTCGCTTCAAAATCAGGTAGATTACAAAAACGGGGCTGATATTCAGACCGCGCCCGACGTGGAAAGCGAATTGCTTTACGGAAAAGGCAGGGCTTATGGCTTGGAGTTGTTGCTCAAAAAGAAGTCAGGCAAATTTACGGGATGGGTGAGCTATACGCTTTCAAAAACAGAACGACAGATTGACGGCATCAACGAAGGCAACTGGTACTCGGCACGTCAAGACCGTACGCATGATTTGGCCATTGTGGGCATGTACCAATTGAGCCCTCGCTGGTCGTTGTCAAGCAATTTTATTTTCTACACAGGCGATGCGGTTACGTTTCCGAGTGGAAAATACGAAGTTGGGGGCAACACGGCCTTTTATTATACCGAGCGCAACGCCTCACGGATGCCCAACTACCATCGTTTAGATGTAAGTGCTACCTACGAAAAAACAAGAAAGGGCAAGTACCAAACTTCGTGGAATTTCTCTTTGTATAACGCCTACGGTCGTCAGAATGCCTACACCATTAATTTTGAAAACGACGAAAACGACCCCACCCGCACCAGAGCCATGCAAACTTCGCTTTTCAGATGGGTACCGAGCGTGACGTACAATTTCAAATTTTAAATTTTTCCCGCAGATGAACGCAGATTTTAAAGCCGCAGATTTATGCAGATTAAATCCCCGAAATCAGCGTGCAGTTCAAATCAGCGAAAATCAGCGGGAAATACAATTCAATCATTTTACCCCGCAGATGAACGCAGATTTTGAAATCGCAGATTACCGCAGAATAAATCTTCGAAATACGCGACCGTCCACGGCTGCGGAAAAAAGTCAAAGCCCATTCACTTTTCTAAATATGCTTTTCGAGATGTCGTCCGTATTGAAATTAACCAACAGTCCCAGTTTTAAGCCAGATAGTTTGAGGTAAGTAATAAGTTGTTTGTGATGTACGTCCAATAGTGTTTCTACTGATTTGAGTTCGATGACGATTTTGCCTTCAATCAACAAATCAAGGCGATAACCAATATCAACTCTTATAGTTTCATAAATCATCGGTAGGGCCACTTGGGACTTCACATTTAACCCAGTTTTTTCTATTTCGTACAAAAGTGCCGCTTCGTAGGCCGATTCCAATAAGCCAGGGCCTAAGTTGTTGAAAACCTTAAAAATACAGCCTCGAACGATATAAGAAATTTCATTTTCAGTCATAGTAAAAAAATAGTTTTAAACATTTTACCCCGCAGATTTTAAAGCGGCAGATTACGGCAGAAAAAAATCCCCGTAATCAGCGTGCCATTCAAATCAGCGAAAATCAACGAAAAATATAGTTCAATTATTTTCTCCCGCAGATGACGCAGATTTTAAAATCGCAGATTACCGCAGAATAAATCCCCGTAATCAGCGTGCAGTTCAAATCAGCGAAAATCAGCGGGAAAACAAAATTAAAAACAATTCAAACATAGATGAACGCAGATTTTAAAATCGCCGCTGCGGGAAAACAAATAAACCACAAAACAATGAAAATCAAACAAATCATCTCATTAATGCTCATTGGGGGGCTTTTTTCCTGCGAAAAGGAAATTTCGGCACTGATTCTTTAATTTATGGTAAACATAGGAGGTTTCACCATTAAAAGGTCTTCTAATGAGTAAATTTGCTTGACAAGGCCTTGTTTCATAGCAGGTGAGTTTTTTTTATACTTAATTTCAAAGGGTTTGGCGTTTGGATTGATTAAAATTCTAAACT
>NZ_JAIXST010000285.1 GCF_027484545.1 Runella sp. | reverse complement strand
TGCTCTTTGAAGACTTCAAGAACAACCGCTCGGGCGGCCCCGTTTTGCCTTAAAACTCCCATCATAATTTCGCCTGATACGCTTTCCCATTTTTGTCTTATTTTAAGATGAAGATAATATTAGGGTACATTTAAGATTAAAGAGTATTTTTTCTTTTCAAAAACACGATTAAAATATTCAAATGCCTTTTCTAAGAAAAGTACAAAACTACCTAAATGATTTTGCCCTAATTCAATGCCACCTCTAAATACACTCATGGCAGGCGCACCGTGTTTTAGAGGTGGATATTTCCTTTTATAGCTCTTTAAGCCATAAATTATAGAAAGAGTATAAGCCAAAATCACAAGGGTCCTCATTAGCCTAACTTTACGAGATGATTGCAAGTGTAATGCCTCTAAATCAAATCCGTTAGATTTCAAATGCTTAAATAGGGACTCGATTCTGTACCTTAACTTGTATAGTTCTACCGCCTTATTTGCATTTGATAAAGTAGTTATTAATCGTAATATTTCTATTTTTCCACTCCTGTCTTTATAGGCTGTAAGAACAAAAAAATAAGACTCTCCATTGAGTTCAAAATGTTTTGAGAAGGCTTGGCCAATTCGTTTCTTTGCCTTTTTTTCTATGGATTTACCCCTTGCATTAATTGCTTCTTGGTAATTTTTATCTCTAAGTCTGATAACAAATGACAAGCCATTGTCTTTTAAGTATTTGAGCCATAAATTCCCTATGTATTCTCTATCTCCGATGAGCGTTTTTCCTAAGAGTTTTAACACTTTTAATGCCCCAATAAATAGTGTTTTTCTCTGTTTTTGGTTACTAATCCCTAACCGTCCAAGCTCTATCCACCAAATGGGTATGGCAACTCCTTTGTAAAGAACACTCAGCGTTAGAAAATGATAAGTCTGACCACCCCATTGCCAAGAAGTACCATCTATAATAATAATTTCTGTCATTTTTTTTAGAAGACCTGCTGAGGTTTCCAACAAAATTAACCAAACGTATTTTTGCTCTAAACTACTCCAAAACCAACGCTTGATACGCTGGTAATGAGAGCGGCTATCGGTTTGGGTATTGCCCAGAAATTTGCCAACACCTCCTTTTAATTTCCATAAGCATACCGTTTGACGGTCTAAAACCAATGCGACCATGAGTAGCGTATTTTTTAATAATCCTGCTTTCCATTCCGGATGGTTTTCCTTAAATTTGTTCAATAAGTGAGCGTACATTTTGCGTTGTTTTGGTTGCACAACAACAACACTTCTTTTACCTCACTTATTCATTGTGTACCGTATTATAATTGAACACACAATTTCTCCCAATCCGCGTGCCTCAAAGGAAGAGCAATATAGAGCGGAAAAGACGATTGAAATCTTTGATTTGAAACACAAAAGCCTTTGTATAAGTCGACGTCATGCGTACCAAAGATACACAGGTGACTCCAATCCTGTTTTGTCAGATTACAATTTTAGATTTATGTTTGAGTGAAAATTAGGTTTTAGGAACTTTATCATGCAGCAATACCACGATTTACTTCGCCATATTTTAACCCACGGAACGCGCAAAACCGACCGGACCGGAACAGGAACCATCAGCGTATTTGGCTATCAAATGCGATTTGACCTTCAACAGGGATTTCCGCTGGTTACGACCAAAAAAGTACATACCAAATCCATTATCCACGAATTGCTTTGGTTTTTGAAGGGAGATACCAATACAAAATACCTCAAGGAAAATGGGGTGAGTATTTGGGACGAGTGGGCTGATGCTGAGGGGAATCTGGGGCCTGTTTATGGCAAACAATGGCGTAGTTGGGAAGCTCCCGATGGGCGCGTAATTGACCAGTTTCAGGATGTATTGAAGCAACTCAAAAACAGTCCTGACTCTCGTCGAATCATTGTGTCTGCCTGGAATCCAGCTGATTTGCATAAAATGGCACTGAGTCCGTGCCATGCATTGTTTCAGTTTTATGTGGCTGATAATAAGCTATCCTGTCAATTGTATCAGCGTAGTGCCGATGTATTTTTAGGGGTGCCGTTCAACATTGCCAGTTATGCTTTGTTGACGATGATGATTGCGCAGGAATGTGGTTTTGAATACGGCGATTTTATATGGACGGGTGGCGATACTCATATTTACAGTAACCACTTGGAGCAGGTCGAATTGCAACTTTCTCGCGAGTTGCGGCTATTACCTACCATGAAAATGAATCCGGAAGTGAAAAGCGTTTTTGATTTCAAATTTGAGGATTTTACGCTTGAAAACTATAACCCCTGGCCCGCGATTAAAGCACCGGTAGCCGTGTAGCAGCGTTTGAAACTTCAATCACCATGAAACTTACCCTAAAATTGGAAGAATTGGGCTTGCTGATTCTTTTTTCCAGTATTTATTTTCAATTTTATGACGGGAGTTGGGGGCTTTATTTAGGGCTATTTTTTGTCCCTGATGTTTCATTTGCCTTGTTTTTAATCACCAAAAAATTGGGAGCCATTGCTTACAATGTTTTCCATCACAAAGGCGTCTTGGCATTGGTTGTTTTGTCCGGACTTCTTTTAAAGGATGAAACAGTAGTAAAAATTGGTTTGATTTTTATGGCGCATAGCTGCTTTGACAGAGTCGCAGGTTATGGATTAAAATACCTGGATGATTTTGACCACACACATCTGGGTTGGATAGGAAAAAGCAAATACAAAAACGGCGAGGAGTAGGTATAAAATCGGAATGTTGAGGTTGATGCTGGATAAAATGTAGGGTGATTGCATCAAGTGTTAAGTTGGTTTAACAGGGTTTTAAGGTAAGCATCGTCGCGAGCGGCTTTCTTTCGCTTACGAGCCAAACTCATTTCAGTCGGCTCTCGCTTTAAGA
>NZ_JAIXST010000320.1 GCF_027484545.1 Runella sp. | reverse complement strand
AAATGAATGCATGAAATTTGCCAATCGTTCTGGTTCGCTTATTTCTACTTTCTTTTTCATTTCGCAAAATTGCAATTATTTTAGTTTTGATTCCAAGAAGTTCGGTCGTTCTCTATAACGGTTAGACTATAGTCAAAAATTTGTGACATTTCGGTGGTTCGATTCGGATTAGTGCTATTGATAAATATAATTGGTGAGCTCTTACTTTTCTTGACGCTTCGGCGTTCCGATTGCCCAAGAAAAGTATCGCAGCGGCGAACCGCCAAAAGAAGAGCCGCCTGTCCAAAGCTTCTGCCGCACAAGGCAAGCGCGCATCACGCTGGACAGGCACACCTTACGCGCAAGGATTTATTTATTAGCGATTTATAAAAATGTAGACTTACTCTTACAGGAGAGTGAAGGTGAGTATCTTCCTGATTGTTTATTTATTTGCGTCGGAATCAATCTTCTCATTGCAAGCTAACCAAAATCAAGTGAAAATAATAAAGCTGTTTTTGTGTTTATTACTGGCGGAATCGCCTCTGCTTTTTGCCCAAAATACGACACCACCACCAAGGTCTGTGTCCCCACAGACCTTCCCAAAGGAGACCGCCCAAGTCTTCCCCAACACCGCCAAACCGTGGACGTATTGGTGGTGGATGGGCAGCACTGTTACGGAAAAAGACATTACGTGGCAACTCGAAAATTTTGCCAAAGCAGGGTTGGGAGGAGTGCACATCATTCCGATTTATGGTGTAAAAGGGTTTGAAAACCAAGCGATTTCGTACCTGAGTCCCCGTTGGATGGAAGTGCTGGGACATACCGTTCGCGAAGGAAAACGCCTTGGTTTGGGCGTGGACATGGGTACGGGTTGGCCCTTTGGAGGCCCGAACGTGTCGACCAAATTTGCGGCTAAAAAGTGGCAATATACCAACGGAAAATTGGAAAGTGTGTTGACCAAACAGGCCGTAAAACGCGCCGCGCCCGGCGGTGCAGGTCCGGTGCTCGACCCCTTTTCAGCAACGGCAATGCCGCATTATGTACAACGATTTGACTCGGCTTTTGCCAATTTTAAGGACCGTCCCCGCGCCATGTACAACGACTCCTACGAAGTCTACGGTGCCAATTGGACGGACGATTTTCTGAATGAATTTAAAAAACGTCGGGGCTACGATCTGCAAAGCCAATGGGCGGCTTTTACCGATACCACCACTGCTTTGGTAAAGATGGATTATCACCAAACCCTGTCGGAACTCCTTCTGGAAAACTATGCAAAAAAATGGACCGATTGGTCGCGCAAACAAGGGTTTTTGACTCGGTATCAAGCCCACGGCTCTCCCGGAAACCTCCTGGATCTGTACGAAGCTTCCGATATTCCCGAAACGGAATCGTTTGGCAGCAGCCGTTTTCCCATCAAAGGCCTGCGCGTGGACGACCAATACGAAGTAGACCGTTTTGGAACGCCCAATCCGTTGGCCATGAAATTTGCGAGTTCAACCGCGCATTTGGCAGGCAAAAAATGGGTCAGTTCCGAAAGTACTACGTGGTTGGCCAATCACTTCAAAGTAGCGCTTTCGCAAATCAAACCTCAAATTGACGAGCTTTTTACGACGGGTATCAACCATATTTTTTACCACGGCACTACCTACACCCCTGAAAATGAGCCATATCCCGGATGGTTGTTTTATGCTTCCACCAACTACGGTGTACATTCCCATTTTTGGAAACATTATCCGCAACTCAATCACTACATCGAACGTTGTCAGACGATTTTACAAAACAGTCAGTCCGACGATGACCTGCTGGTCTATTTCCCGATTCATGATATGTGGGCTACCAAGGCACGCGCAGGTGGAAATATTCATCTTCTGGAAGTGCATCACGTGGATAAGTGGTTGTTGAAATTGCCTTTCGGGCAGTTGAGTGAATGGCTCTGGGACAATGGTTTTGCGTTTGATTTTATTTCGGATAATCAATTGCAACACTTCAAGTCGTTGGCTACCAAAAGATATAAAACGATCATTGTTCCTGCCGTCACGTATATGCCGGAAGCAACGCTCGCCCGGTTGAATGAATTGTCAAAATCGGGCGTAAAAGTGATATTTATGGAGCACTTGCCAACACAACCCACGGGTTTTTATCAACAGCAGGAACGCAACGCGGCTTTCCAAAAAATGAGACAAGCGTGGACGAACACTCAAGTCTTTTCAAGTCTTCAAGACTTGGAAAGACTGAATCTGCGTCAGGAAACGTGGGCCAAGGAAGGCTTGAAATACATTCGGAAGGTGCAAAATGGGAAGGTAGTTTATTTCATTGCCAACCAAGACCAAAAGTTCAGCGAAGGTTGGATTACGTTGGCTACGTCGGCCAAAAGTGTCAGCCTTTACAATCCGTTGACGGATAAAAGTACGCTTTTGCCCCTCAAAACAGGAGGAGCAAAAACTCAAGTATATTTAAAACTGCTTTCGGGCGAATCCTGCTTTTTGAGGTTGGATGCCAACGTCGGCGAGGCTTGGAATAACGTCGGCGAGGTTCAAAACGCCAAACCGGTCCGCCGGCGCGGGTCAGTTCTCGCCGACGTTCACAACGCCGACGTTACCCTGCAAGGCAATTGGAAATTGGAGTTTTTGGAAGGAAAGCCTTATTTACCCAAATCAACTATGCTCAATAAGCTCGGTTCCTGGGCTGTTCTTTCCGATTCGGCAAGTTATTTTTCAGGCACAGCGCGGTATACTCTGACGTTTGATTTACCCAATGGTTTTAATACCCGAAAAAAGGCGATTCTGGACTTAGGCGATGTTCGTGAAGTGGCTGATGTAACCATCAACGGTCAGAAAATCGGTACGGCGTGGAGTTTGCCTTTTCGTTTGGAAATACCTGCCAATGGATTGAAACCGACACAAAATCGCCTTGAAATTGAAGTCACTAACCTCTCTGCCAACTACATGCGCCTGCGCGATGCACAGCAACCCGACTGGAAGAAGTTTTTGGACGCCAACATTGTAGATATCCAATACAAACCCTTCAAAGCAAGTCAATGGCAAGCGATGCCTTCGGGGCTGTTGGGAGAGGTAAAATTGGAATATTTTAAAGATTAATCGTTTTTTAACCAACGTTTTGCAACGAACCGCCACGAACGAACGTAATTTTACGTAGAAGATGATTAGATAGATAATCGTATTCGTTTTTATGGCTGTTAGAGAGATAAATCCCCGTTGGTACTACCGACGGGGATTTTTTGTTTT
>NZ_JAIXST010000264.1 GCF_027484545.1 Runella sp. | reverse complement strand
GTTAAAAAGAAAAAGGCTGTATCAACAAACACCACGTAAGTAATAAGATTAGAGAAGGTTTTCCAGAAAACAAGCAAAAGGATGGTCCAGAAAGATTGGAAAATAATGGACCAAAAGGGCGTCTGATAACGAGGATGAACCTCCGCAAACTGCTTAAAAAACAGGCCATCTTGCGCCATTGCAAAGTAAATGCGTGGCGCAGTAAGAATATAAATCCCGATGGTACCCAATACCGAAAGCACAATCAAAAACGAGATAAATTTACCCCCCCAAGCCCAAATCGTAGAAACCGCTTCGGAGGCCACTCCTGTCGAAACAGCTACTTTTTCGATAGGCAACAACTTTAAATAAGCCACATTGATGCTCAAATAGGCCAAACATACAATTCCAATGCCCAGTAGCATTGCCCGTGGCACGATTCTGTCTGCATTTTTAACTTCGGCAGCTATAAACGTGGCATGTTGATACCCACCGTACGAGAATGTTACACCAATCAAAGCCAAACCAAAAGACGGAACTAAGGAAAGGTGCTGTGTGTTGGAATGCCACGTAAAATCGGTCACATTTATGGCATACACGCCTGCAATAAAACCTATTAAGACTACAATAGCGATGCCTACTAACTTAGCCGAAGTAAATATCGAGGCAAAAATCCCTCCCCATTTCACCCCCAAAACATTCATCAAAGTCAGCAAGGCAATCGTGACCACAGCTACCCCCAATTGTACATCCTCAGACATTGGAATAAGTTCACTGAGATATGACGTAAATACCAACGACAAGGCCGCCAAAGAACCCGTATTTATTACCAATAACATAGACCATCCGTACAAAAACGCGGGTAGTTCGCCAAAGGCTTCTTTCAAGAATACGTAAAATCCGCCCGCTTTTTGAAAAATTGAAGCGATTTCGGCAAAAGTCAATGCCCCGCACAACGCTACCAAGCCGCCTGCTATCCATACGCCAAGCATCCAACCCGTTGTGGGCAAATACATCGCAATTTCGGAGGGCGTACGAAATACCCCCGAGCCAATACTCGACCCCACCGCAATCATTGTGAGGCTAAAGAGACTGATTTGTTTTTTGAGTTGATTGGACATAAGTGTTTTTTAATTATCAAAAGGTAGAGGCGACAGAATTCTTTCAATTTAAAGCGATAATCGGTAAAAATGCAACTTCGGATATTTAATTCTTTTTAATTTCAACTTAATCCTACCTTAATCTCAAGGTGTCACCTTTGCAAAAAATGTGTCACCATTCACCATGAGAATTATCTTTCTGGCAGCACTCTTATTAACATCAAGTTGTTTGGTCCAAGCTCAAGACTCACTGCGGCTTTCTCTTCGACAAGCGGATAGTCTTTTTCTTAGAAATAATCTCTCGCTTTTGGCCGAACGATTCAGAATTGTCGCCTCTCAAGCCTCAATCATTCAAGCTCGTTTGTGGGATAACCCAACGCTTTCAGTAGAGGCGAATGCTTTCAATCCGGATAAACGTCGGGTATTGGATGTAGCACAAGGAGGCGAAAAAATCATCTCCATTGAGCAGATTTTGGTCACCGCAGGCAAGCGCAGCAAACAGGTAGCACTCGCCACCGAAAGTGCGCACATGACCGAATACGAGTTCATGGATTTGTTACGAGTATTGAAATTTGAACTTCGCAACAACTTTTTCGACATTTACTTTCTTCAAAACACTCTGAATCGGTATCAACTGCAAATCAGCAATTTACAAAGTACCGTTACTGCGTTTGAAAGTCAATATGAAAAAAACAACGTTTCTCTGCGAGAATTACTACGATTAAAAGCGCTTCTTTTTCAGCTCAATAACGACAAAACAGAAATACTTTTTCAAATCGCCGAGAAAGAGAAAGTTCTTAAAATTTTACTGAATCTCGACAGCCCTCTCATTCCCATTGTCAATGAAGCCGAATTGAACCGCTACCAGCTCAACGACTATAATGCGCCTGCTTTGGGACAATTGGCATTGCAAAATCGAGGTGATGTAAAAGTGACCGAGTCGCTGACTCGCCAAGCGGAACTGAACTATAAGTTACAGAAATCGCTGGCGACTCCCAACCTCAGAATAGGCGCCACCTACGACCAATCAGGAAGCTATGTCAACAATTACACAGGTCTAACCTTAGCCGCAGATTTGCCATTTTTCAACAAAAACCAAGGAAATATAAAAGTGGCCAGAAGTCTGATTGACTACCAAAAAGGACTACAGAATCAAAAAGTAAACGTAGTTACAAACGAGGTAGCAGCGGCTTTTCAGAAAGTACAGTACGTTGAAAACATGGTGCAAAGTATAGACAGCAAGTTTTCGGAACAGTTTGAACAACTCAACAAAGGAGTAGTTGAAAATTTTCAGAAACGCAACCTAACTCTACTCGAATTTATTGACCTCATCGAAACCTACAGCGAAAGCATCAAAGAACTCAACCGCCTCAAAGCAGACCGGGTTGGCGCGTACGAAGAATTAAATTTTACAGTTGGACAAGAACTTTTCAGATAAAAAAATGAACAGAGGATTTATTCTTTTACTAATCATAAGCGGCGGGTTATTGACCGCCTGCGAGAAAAAACAAGCAGTTTCGGAAGAAGTAAAAGCATTTATGCTGTCGGATACGATGATGAAACGCATTGAACTCGCCAAAGTCAGCACCCAACCCGTACGCAGCGAATTGACGCTCGTTGGCAAAATCACCGCCGACGAAAACCGAGTGATTAAAGTGTATCCTTTGGTGGGTGGCAATGTGGAAGCTGTAAACGTCGAATTGGGCGATTTTGTAAGAAAGGGGCAAGTCTTAGCCACAATTCGTTCCGGAGAAGTCGCTGATTTTGAACGACAAATGATTCAGGCACAATCAGAAGTATTGGTAGCTGAAAAAAATCTCAAAACAGCTGAAGACCTTTTTGAAAGTAAACTCAATTCTCAGCGGGAAGTAACTGTCGCCAAAAAAGAAGTTGAGAATGCCCAAGCAGAACTCAATCGCATCAAAGAAGTTTTTCGGATTTATGGATTGGGCAAAAACACCAACTACGTTGTCAAATCTCCTATTGATGGATTTGTCATCAGCAAAAATATCAATCCCGGAATGCAGCTTCGTTCAGATAATGCGGAACAGATTTTCACCGTTGGGCAGATAAGCGAGGTATGGGTGATGGCCAACGTCAACGAAAGCGATATCCCAAAAGTAAAAACGGGAATGCCCGCTAATATTCAAACCATCAGCTACGGGGGCGAATTATTTCGAGGAAATGTAGACAAAATCTACAACGTACTTGACCCCGAAACCAAAACCATGAAAGTCAGGATTCGACTTAATAACGTGGGTTATAAACTCAAACCAGAAATGCACGCAACCGTTTCTCTCAAGTTTGATGAAGGAGGTTCAATGACTGCCATTCCCGCAGGTGCTGTGATTTTTGACCGCAGTAAAAACTGGGTAATGGTATTTAAGAATCGCTCAACGATTGAGACCCGTGAAGTAACTGTCTATAAAATGCTCAATGATATTGCGTATATACGTACAGGTTTAAAAGACAATGAGCAGGTAATATCTAAAAATCAACTCTTAGTGTATGACGCACTAAATGATTAATATATGAATAAATTCATCAGAGGAATTGTCGGATTTTCGTTAAAAAACCGCTTTTTTGTTTTCTTCATGACGGGCGTTTTGGTCATCTCAGGCATCTTGAGTTACCTAAATACTCCTTTGGAGGCATTTCCTGACGTCACCAACACGCAGATAATTGTAGTGACGGAATGGAACGGACGAAGTGCCGAAGAAATAGAGCGCTTTGTGACCGTGCCGATTGAAGTATCCATGAACTCCGTCCAGCGCAAAACCAACGTGCGCAGCATTACGATGTTTGGACTAAGTATCATCAAAATTATTTTTGAGGATGACGTAGACGACTTTTTCGCCAGGCAACAGGTTAATAATCAACTCCGAACCGTTTCACTCCCCGAAGGTGTTGAACCCGATGTACAACCTCCTTATGGGCCCACGGGTGAAATTTTCAGGTTTACGCTTGAAAGCAAGGATAGGGACAGTCGCGAATTGTTAACTCTGCATAATTGGATCATTGACCGTCAACTTCGAAGTGTACCCGGCGTAGCGGATGTAGTGGCGTTTGGCGGGCGGGAAAAAATGTACGAAATCCAGGTCAATCCTACCCAATTAGCCAAATATGACATTACCCCTCTCGAAGTCTATCAGGCGGTTACCAAAAGTAATATTAACGTTGGAGGCGACGTCATTGAGCGCAACGGGCAGGCTTATGTGGTGCGCGGAATTGGCCTTCTCAGCAACATCTCCGACATTGAAAACATAATTGTAGAATACGTCAATGATAACGCAGTACTCGTAAAAAACGTAGCCGAAGTTAAAGAATCCAATCTGCCACGAGTCGGGCAGGCAGGACTCAACAACAACGACGACGTAGTGGAAGGGATTGTAGTACAGCGAAAAGGCGAAAATCCGAGCGAAGTTTTAACCCGTGTAAAGGCCAAAATTGAGGAATTAAACACCAAAATTTTGCCTCCTGATGTCAAAATGGTCACGTTCTATGACCGGGATAATCTGATAGCATTTTGTACTAAAACGGTGTTGCACAATCTGTTTGAAGGGATTCTGTTTGTAACGGTCATTGTATTTTTATTCATGGCCGACTGGCGAACGACCGTCATTGTATCCATCATCATTCCTCTGGCGTTGCTGTTTGCCTTTATGTGTTTACGGCTCAAAGGAATGTCTGCCAACTTACTTTCCATGGGGGCAGTTGATTTTGGAATCATTATCGACGGTGCCGTCGTCATGGTCGAGGGGATGTTTGTAGCGCTGGATCATTTAGCGCATAAAACGGGCATGGAGCGTTTCAATAAATTGGCAAAATTGGGTCTTCTGCGCAAAACGGGCGGCGAATTAGGCAAGGCCGTTTTCTTCTCAAAACTCATTATTATTACGGCTCTGATTCCCATTTTCAGTTTCCAGAAGGTAGAAGGGAAAATGTTCAGTCCATTGGCTTATACCTTAGGCTTTGCCTTATTGGGAGCATTGATTTACACCCTGACTCTTGTCCCTGTACTATGTTCGTTTTTACTGAGAAAAAATGTTCGGGAAAAGAATAACCCTATTGTCAAATTCTTTGACAAAATCGTAACAGCGGGATTTGAATGGTGTTATCACAATAAGAAAACCAGTGTGTTGGCTTCCTTTATTTTCTTAGGAGCTACTTTGTTTTCTGCGTCATTTTTGGGTACCGAATTTTTGCCCCAATTGAACGAAGGAGCTTTGTGGGTAGAAGCCAAACTACCCATGAGCAGTTCGTTGAACGAAACTGTGAAAATGGTAACCGTACTGCGAAAAAAACTCATGGAATTTCCTGAAGTAAACGGCGTACTTTCCCAAACGGGACGTTCCAATGACGGAACCGACCCCTCTGGTTTTTACTACGTTCAAATGCAGGTAAACCTCAAACCTAAAGACGAGTGGACAAGAAAAATCACCAATGACCAACTGGTGGAAGAAATGGACACCAAACTCAAACAGTTTCAGGGAATTAACTATAACTATTCGCAACCCATCATTGACAACGTGGCAGAAGCTGTGGCGGGGATGAATGCCAGTAATGCCGTCAAGATTTTTGGAGATGATTTAGAATTGCTCAATCAAAATGCAAACAAAGTCATTGAGGCCATCAAAAATGTGCCAGGTATAAAAGACGTCGGCATTTTGAGAAACATCGGGCAACCCGAAATGAGTGTGTTGTTTGATGAACAAAAAATGGCTCTTTATGGTGTTAGTACGGCCGATGCTCAGGCAGTAATCGAAATGGCAATTGGTGGAAAAACGGCGTCTATTCTCTACGAAGGCGAGCGTAAATTCGAGATTCGGCTTCGTTATCAGGAAACTTACCGCCGTACGGAAGATGATATCCAGCGATTGATGGTGCCAACGCTCAAAGGAAGCAAAATTCCCCTGAAAGAAATTGCTACCCTCCGCAAAGTAACGGGTCCGGCATTTGTCTACAGAGATAATAACAAACGATTTATCGGAGTGAAATTTTCGGTGCGGGAAAGAGATTTAGGAAGTACCATTGCCGAAGCTCAAAGTAAAGTGGCACCCATTTTGAAGAATTTACCCAAAGGATATTCAGTCAATTGGACGGGTGAGTTTGAGAACCAAGTCCGAGCCACCAAGCAGTTGGGTCAAGTGGTTCCCGTTTGTTTGATTGCCATCTTCATCATTTTATTCATCATGTTTGGCAATGCCAAAGATGCGGGGTTGGTATTGGCCAATGTCCCGTTTGCCATCATGGGAGGGATTTTAGCCATTCATGTGACGGGAATCAACTTCGGAATCTCAGCAGGGGTTGGATTCATTGCCTTATTCGGAATTTGTATTCAAAATGGGGTGATTTTGATTTCAGTATTTAACAAAAACCTTTCCACCCGAATGTCGCTCGACGCCGCAATTCGCGAAGGTGTAAAATCACGTATCCGTCCTGTCGTGATGACGGCCCTGATGGCGGCAATCGGCTTGCTCCCGGCAGCAGTCTCAACGGGTATTGGCTCAGAAACTCAAAAGCCATTAGCCATTGTAGTCATTGGAGGATTAATCACCGCAACCGTACTGACCTTACTAATTTTTCCAATCATTTATCGCTTTTTTTATCGTCACAATGTGCATACGATGAAGGATTTGGAATAATAATTGTTAATAATTGAGTATGTCCTTAACTACATTACTACCAATGAATATACCTATGAACACAAACAGAATGCTCTATCTCATTTTGTTTTTTGTTCTCAGTATTCTGTCGTTTTCGACTCCAGCACAAAACCGTACCGACTTCCAAGCTTGGCCGGGTGCGTCAATTAAGCTGGACCTACCAAAAAAATGGGCATTTACAGCTCAATATCGCACTCGTCTTATTGACAATGCAACGTCCTACAAAGGGTCGTATGTATTTGGCACTGTAGAATATGATTTTCACAAATACTTTGAAGCCATTGCCAATTATCGCCTTGCCATCGTTGACGTAGGTGTGTTTCATCGTTATTTTCTTGGTATATCTGCCAAAGCTAAATTTGGAGATTTCAGCTTTGCTCTTCGTCCGGCACTTCAATATCAAAGTCAACGTTTTACCGGCGATGATGAAGTGCGCCTTGATACAGACACTTATTTGAGGTCACGATTTACGGTAAAATACAAACTGAATAAAAAATGGGATGCGTATGTGTATGCAGAGCCATTTTTCGCGATAGGAAGTAATAAAACCAAAATAGACAACTGGCAAAATTCGATTGGCTTTAAATATGAATTTGCTAAAAATCAGAAGTTAAATCCTTATTTTATTTGGCAGCCTGACTATTCCCACAAAAAATATACGCTCACCAATTACATTGCTGGGCTTGACATTGAGTTTTCAACTAAACCATTCAGGAAATTAAACTCGAAGAAAAATAAAAAAGGCAGCCATCCGTCTTCGCAGTGGCCACCTAATTAAACGTCTTTATTTACTATTATACAATTTTTATAACTTCTGCATGAATCTGATGTTGCAATGCAATATCTTTTGCAAAATTGAAATGTCCCCGGGGTGTCATTAAAAATAATTTTCCACCTTTTGCCGCTGCCAGTGTACTCAAAAGTCTAAGTTTTGAAATAGTTCTGCTCACTTTATCCGTTTTAAGCACAACTTCAAAGTAAGAGTTCTCAGAAAACAGTCTACCGGTCACGTCGGGGATATACTTTTCTTCGTCTGACTGAAGAGCGTACCCTATTGGTGTTTCATATCCCTCTACGTTGGCGCGGATTTCCTCAAAGCCACGTTTTTTGAGCCATTTAACTACTTCAAGAATGTATGCTTCTCTGTTCATAATTATTAATCATTTTATTTTAAGTATTCCGCAACTCGCTTCATACGGTCTCATTTAAACAACGTTGGAAATACGAGTATGATTCAATATAACAGAAATGCTTGAAGCCTCATAACGCCTATTACCGCCAAAGTTACCTCAAAAGTAGGCAATAAATCGGCGGAATTGAAATCTAATGTAATAGTATTATCTAAAATGGGGCAATATATACCCAAAACGCCCTTTTCCGATAAAACTGTTAGAGCATTCCTTCATCTGCAAAACTCAAATACCCCCCATCCGTAAAAATCAAATGATCTAAGACAGGTATCTCTAAAAGCTTTCCTGCGTTATAAAGTCGACGGGTAAGTTCTTTATCCGCTTCACTGGGTTTAAGATTTCCGGACGGATGATTATGCACCAAAATAATGGCACTGGCCAAACACTCTATGGCGAACTTAAAGATAATTTTAGGATCAGCAACCGTACCTGATACCCCGCCCTGGCTTACCTGTACCGGCTTAATAACTTCGTTCGCCCGGTTAAGCAGCAACAGCCAAAATTCCTCGTGAGGTAAATCTAAAAGGTAGGGTTGAATCTGCTCATAAGCATCGCGCGAAGATGAAATACGGGCACGGAGCACCACTTCACTTTCTTTACGCCTACGTCCTAATTCTAAGGCTGCAATAATTGAAATCGCTTTTGCCTCCCCAATTCCTTTGATTTTCATCAAATCTTTAATGCTCAATTTAGCCAGTTCATTTAGATTGTTACTAGCTTTTTGAAGTATAATCTTCGACAAGTCAACCGCGGATAAGTCTCTGGTACCCGATCCAATCAAAATAGCTACCAATTCGGCATCAGTCAGAGCGGCTTTGCCTTTCAACAATAATTTCTCACGGGGGCGGTCTTCTTCTGCCCAACTCAAAATACGGCGTGTATCTGCGTAGTCTTGGTTATCAAGTGTCATTTTTATTACAATAGTTTGCAAAGGTTTGGGTAAAAAATAAAAAGCGTTAAATTGGGTTTACCACAACACCAACAACGCTTTTTATGGAGAGTATAGCCCTCGTGAGTGCGATATTAGCAAAGATG
>NZ_JAIXST010000296.1 GCF_027484545.1 Runella sp. | reverse complement strand
TCGCGCAACAAGGCCATGCTACACTTTTTTTCCGACTCCAAAAGAATTTCAACGTCTTCCTTTATTTTTGATACATAGTCCATTTCGCAAATATACGACACCTTAATTCTTATTTAGTACAAGTATGATAAACGTTTTTATTGTTGACGATCATAATGTAGTGATTGAGGGGATTTTGTCTTTGCTGCAAAACTCGCCCGATATTCTTGTATGCGGCTATGCTCAAAAGGCGGCTGAATGCCTGAATTTCCTTGGGAGTAACGCGGCGGATGTTATCTTAATGGACATTAACCTGCCCGATATGAGCGGTTTAGATTTGTGCAAAACAGTGAACCAAACCCATTCTGAAATTAAAATTATAGCGTTAAGCACCTTTAATCAAATCAGTTACATCAACAAAATGACGGCCAATGGGGCAAGTGGCTATTTGCTCAAAAATATTACCAAAGAAGAATTGGTACAAGCCATTAAAACCGTGGCGAATGGGAACACTTACCATAGTTTTGAGGTCCATGAAATCATCAAAACAGCCAAAACAAAATCAGAAAACACACCGATTTTGACCAAATGGGAAAATGACATTCTGAAATTGGTTGCCGAAGGATATACCAATAACCAGATCGGAGAAAAACTATTTATCAGTACGGATACCGTTGATTCTCACCAAAAAAACCTGCACACCAAGCTCAACGTCAACAATACGGCCCTTTTAGTACGCTATGCCATTGAGAACAATTTGGTGTAACCTTCTCCTCTGAACGCTTCTAAATCGGCTTTGCTTCGCGCCAAAATGGGGCCATACCCAATTGAAATTTACCATATTGGTTGAAATTATGTATTTTTGCATTTGCGATAATAAAAGTCCATCATGCCCCAACCCAAACAAGAAAATCTGCAAGCAGCCAAGCGTATCCTGACGGCTTATTTGGAGCGCAAAGGGCTGCGCAAAACACCGGAGCGTTTTGCGATTTTGGAGGAAATATACGCGCGCGAAGACCACTTCGACGTAGATGAATTGTATATTTCAATGAAAAACAAAAAGTACCGCGTTAGCCGCGCTACCGTATATAACACGTTAGATGTACTTGTAGACTGTGATTTGGTGACCAAACACCAGTTTGGGAAAAATTTGGCTCAGTATGAAAAAGCGTACGGTTATCGTCAACACGACCATATCATTTGTATGGATTGCCATCAGGTAATGGAGTTTTGTGACCCGCGCGTTCAGAATATCCAAAATATGGTTGGCGAGTTGCTCAAATTTAATGTACTTCATCATTCACTGATTTTCTACGGCAATTGTCAGCGCGAAAATTGTGAAAATAAAAATAAAAATAAAGCAATTACAGAACGACCCAAACGAGTTGAAGTAGAGTAACCATTCTACGTTAACGTATAAAAACGTGCTCTTTTTTCAACCTCAAAGCACGTCACTCATCCATTTTAAAACTCCCCTTAGAGGTTGGGGGCATACAGGTTCTAATGAAAGTTGATGTATTACTCGGCCTCCAGTGGGGCGATGAAGGAAAAGGAAAGATAGTGGATGTTTTGGCACCGCAATACCAAGTTGTAGCGCGGTTTCAAGGCGGCCCCAATGCAGGGCATACGCTTGAGTTTGACGGTTTTAAGCACGTATTGCACCAAATTCCGTCGGGAATTTTTCGCTCTGATATCAAAAATATTATCGGTAATGGCCTTGTTCTGGACCCAATTGTATTGAAAAAAGAAATTGAAGGACTGGACAAATTCAATCTGCCTATTCATAAAAACTTATTCATCTCAAAGAAAGCTGCGGTGATTTTGCCAACCCATCGCCTTTTAGATGCGGCTTATGAGCAATCCAAAGGAGCGGCTAAAATCGGTTCGACGTTGCGAGGAATTGGTCCTACTTATCAGGACAAGGTAGCTCGCCAAGGGTTGAGAATGGGAGATATTTTATCCCCTGATTTTCACACAAAATACAACCGCTTGGTAGAGCAGCACAAAGTGATTTTGTCTTTTTACAACTTTGATTACGAAACGGCACTTCCCGAAGCTGAAAAAGCGTTTTTTGAAGCGGCTGAGTTTTTGAAACAATATACTTTTGTAGACAGCGAATACCTGGTTAATGAAGCATTGGAAACGGGTCAATCAGTTTTGGCAGAAGGTGCGCAAGGATCCTTGTTGGACATTGACTTTGGTTCCTATCCATTTGTGACCAGCTCTACTACCACTACGGCCGGCGCCTGTACAGGATTAGGGATTGCTCCTCAGCGCATTGGCGAAGTTTACGGAATTTTCAAAGCGTATTGTACTCGTGTTGGAAGCGGACCTTTCCCAACTGAACTGTTGGATGAAGTAGGCGAAAGAATGCGTCAGGAAGGCCGCGAGTTTGGCTCTACGACCGGGCGTCCGCGTCGTTGCGGTTGGATGGACTTACCTGCCCTCAAGTACGCTATTATGATTAATGGGGTAACGCAGTTAGTGATGATGAAAGTGGATGTACTTAATATCTTTGAAGAAATTAAAGTATGTACTCATTATCAACTTGCCGACAGCACCCTGACTGATAAATTCCCGTATGATCTTTGTGACTACGAGGTAACTCCCGTATACAAGACCTTTAAAGGATGGGCGACTTCTCTTGAGAACCTACATACGTATGATGAAGTGCCTGTGGAATTGGCAGCCTACATCGAGTTTTTGGAGACAGAACTTAAATTGCCTATCAGCTTTATTTCTACCGGTCCCGACCGCGAAGCTATCATTCACCGCGAAGCGCAGGCAGTGTAAAGTTTTGTTTAGATACTAACTATAAAAGAGGTGCCAATTTCAAAGTCGGCACCTCTTTTCTGTATATAACAATCTAAAACTCAGGATTTGACACAAAATTCAGAAACGAATTACTGAATGTCTTGTATTTTTCTTCATTGACCTGATACAGGTAAGCTCCTTTCTTAGAGGACTTTTGCTTCTCTTTCAGCTTGATAAGCAAATGAGTGGAGAGGATTTTACGGCTAAAATTTCGTTTGTCGAACGTTGTTTGAAAAATAGCTTCGTAGAGTTTTTGAAGTTGAGGAATCGTGAATTTTTCGGGCAACAATTCAAATCCTAACGGATGAAGAGCCGCTTTATAACGCAGTTTTTGAATGGCCAAATCAATCATCTGACGGTGATCAAAAAGAATTTCGTCGGGCATTTTACTTACCGGAAACCAGTGAGCATAATGTACCTGCGAAATTTTAGAATCATAATGTTCGATATTAATCAGGGCAAAATAAGCCACCGAAACGGTACGGTCTATGGGATCCCGGTTAATATCCCCAAAGGTGTAAAGCTGTTCCAAATACACCTCCTTCAAACCGGTCAGTTCGAATAAGATACGTTCGGCCGATTGTTCTAAATTTTCTTTGGGAGCCAGCCACCCTCCCATCAACGACCAAGTGTTAGGAGTCGGGTTAGGGCCGCGCTTTACCAATAAAATTTTCAACAGATTGCCATCAAAACCAAAGATAATCGAATCCAAAGCCACAAGACATTTGGGCTGTTTACTGTAAGTAACCTTATCAAGCATATAGTACTTTTTTCATCATAGGTTTAAAGTTGAAAAACAATACTTTTTACTATACGCCAATTGTATCGCCTTCGTCGGCGCGTATTTTTTCTTCGATATAGCCGATAATCAAATCCGCTACATTAACGCCCGTAATTTTTTCGATACCTTCCAGTCCCGGAGAAGAATTGATTTCCATAATCATTGGACCGCGATTGGACTGAATCATATCCACTCCCGCCACCCGCACACCCAGTGCTTTTGCCGCCTGTAGAGCAGCTTTTTCTTCGTGTGGCTGCAAAATCAGCGCTTCCGCTTTTCCTCCTCGGTGCAGATTGGAACGAAAATCACCCGATACCCCCTGCCGTTTCATGGCCGCGACTACTTTGTTTCCCACTACAAAAGCCCGTATATCGGCTCCATTAGATTCTTCGATATATTCCTGAACCAACACGTTGGTTTTCAGGCCATAAAAAGCTTCAATGGTAGATTTTGCCGCTTTGTTGGATTCTGCCAACACTACTCCCACTCCCTGTGTTCCTTCCAGCAGTTTTATAATCACTGGCGGGCCGCCCACCAATTTAATAAGCCGGTCAATGTCTTTGGTTTGATTGGCAAATACCGTTTTAGGGATTTGTACCCCCGCTTTCGAAAGGATTTGCAAGCTCCTTAACTTGTTACGCGAGCGCAGAATGGCCTGCGATTTTACCGTTGTAAAAACTTTCATCATCTCAAACTGACGCACTACCGTACTGCCATAATCAGTAACTGATGCACCAATGCGTGGAATGATGGCATCTATACCTTCGATGAGTTTATTTTTATATAGAATAACGGGACTTTCCTCTTCAATCAACACATGGCAAAGTGAATGATTGATGACGACCGCTTCGTGCCCGCGTTGAGAAATGGATTCAACTAACCGTTTGGTAGAGTACAGTTTCGTATTGGTAGAAAGAACAGCAATTTTCATAAAGTAGTTGGCAAGCGACGATCCAAAGCCAATAGTGAGTGAAAACCGTATGGTTTGAATAAACGCGACAAAATTAAGAGGAAGTAAGTTGAGACAATGTTACGTTTTTGTTAATAGCTCGGGTAGATTATGGGTAGCTTCCTGCAATACTTTTTGGGAATACGATACATTCTCTAAAGTGACATCCACTAAAAAACGATTACGGAGGAGTTTACGACCCAAAAGCACAGGATAACGCATCTGCTCGCGGTCGGCCAAAGAGAACTCCGTTTTATACGTTTTTCCAAACAAAACTACCTTAGTTTTAATGACGTATCGCATTTCTGTTTGACCAAAGGAATTTTTTATGGCTTTCAGTTCAAATTTCTCTGTAGTAAATTTTTGGTGTTGTTCACCGCGGTGAGCAGGCAAATAAAAGGTGATTTTACCTTTTACAGCCTGTATCTTATAGCAATGAATAGCTGAAGTATAAGCACCCGTATCCACTTTCGCGCGTACGTTGGTGATCCTTAATTCAGGAAAATCAATGATATCAGTCCGGCCAATTACCCGTTTCTCAAGCAATTTAGACTTGTTTTTTCTTTTCGTTGACATTACTGCAAAGATACGAATCTGGTAAGTAACACGTTTCAACCTTCCTTATATTATTTGGCATTCTAAAAACAGCCTGGGTTCAACCTTTGAGTAGATCATCTTCATATTTTACTAAAAAAAAGAGGAATTTTTATTTTTTAGTCAAAATAAAGTCAGAATATGCAAACAAAAGCGAAGCCTATTGTGTTTATTTGTCATTAATTTGTACTAAATTATTTACCTGCAATCTCACATAGTAAACGTTGCAAATAAAATAAACCCATTTCTTAAGAATGATTTTACCAATTCACCTAATCCATAGCAATTCAATTCCGTTAAAATAATAGCAGTAATTCAAGCTATGTTTTGACTTTTCATCTATTGAAGAACACTAAGCATCTTTATTTAGCCATACATAACGAAATACCGAACACCGCATTTCTTGCTGTTTATCTATTAACCGTAAACCCATCATCTAACTCCATGTACTTCAATTCTACTAAAATAGTATTATTTATTTGTGTCTGATAACTGCACAGATAATAATACTATTTTAGATCTTTTTACTCACTAAAGGCTACCCTACTCCTTTAGAAAGCCATACTTAACGAAATACCCAACACTGCATTTTTATTCAATTTATCTATCAACCATAAATCTCCATTTTCTTATGACAAGAATGAGCTACAAACTCAAATTACTGAGAGTGCCCTTGACGATACTAATCGTTTGTGTCTGGGCAAGTCTAAGTTTATTCGCACAAGAGCGAACTGTATCGGGCGTTGTCAAAGACGCGGCAGGCGCACCGTTACCCGGTGTTAGTGTATTGGTGAAAGGCACCAATAAAGGTACTAATACCGACGGGGAGGGAAGTTTTAAAATTACAATGGCTTCAGGCAGTACCTTGGTACTAAGTGCTATTGGCTTCGTTAAACAAGAAGTAACACCTTCTGGTGTCACTGTAAATGTATCAATGGCACAAGATGTCGCTGCTTTGAGCGAAGTTGTCGTAGTGGGTTACGGTACGCAAAAGAAAGAAACCGTAACGGGTTCGGTAGTGAGCGTAAAAGGGACAGAATTAGCAAAATCGCCTGCCATGAACCTCTCCAACTCCCTAGCGGGTCGTCTGCCAGGGGTTACCGCCGTCAACCGAAGTGGTTTGCCTGGAGGTGACGGTTCTACCATCAGGATTCGGGGGTCAAACACGTTGAACAACAACGGTGCTTTGATCGTGATTGACGGAATTCCCAATCGTGCGGGGGGGCTTGATCGCCTTAACCCTGCCGATATCGAAAGTATCTCCGTATTGAAAGATGCGGCAGCGGCTATCTATGGGTCACGTGCTGCCAACGGGGTTATTTTGATTACTACCAAACGGGGAAAAACGGGTAAGCCTGAGTTATCTTATTCCCTCAACCAAGGCTGGTCAAATCCTACTGTACTTACCGATTTGACGAATGCTGCCCAATACACGGGTATGCTCAATGATCTGGATATTTACGCTTTGCCAACCTCAGAATGGGCTGCTGCCAACCAAGCCTACAAAACCACGGGCTCGTTTACACGTCCCAATGGTACGGTTCGGAATGCTCCTTTCACTCCGCAGGCTATTCAGAAATATGCCGATGGCTCTGACCCTTGGAACTACCCCAACACAGATTGGTTTGCTTCCACACTTAAGAATTGGTCGCCTCAGGTTCGCCATAACCTCCAACTCAACGGTGGAACGGAGAACTTTACTTATTTGGCTTCCTTGGGTTATCAAAACCAAGACGCCAACTACATTAAGTCTTCAACGGGCTATAAGCAGTACGACATGCGTTTAAACTTTGACGCAAAAATCAACA
This sequence comes from Runella sp., assembly GCF_027484545.1. Lineage (GTDB taxonomy): Bacteria > Bacteroidota > Bacteroidia > Cytophagales > Spirosomataceae > Runella. The sequence continues at coordinate 17,365 of NZ_JAIXST010000296.1, read as the reverse complement.
AGTACATCACGATGACTTTGGGCGTAGTAGGCCGTCAAGAAGCACGTCAGTATTCTACCCAGTCTCCTGGGGCTATTTTCCGGATGTTGATGCGGGGCAAGCCCCAAGAGCCGGCATTCTGGCCAAATGGTCTGCCTGGTCCTGATATTGAAAATGGACAAAACCCAGTGGTTATCACGACCGACTTGGCGGGTTATGACAAGGATGTCCGCAATTATTTCCAATCAAATGGCCAGTTAGATATTAAAATTCCGGGGGTAGAAGGTCTCAAATTGAGCATGAATGCGGCGGTGGATAATCTGTCTCAAAACAACAAAACTTGGTTGATTCCTTGGACGTTGTATCAAAAAGGTTCGGGGCTTGATGCCAACGGTAATCCAAACCTCGTGCCGGCCAAAAGGGGGCCTGCCGATCCAAGCTTAAACCAAGCAAATATCAACCAACTCAATATTTTGTTGGGTACGGTGCTTTCGTACGATAAAACGTTTGGTAACCACACCCTCAATTTGTTGGCGGGTACCAACCGTGAAACCATCAAAGGAGATAACTTCTCGGCTTTCCGTCGTTTCTTCCTTTCTACTGCCCTTGACCAAATGTTTGCGGGTGGTGACCTACAACGTAACAACAACGGTGGTGCGTTTAATACGGCTCGTATCAACTACTTTGGTCGGGTAGGTTACAACTACAAAGAGAAATACCTTGCCGAGTTCCTATGGCGTTATGACGGTTCCGACATTTTCCCCGAAGAAACCCGTTACGGCTTCTTCCCGGGCATCATGGCGGGTTGGGTTGTTTCTGAAGAAAGCTTCTTCAAAAAGGCACTTCCTGCGGTCAACTTCTTGAAAATACGCGGTTCTATCGGCCAATTGGGTAATGACCAGATTCCTTCTTATCAGTACTTATCTACTTACGGTTTCAGAAGTTATATCTTGGGCAATGCCGAAACCAAAACTTTGTTTGAAGCACGTATCCCTAATACTTCCATTACTTGGGAAGTTGCTACTAACTCCAACTTAGGTTTGGAAGGGCAGATGTTCAACGGAAATGTGTTCTTCGAGTTTGACGTATTTTCTAATAAGCGTACCAACATCTTGTGGACCAAAAACGCCTCTGTTCCCCAGAGTACAGGTTTGACCTTACCAAGACAGAACATTGGAGAAGTATTGAACAAAGGTTGGGAGTTTAACATTGGCTACCGTAATCAGAAAGATGGCTTCAAGTACAACGTAAGCGTAAATGGTGGCTATGCCCAGAATAAAGTTGTATTCTGGGACGAAGCACCGGGTGCACCTGCTTGGCAGCAAACCACTGGCAAACCAATGTTTACCTATCAAACTTACCTGTATGATGGTGTATTCAAAGATCAATCGGCGATTGATGCCAACACCATCGACTACAAGGCCATCGTAGGTACTCTCCGCCCAGGTGATATGAAGTACAAAGACTACAACGGTGACGGAAAAATCACGCCTGATGACCAAGTACGTAACAACTTCACCAACATACCTTTGTTCACGGGTGGATTCAATCTTTCGGCAAGCTATAGAAATTTTGACTTGACCGTATTGGTTCAAGGAGCAGCGGGAGCGAAACAATTCATCAGCACAGGCGAGATGGGTAATATTGGTAACTACTTCTCTGAGGTTTACAACAACCGTTGGACCATTGATAACCCAAGCGACAAACATCCACGTATTGCCAACCGTAACGACCAGTATTACTCAAGCGGCAACGACTATTGGCTTAGAAATGCGGACTACCTTCGTTTGAAAAACTTGGAGGTTGGGTACAACATTCCTTCAACTTTGGTGAAGAAAATTGGAATGAATACACTACGTCTTTATTTCAATGGTTTAAACCTTTTCACGGTTTCTAAGTTAAAAGTATTTGACCCCGAGGCAGACAATGCTCAAGGACAATACTATCCTCAGCAAAAAGTATTGAACGTAGGACTTGTTGCCGCATTCTAACAACTTTAAATTAAGAAAAAATGAAAAAACTTAAAATTTTAGTAGCATCCCTCATTGCGCTCTCGGTTGTGGCCACGAGTTGTAATGATGACTTCGTGAACACCCAACCACTCGGTGAACTTTCGGAAAATGCGGTATGGACAGACGCATCTTTGGCAGAAGGCTTCGTGTCTGAAATTTACGCGGGCTTTGGTAATGGTGGCTTTGACGAGCAAATGCTGGCCTCATTGACCGACGAAACGATGTTTACGCACCCAGGTCGTGGTATCACTACCATTACAGAAGGCCGTTCGAATCCTGCTGATATCGGTTGGGTAAATGGCACCATTAGCTGGCAAAATATGTTTTTGCGCATTCGTGCTTGTAACTTAGCGCTTAAAAACCTTGCTGCTCCTAAATTTGCCAATACGGGCAACATTGTGGAGCGTTTGACAGGAGAGGCTAAGTTTATGCGTGCTTATTACTATCAGCAGTTAGCGCGTTATTATGGTGGTGTTCCTTTGATTGATCGTCCTTACGACTTAGGTGAAGCCGATTATTTGGCACCTCGCAAAACTTGGGCCGAGACGGTAGCGTTCATTGTCAAAGATTTGGACGAAGCTGCTGCTTTGCTTAAAGGAAAATCACTGGCGGCCGGCCGTGCCACTGAGGCAGCCGCACTGGCGTTGAAAGCACGGGTATTGACTTACGATGCCAGTGACCTGCACGATGCTGCCAAAATGAAGGCCGGCTCTACGGTACTGGGTTCATTCAGTAAACCTGAATTGATAGCGAACGTAAGCGGCTCACAAGCAGACCGTTGGCAAAAAGCCAGAGCGGCTGCCAAAGCTGTTTTGGATCTTCCCGGCTTCGGTAACTTGCTGAATCTTACGGCTCCCGTAAGCACAAGTCAGGGAACGACCAACTTTATGAACAATTCATTGGCAAGAAACGGTGGTCAAAACGAATTGTTGATGGCGAGGTATTTTATCAACGCCAAGCAGGAAAACGGCGGCCGTCAGGGGCTTTTCAATGGACCTAACGGCTATAACAACTGGGCAGGAAATTCACCGATTCAGTTGATGGTGGACGACTACGAAATGATGGATGGCACTAAGTTTGACTGGAAAAAACCAGAACACGCTAGTGCCCCTTATGAAAACCGTGACCCGCGTTTTTATTCTTCTATTCTGTTTGAAGGCTCGCCTTGGAAAGTCCGCAGCAGTGCCAATCTCCCCCGCGACCCTGCCAGTCAAATTCAGACAGGCCGTTACGAAATTGTCAATGCCGCAGGTGCTAAAGTTACTCACTTTGGACTGGACACCCGCAACAGTCCTATTGAGGACTGGAACGGAAGCTATACAGGTTATTACATTCGTAAGTTTACCGATCCAAATCCTACTATCGTGGATCAGAATACGTGGCAGGAAGTACCTTGGCCAATCCTGCGCTATACCGAGATGGTGTTTCACTACGCCGAGGCCTGTATAGAACTTGGCCAGGACGCGGAAGCTCGTAGCTGGCTCAATAAGATTCGTTTTCGGGCGGGTATGCCAGCGCTTACCGAATCAGGGGCGGCGTTGAAAGAGCGTTTCCGCAATGAAAAACGGATAGAGATGTTTTTGGAAGAGCAGCGATTCCACGATACCCGCCGCTGGATGATAGCTTCCACTACGCTAGGACGCAAAGCCAATGGTATCAATATTGTCGGTACGCTCAAATCGGGTAAAACGGTCAGTCTTTATAAATACGATAAGGAGAACTACAATTATGCCTATACCGTATTTGAGATTGATCCAGGCAAAGAAAACCGAAACTGGAATGATAAGCTGTACTATTTACCAATAGACAGAAATGAAATGAACCGAAACAGCAATCTGTTGCAAAATCCGGGCTACTAACAAATCAGATTTAGAATGTTTTTAAGACATACTAAATCCATGAATGAAAAATCTACCTCAATCAAAGTTGGGGTAGATTTTTTTATTTGCTCTTCTTCCAATTCGCTGGATAAGTTTGCTTAAATTTGTTCAATAAGATTAAACACAGTCATGATGAAAACATTCTTCTTTTTATTTTGTGTTTGGGGAGGCAATACATTGAGCCTATTGGCACAAGAGGCTGCTACTTTCAGAATAAAAGCCGATGCTGATTTAAAATATGCGATTCCGGTCGCCTCGCGCTATCGTTATCCGCAATTCAAGGAAGGAACAGTTTCTTTTTTGAACGGCTCATCGGCTAATGCCAAGCTCAATTATAATTTTATGCTGGGAGAAGTGCAGTTTATCGGTGCCGTTCGCGATACACTCTCACTGGCCAATGAGCAGACCATCAAGAAAATCCAAATTGGTGAAAATCAGTTTTATTACGATGTAAGTCACGGCTATGTGGAAAGCATCGCTGATTATATAAAGGTACAGTTAGTGGTAAAAACCATGTTCAAAGTTGCGGCGGTAGAAAAAATGGCGGGCATGGGCAAATCGTCGGCTACATCGTCTATTAAAGAACTTAACGTACTTTCGACCGGCAACAGTTCTGTTCAAAAGCTGGCTTCCAAAGGAGATGTGATTCTATCCAAAGAGAAAACTTATTTTTTAATGGATCAAAATAATCGTTTTTACAAACCAAACAAATCAGGTCTTTTGAAACTTTTTTCCAACCATAAGAAAGCAATTGACACCTATTCAAAAGAAGAATCCATTGATTTTGATAATGAAGAGAGTCTGAAAAAAATTCTTTTGTTTTGTAGCCAATTACCATAAATTACGCTGTCATACCTTGTCATTTTTACCTGTTCAGGTTTGTTTTCCATGAAATTGCATTCACTTACCTACTTTTTATTCCCAACTGTTTTATTGATAACCGGTTGTCAGAAAAACTCTACCGAACAACCCGCAAATTCCTCCACCGAAGAGCCTGCTCTTTTTACACTTTTGACCCCTGAACAGACCCACGTTGATTTTCAAAATATCATCAATGAAGGGCTCAACACCAACGTGTTGATGTATGAATATTTCTACAACGGCGGAGGAGTAGCCGTAGGTGATTTGAACGGCGATAAACTGGACGACCTTTATTTTACGGCCAATTTGAGTGATAACAAACTGTATCTTAACAAAGGAGCAATGCAGTTTGAAGACATTACCCCGCAGTCCGGAGCGGGAGGGCGTCAGGGGCCTTGGAAAACAGGGGTAACCATGGCCGATGTCAACGGTGATGGTCGGTTGGATATATTCGTTTGCCATTCGGGAAACCTTCCTCCCGAAAAGAAAACCAATGAGTTATTCATCAACCAAGGAAACAATGCGCAGGGAATTCCAACTTTTTTGGAGCAAGCGGCGGAATATGGCCTGAATAATCCTACTTCAAGTACCAATGCCTACTTTTTTGATTACGACCGCGATGGTGATTTGGATTTGTTTTTGTTGAATCATAACATCAAATCATTGCCCGTTCTCAATGAGTCGAGTAGCGCGGCCTTGGACAAAACCGATGACCCCGTCAGTGGATGCCGGCTTTTCAGAAATGACAGCCCCCTAACCCCCAATGGGGGAATTGTTCCCCCATTGGGGGTTAGGGGGCTGTTTGTAGACGTAACCCAAAAAGCGGGCATTAACAGTTCGCCGCTTTCGTATGGATTGGGCGCGGGAATCGCCGATTTTAACCAAGATGGTTGGCCCGATATTTACGTCAGCAATGACTATACCATCCCTGACCGTTTGTACATTAACAACCAAAAAGGCGGTTTTATTGACCGATTAACTACTTCGATTGGGCATACCTCGCAGTTTTCGATGGGTAATGACGTAGCCGATATTAACAATGACGCCGCTCCCGATATTTTCACCCTTGACATGCTTCCAGAGGACAATCGCCGCCAAAAACTCCTGATGGCTCCTGATAATTATGAGAAATTTGACATGGTGGTTCGGTCGGGTTTTCATAAGCAGTTTATGCGGAATATGCTGCAGTTGAACCTCACCCCCTCGCCCCCTCTCCTTTCAGGAGAAGGGGGATTGAACCCTCTCCAGAAAGGAGAGGGCAGGGTGAGGTTCTCCGAAATTGGTCAGTTGGCGGGGATTTCCAATACGGATTGGAGTTGGGCAGCGCTTTTTGCTGATTACGATAATGACGGTTGGAAAGACCTGTACATTACCAATGGCTACCTGCGCGATTATACCAACCTTGATTTTCTGAAATACATGAACGATTTTCAGCAAAATCAACCCAATATCGGGCGACAGGACGTGCTCAATTTGGTGCAGCAAATGCCGGCTTCCAACGTGGTCAATTATTTATACAAAAACAACAAAGACCTTACATTCAAAAATGTAGGAAAACAATGGGGACTGGGACAGGCTTCCAACAGTAATGGGGCCGTTTATGCTGATTTGGACAATGACGGCGATTTGGATTTGGTCGTAAACAACGTCAATCTTCCTGCTTTTATCTACCAAAACGAAGCCAATCAAAAACTCAAAAATCATTACCTGAAAGTGAGCCTTGCGGGCGGTCAAATGAATCGGTTTGGGATTGGTGCTAAAGTAATCATTTATCAAAAAGGCCAAGCCCAATACCTCGAACAAATGCCTGCGCGCGGGTATCAGTCAAGCGTGTCGGGAGTTTTACACTTTGGATTAGGGTCATCCACTTCAATAGATTCACTAAACATAATTTGGCCTAACGGAAAACAGCAACACCTGACCAACGTCAAAAGCGACCAATGGCTGACATTGAATGAAAAGGATGCCACTGAATTACCCAATTCGGCAAATCAAGGTGTGCCTTTGTTTGAAGAAAAAGCCTCTCCTATCGTTTACCAACAGCCTGCTTCCGGTTTCAATGATTTTAAACGTCAAATTCTGATGGTCAATCCGCAATCGTACGTGGGCCCCATCATGGCCAAAGCAGATGTGAACGGCGATGGACTGGAAGATGTGTTTGTGGGAGGAGGAAATGGGCAAGCAGGAGCTTTGTTTTTACAACAAAAAGGAAACGGCTCATTTTCTAAAAAAACGCAACCTGCTTTTGAAGCTGATGCCAAAAGCGACGCTACCGACGCGGTATTTTTTGATGCCAACGGGGATGGTTCACTCGATTTGTACGTCTGTCACGGCGGCTACGCCAATTTTGAAGCAAACGACCCCTTGCTTCAAGATGCTCTTTATTTGAACGACGGCAAAGGCAATTTCACTAAAAACAGTACTGCCCTTCCACCCATGCCGGTCAGTACAAGTTGCGTGCGCGTAGCGGATGTAAATGGAGATGGGAAACCTGATTTATTTGTTGGAGGGCGCGTTGTACCGGGCAGTTATCCCGAAATTCCGCCCAGTTTTATATTGATAGCCAGCCCCCCAGCCCCCAATGGGGGAGTAAAATTCACCCCCATTGGGGGCTGGGGCGGTACGCCGCGCGGGGCTGGACTTGGCATGGTAACAGATGCTGCGTGGCTTGATCTTAATGGTGACAAAAAGCCAGAATTGATAGTGGTTGGGGAGTGGATGCCGATCACGGTTTTTGAAAATGTAAACGGTAAACTGGAGAATAAAACTGATAACTACTTTGACCGTAATTACAGCGGGTGGTGGAATAAACTCTTGGTGGATGATTTCAACGGTGACGGGAAAATGGATTTGGTAGTCGGAAATTTGGGGCTAAACAGTCAAGTCAAAGCTTCTCCCGACCAACCCGCCGAACTGTATTTTAAGGATTTTGACCAAAACGGCCGCATTGACCCCATTTTATGTACCTATATCCAAGGCAAAAGTTATCCTTACATAACGCGTGACGAGTTGATTGGCCAAATGCCCATCATGGGCAAGCGATACCCGGATTACAAAAGCTACAGCGAAGCCACACTCAAAGATATATTCGGAGCCTCTGAATTGGAAGGTGTTATGCGTCTCGAAGCTAACCACTTGGCTACCTCGCTTTTTGAACGGAGTGCCAACGGAAAATTTGTATTAAAACCTTTGCCTATGGAGGTACAGAACTCCCCCGTACATGCTTTGATTGCGTTGGATTATGACAAAGATGGCAAAAAAGACCTGCTGCTTTGTGGAAATCAACTGCATACTCGCCTGCGTTTTGGACACTATGATGCGAACTTTGGAGTGCTTTTGCACAACAACGGCAAGGGTAACTTTAGCTGTGTACCTCAACAAAAGTCGGGCTTTCACCTCAGTGGCGAAGTCAGAAGTATTCTGACTATCAACGATAAACTCTATTTTGGAATTAATCAGCAGAAGGTGGTGGCGTATGGAATGAAGTGACTCAAAGAGCTATTTTGAAAGCATAGAACTTTTAGAATTCATACAAAAAAGCGTCCAATCGGTTTTGAAACCAATTGGACGCTTTTTGTTGAAATGCGAAAAAAACTAAATTCCAATTTTCTCCACTACCAAATAATCGGCCTGTTTGACTGTATGTTGTTTCACCATCATTTCGCCTAAAAATCCCGCCAGAAAGAGTTGAAAACCAATGACAATTGCAACCAATGCCATGTAAAAAAGCGGATTTTCGGTCACATTACGAAAAGGTTCTTTGGCAAAAATGAGGTAGAGTTTTTTGATAATCAAACCGAAGGTGATGAGGAACCCTAATAAAAATGAGAGTGTCCCCCACAACCCAAAAAAGTGCATGGGCGCTTTGCTGAAACGATGAACAAACGTAATGGAAAGTAAGTCCAAAAAACCATTCACAAAACGCTCCAAACCAAACTTGGTACTGCCGTATTTGCGGGCCTGATGCTGCACTACCTTCTCACCGATTTTCCGAAAGCCGTTCCATTTGGCCACTACCGGAATATAACGGTGCATTTCACCGTACAGCGTAATATTTTTAACAACGCGTTGCTTATAGGCTTTGAGTCCGCAATTGAAGTCATGCAGATTAACGCCTGATATACTGCGCGTTACGGCATTAAACAACTTAGTGGGCAAGGTTTTGGAAATCGGATCGTAGCGTTTTTGTTTCCAGCCCGACACCAAGTCATAACCGTCCTCGGTAATCATTCGATATAATTCGGGAATCTCGTCCGGACTGTCCTGCAAGTCGGCATCCATCGTAATGACCACGCTGCCGCGCACCAACTGAAAGCCGGTTTGAAGAGCAGGTGTTTTACCATAATTGCGATTAAATCGAACTCCTTTTATATATGGATTCGTGACTGCTAATTTCTGAATCACTCTCCACGAATCGTCTGTACTTCCATCGTCAATGAGAAGTACTTCGTAGCTGAAATGATGTTCGTCCATAACCCGCGCAATCCACGCGGTCAGTTCGGGGAGGGATTCGTCTTCGTTGAAAAGCGGAATAACGACTGAAATATCAAGGGCTTCGCCGGGCATAGTATCCAAAATCAATTGCGTATCGCGCAACAAAGCTACAAATTCTTTCGGTGCTTCCATGGGATTTTGAGGATTAGGGTTCTACATAAAACCCAAAATCAACAAACGTGCCAAAGCCCTCAAAAATTGCAAATATCCTTAGCTAACTCGCTCCTTTTCTGCCTTTTCAGGGGTTTTACGACGTATTTTAGTTAAAAGAACTCCCACCAGGAAAATCGTAAGCGTACCCACTACGATAATCATATTGGGGTGAAGCATACTGCGAAGTGCGGCGTTGGATTCGGGAATTTGGTTGGAAAATGTCATCCAAAGAATCACCAATATCCCAATCAGCGTGGCAGTAATGGCTTCTCCATTGTGGGTTTGACGCGAAATAATGCCCAACAAAAACAAGCCTAACATACCGCCCGCAAAAATCCCCGACAACAGCCACCAAATGTCCAGAATACTTTTGACGCCAATCATGGCAATGCCTGTTCCCATCCCCAATAATCCAAATACGGTCGTGGCAATGTATAACAATCGAAGTGATTCTTTGCCCGACAAATTGGCCTTGAAATAGCGTTGGTAAATATCCAGCGAAAACACAGTCGCCGAAGCATTCATGCCCGAACTGATGGTACTCATGGCCGCCGACAAAATGGCTGCCACAATCAATCCCAATAAACCTGCGGGGACTTTGGTCACCATAAAATGCGGCATTACTTTATCGCCAAAATCACTTGGCTTGAGCGTAGCGGCCAATTGTTTGATGGCTTCCTGCGTACCGCCCGGCAGCTTATCGGCAGCCGCCTGCAATCTCACCGCCTCCATCATTTCGGGATTGACCTGATAGTAAGCGTACAAAGCAGAGCCCAACACAAAGAATATCAGCGAAATAGGCACGTACAAATACACGCACAGCCACACAGATTTTGCCGCTTCTTTGACCGAAGTAGTCGTGTGATACCGCTGAACGTAGTTTTGGTCCATCCCAAAATTATTGAGGTTCATAAAGAAACCATAGAGCAATACCACCCAAAACGTCGGTTGGGTAAAATCCAAGTCAAAACTTCCCAAACTGAATTTATGATCGGCTTGCCCAATATCGACAATTTTACTCACGCCTCCCGACATACCATCTACCACCAACCATAAAATAATCACCGCTCCGGCCGTTTTGATAACGCCCTGCACTACCTCTGTCCAAATCACGGCTTCCATACCACCCATCACCGTATACAAAATGATACAAATCCCGACAACCACCATAATAGTCGCCATGGGATAACCCGTAAGTGCCTGTAAACTAAGTGCAATCCCAAAGAAAATAGAACCCATTCGGGCCAACTGCGTCAGCAAGAAACACGCGACAGCGTAGGTACGTGCCCATGCTCCAAAACGATTTTCGAGGTTGGTATAGGCCGATACTTCGCCAGTATTACGGTAAAAAGGAATGAAATATTTAGTAGCTACCCACGCTGCCAAGGGCATGGAAAGACTGAATACGAAGGAGTTCCAGTTGCTGCCAAAGGCTTTTCCCGGTACGCCCAAAAACGTATTGCTGCTGAGAAAAGTAGCGTAAATGGACATGCCGATGGCCCAACCGGGTATTTGCCCCGAAGCCGTCGTAAATTGCTCGGCATTGTCACTGCTTTCAAGGCGATTTTTTCGGGAAAAATAAACACCAACACTCACCATTCCGCCCAAATAGAGCAAAATAATGAGCAAATCAATAAAAGGAAGGTTCTTCATGGTTTTGGTTTATGTGCTTTCGCAGGGTTATTTGTGTAATCGTTATCCGTGTATCTGTTAATCGTTATCCGTGTATTCGTTATCCGTTTCCTTTTAGCTCTATTTAATCTAATTCGTACCTCTTCATCCAAAATTCGTCATTCGACATTCGTATCTCGTCATTCCTCTAATACCTTTCTACAACCGATAAAGACTATTTGCCTCTCAAAATAGTATCCGTTGAAAATAGCCTCATTACTCCGGCCACAAGTAGTATTTCTATCTAAATCAGGAAGACCCATGAGCACCGCAGCTACTCCCAACTTACTCCAAAAATTAAAAAATGGACGAAATGTCTATGGCACTTGCTTCACCTCAACAGGCCCTATGTGGCCTGCGGTGGTCAAACGGGCAGGGCTTGATTTTGTATTTATTGATACCGAACACATCCCACTAGACCGTGCCGATTTGGCCAGAATGTGCCAAATTTTCAGAGCCTTAGACATTACACCCATTGTACGCATTCCCGAACCCAATCCTTTTTTGGCCTGTCAGGTGATTGACGGCGGAGCGTTGGGGGTAGTGGCGCCTTATTTGGAATCCGTGGCGCAGATTCGAGAATTGGTGGGTGCTACCAAATTCAGGCCGCTCAAAGGAGAAAAGTTGCATAATTATCTGAATGGCGTCGAAGAAATGTCTCCGACGTTGCAGGAATGCATTACGGCACACAATGCCTCCAACATCTGCATTGCCAACATCGAAAGTGTCCCTGCCCTCGAACGATTGAACGAACTTCTTTCCGTTCCAGGCTTGGATGCGGTATTTATCGGCCCCCATGATTTGTCGGTCAGTTTGGGATTGCCCGAGCAATACGACCACCCCGATTTTGAAGCGGCCGTTCGGAGCATTATTCACCAAACACGCGCCAAAGGACTTTCCATCGGTATTCATTTTTCATTGGAACCGGAGCGGCAAATCAAATGGATGAAAGAAGGAGTCAATATTGTGGTGCATAGCTTTGACGTGGCACTTTTCAGCCAACGATTGCAGTACGATATGAACATAATCAAAAAAGCCGCGGGTGAACTTCCAAATGCCGATGCTTCGGCTTCCTTAGTTGTGTAATAGTTTTTAAAAAGAATCGTGTGACATTGGTAATCTTCCTTGTTTTTGGCCTTTATAGTAATACTAAAATCTACGTACTACTTAAGATGAAACAAATTAAATGGGGAATGATTGGCTGCGGCAACGTAACCGAAAAGAAAAGCGGGCCGGCTTTCAGCAAAGTGCCCAATTCATCGTTGGTGGCGGTCATGGGACGAAGTGCCGAAAAAGCCGCCGACTACGCCCAACGCCACGGCGTGCCCAAGTGGTACACGAGCGTAGATGAGCTAATCAACGACCCCGAAGTCAACGCGGTTTACATTGCCACGCCCCCTGATGTCCACTTGGAATACGCGACCAAAGCCCTCAAAGCAGGCAAGGCAACCTACGTGGAAAAGCCCATGGCGCTCAATACGGCCGAATGCGAAGCCATGAATCAGGTCAGTCGCGAAACGGGTGTACCGCTTTTTGTGGCCTATTATCGTCGTTCGTTGCCTTATTTCGTCAAGGTTAAAGAACTTATTGACCAAAAAGTAATCGGCGATATTCGTTTAGTTACGGTTCAAATTCACTACAATCCTTATTCGGAAGAAATAGGCGAAAATGCGCAACCGCGCTGGCGCGTAGATCCGAAAATTTCGGGGGGTGGGCATTTCCATGATTTGGCTTCTCATCAGTTTGACTTTCTGGAATACGCACTCGGTCCCATTAAATCCGCCCAAGGTATCGCCCGAAACCAAGCCGGATTGTACGAAGCCGACGACATCGTGGTCGCCAATTATGAATTTGAATCGGGCGTATTGGGGACGGGAAGTTGGTGCTATACGCTCAACAAAGAACAACGCCTCGACGAATCCCAATTGATGGGTTCCAAAGGAAAAATCACCTTTTCTTTCTTTGAAAAATTCATCATTAAAGTCGAAACTGAAAGCGGCGTGGAGGAATACAACATTCCTTATCCCGAACACGTACAACAACCTCTGATTGAGTTGATTGTGCAGGAATTACGGGGCGAAGGCCAATGCCCGAGCACGGGTAAAACAGGCGCAAGAGCTAACGTCATTATGGACCAAATTGCAGGTCATTAAACATCTGTCATTTCGGCGGTTTTAGATTTAATCAGCGCCAATCTGCCGGGAAAATAGATTTCCTCATTGAGAATTAAGCGTTTGATAACAGACTAAATTATACAATCTTGCCTCCTTCAAGTAAGTTTGACTTTTAAATCACTGAGATATAACTCCAGTTACGTTTCTAACAACCAATCCCAATGAAAAAACCCTTACTTGTACTTACTATTTTCTGGGCATTGCTTACTTCTGTTGGTAATGCCCAGACGCACAAGGCCTACACCCCTACTGCTTTTCCCGACCGGGTCATTTTGGGTTGGCAAAGCAATCCTGCCACTTCTCAATCGGTGAATTGGCGCACTGATTCAACCGTTGTAAGCGCCGTTGGAGCCATTCATGAGGCAGACGCAGGGCCCGATTTTGTCAAAAGGGCTGCCATCGTACCGGCCACTACCGAAACGGTGCTTATTGAGGGAAAACAGATTTTGTATCATTCGGTGCATTTCAAAGACCTCAAGCCCAATACCAAATACAGCTACCGCGTGGGTGCCGGAGAACAATGGAGCGAGTGGTTTCATTTCAAAACCGCCGAGGACAAAGTAGCCCCGTTCTCGTTTTTGTACTTCGGCGATGCCCAAAACGACATTCGTTCGCTCTGGTCGCGGGCCATTCGCGGGGCCTATTCTGCATTTCCGTCGGTACAGTTTATGCTTCACGCGGGAGATTTGATCAACACCTCCAACGCCGATTGGCAATGGGGCGAGTGGTTTGAAGCGGGCGGTTGGATTACGGGCATGGTTCCGACCTTGGCTACGCCCGGCAATCACGAATATTACAGAGATGCGGCAGGAAAAGGCCGGGTTTCAATGCACTGGCGGCCCTCTTTTGTTTTACCCGAAAACGGCCCCGACAAACTCAAAGAAACGACTTACTATTTTGATTATCAGGGTGTTCGCTTTATTTCTTTAGATTCTCAGGCTGCTTTATTGGACTCTACCGTGATGGACGCACAGGCCGAATGGTTGGTGGAAGTATTAAGCAACAATCCAAACAAATGGACCGTAGCCATGCATCACCACCCGATTTATTCGACGGCCAACGGGCGCAACAACGACGAATGGCGCGTGAAAATGGAACCGATTTACAAAAAATACCACGTTGATTTGGTCTTACAGGGCCACGACCACACCTACGGAAGAGGGTTAAATATGCCGCTCGGCACAAGCCGTAAATACCCCGATGGCCCTATTTATGTGGTATCGGTCAGCGGGCCTAAAATGTACACGATTGGTTTGCAGGATTGGATGGACCGCGCCGGTTCCAACACGCAGTTGTACCAAATCATTTCCGTAGACGGCAACAAGCTTTCTTACAAATCGTACACCGTGACGGGCGAATTGTACGATGTATTTGACTTAACCAAAAATGCCGGCGGTCGCAATAAACTCATTGACAAATCTCCCACCTTAGCTCCCGAACGACTGGCTTTGCCTCCCGAATACCAAACCCGTTTTAAGCCCGAACAATTGGAAGAATACAACAACCGATTCAAGGAGTATAAGAAACGGAAAGAGGGGAAGAAGTAAGTTTTTTTTATTCAAGGCAAAAGCAAATAGGGTCGACTGATTGCTTTTGCCTTTTTTGTTTCTTACTTTCGTAAAATTACTACTAAGTACGGAACGTGGATACTCTGTTATTAAAATTTGATTTTGTGAGAAAAAAAACGATAGAACGACCACAAACGGTTATAAGCGATAAAAAACGACTAAGTAGCGTATATATAGATGTCATGCCTCACCCTATGACGACCGTAAACAAACAAACAGGCAGACAGAAATAAAATATGAAAGCGAACGAAACCAAAGTAGATAAATTTTTAGCGACAAATGAAACGACATTTGCTATTCCTGTTTATCAGAGAAATTATGACTGGACACTATTTCAGTGCAAGCAATTACTTCACGACATAATTGAAACGGGTAAAAACGACAAGACAAATGCCCATTTTATCGGGAGTATAGTTTATGTTCACGATGACGTTTACACAGCATCAGGCTTAACGGAATTAACCATAATTGACGGACAGCAACGTCTTACGACTATCACATTAATTTATATCTCACTTTACAGACTTGCAAAGGAACTTGACAACCAAATGCTAGTTAACCGAATTCAGAAAACGTATTTAATAAATGAATTTGCACCCGAAGAAGAAAAGCTGAAATTAAAACCAACCGAAAATAATAAAGAAGCACTTCGACACATTCTAAATTCAACAGACGGAGAAGAATTTAAAGGCTATTCAAAAATTATAGAAAATTTTGATTATTTCAGGTCAGCAATTAATGCGGAGAACTTTGAAGTTATTCAGCGTGGACTTTCTAAACTCATTTTCGTTGATATTGCACTTGACAGACAAAAAGATAATCCTCAAAGAATTTTTGAAAGTCTGAATTCAACTGGACTTGAATTATCACAAGCCGACCTTATTAGAAATTATATTCTAATGGGACTTTCAAGAACAAATCAAGACAGAATTTACAAAAGCTATTGGGAAGTAATCGAGAAAAACGCAAAGGATGAAACATTGAATAAAACTCGTGTTTCTGAATTCATTCGTGATTACTTAACTCTTAAAAACAAAGAAATACCAAACAAAGGTGACGTTTACGCAAAATTCAAAGAGAAATATCCAACTTCCACTATTGACGAATTGGAGCTTGTTCTCACAGAATTAAAATCATTAGTTAAGTATTACAACAAACTAACTAACCCGAAAAACGAACCTGACAAACTAATACGAATTCAACTTGAATACATCAACAGGTTAGAAATAAATGTTGCGTTTCCTTTCTTAATGAAGGTTTATGAAGATTTATGAAGATTTTTCGAATGACATAATTGATAAAGCAACTTTTATTTCAGTTTTATCGACAGTTCAATCATTCACATTCAGACGTTTCATTTTAGGCTTGCCGACCAATGCACTTAATAAAATATTTATGGGCTTATACGACAAAGTTGAGCCTAACAATTATTTGTTTTCAATTCAAAAATCCTTACTTCAAAGGTCAGGTGTTCAACGTTTCCCAAGAAACACAGAAACGATAAACGCACTAAAAGAAAAAGATGTTTACAACATTAAACCTAAAAACCGAACCTATTTATTAGAACGACTTGAAAATTTTCAAAACAACGAACCAGTAGCAATTGAAGGAAATTCCGACATAACTATTGAACATATTTTTCCGCAAAACCCTGACGCAAAATGGAAAATTGAATTAGGTGCAGACGAATACAATTTGATAAAAGAAAACTATCTAAACACAATCGGCAATCTCACTCTATCAGGCAACAACGGCAAATTAAGTAACAAACCATTTCTTGACAAGAAAGTAATGAACGTTGACGGCAAAGAGCAAGGTTATACTTTCAGCAGACTTTGGCTAAACAGAGATTTGAAAGAAAAATCAAAATGGGATAAAACAGAAATTGAAGAACGAGCAAATACTATTTCTGAACGCTTTATTAAAATTTGGGAAATTCCTAAAATTGACATTGAACTCGAAGCAACTAATGACGAAATAAATATATTTGATGCAGAAGACCCAAAACACAAGAAGTTAGAGTATGCTATTTTCTTCAATCAAAAACTTGAAGTTACACAAGTAGCAAAACTTTATATTGAAGTGTTCAAACAATTATTCGACTTACAACCAGAAACCTTTTTTACATCAGAAATTGGCGACCGACTTAGTTTGACAAAAACACCTGAAACAAGCGGACTAAGACAGGCAGTTCCAATCAGTGAAACATATTTTATAGAAGCAAACATTGACAATATGGGCAAGTTTGACCGCATAAAACAAGCCTTGACAATTTTTGGATTTGAAGACGAATTATCAATCAAATATGCTGACTAGAAAAGAAGGGCGAAGGCATAACAGGCGTTTGGCAAAAAAGCGGGTTCAGTGCTTAAATGAAGCTTTGTGCTTCGTATCAAGTTCAGTGCTGAAAGAAAGTTTACTGCTTCGAAATCTGCTTCTTCGCCAAGCATCAAACCGTGTGTGACTTGAATTGAGCTAAGCATCAACTTAGTAAGAATGCTTTAAAACAGATGGAAGGCATCTACTATTAACAATCATAAAGTGCGGAGTTCGAGCGAACTGAACGGCTGACT
>NZ_JAIXST010000237.1 GCF_027484545.1 Runella sp. | reverse complement strand
GCATCCATTAATGAGGGAAAGCTGTTTTTCTGGCAACCCTCCACCGAACTGTCGCCGCAAGGAGAGGTAGTAATACGGTTTGCGTTACCCAAAGGGATCAAATACTACGTAACAGTAAATGGTATTACTTCCGAAAATCAGCCCTTTACGCATGAGATTCGAGTGTATTGACAAGTCGTTAAATGTTTCCTTTTGTTAATGATTTTACTGTTTTTTTTCTTCTGAGTGCCTGTAATCAGGTAGATACAACCCCCTGATTGACTTATGTAAAAAATCTACTTTTATGGCACCAAACCCTTACCTTCTTCCTATTTTTATCCTTTCCATTGCTGTCTTATTGTACAGCATTATCAAACTTAAAATCAACCCTTTTCTGGTCTTACCGGCGGTCGGTTTACTGACGGGGTTAGCCAGTGGTTTGCCTTTGGAAAAAGTAACCAAACTCTTAGCCGACGGCTTCGGACAGACCTTGGGGAGTATCGGAATTGTAGTGGGTTTGGGAATTATTCTGGGGAATGTATTGGCTCATTCGGGGGCTACCGAGCAAATCGCCAAGCTGTTTTTACGAAATGTAGGAATTAAAAATGCGACTCTTGCCATTGCTATTACGGGCTATCTGGTCTGCATCCCCGTGTTTCTCAATGCTGCTTTTATTGTATTTATGCCGTTGCTGCGGGATTTGGCCCGCACTACTAAAATACCGTTGGTCAAACTCGTGGTAGCGCTCATCATTGCCGGTTTCGCCACTCACTGCCTCGTCATTCCTACTCCCGGGCCATTGGCCGTGATGGGAACGCTCAATCTGAACGTAGGTTCTTTTTTGGGATGGTCGTTGCTGATTGCGGTTCCGCCTGCAATCATCGGGTTGATAGCGGCCAATTACTTTGGCAAACAGCCGTTTATGCAAATTGTAGAAACGGAGCAAGTCAATTCAGCTCCTGCTGAAAATCAAGCGGTTCCTTTGGGAGGCTTGTCTTTGTTTGTACTTTTATTTCCGATTTTGTTGATTTTAGTCGGTAGCCTCATGGCCGAATTTCTTCCCAAAGAGAATAGTTTTCGGTCGGTGATGGCATTTGTTGGAGACAAAAACGTGGCGATGTTGATTGGAGTTGCCGTGGCGGCGATTGCCCTGAAACCCTACTGCCGCAAGACGTTTGATGAGCTTGTAAGCGAAGGAGGAGCCAATGCAGGCTTGCTCGTTTTGATTGTGGGAGCCGGTGGTTCGTTTGGGGCCATTATCAATGGCTCAGGCATCGCAGGAAGCTTGGTCAATGTGCTGTCTTCCCTGAACTTATCCTACCTGTGGTTAGGGTTTTTGTTGACTGCGATTTTACGGGCGGCTCAGGGTTCGGCTACGGTAGCTGCCGTGACGGCTTCCTCTATTTTAGGACCCATGCTGGTATCGTCAGGCGACAATCCCGTCATGGTTGGATTAGCTATTTGTTGCGGTAGTATGTGTTTTTCATTTCCAAATGATTCCGGATTTTGGGTGATTTCACGGTTTTCGGGACTGACAGTACCGCAAATGCTCCGTGCTTGGACGCTGACCAGTACTGTATCAGGATTTTTGGGCTTTGCCTGTACCTTGTTGTTGGATTGGATTTTGTAAAAAAAATGGAATGACGAGTGACGAGCGGTCCGCCGCCGCGGTGACGAATGACGAATTCTTAATAAATTCCTTCAAGTTTGCATTTGAGATTGATGAGTCCGTCGCTTGCGGTGGCTTTAATTTGAAGGACGCCGCTGCCTGTATCAAATAGGGTAATGACGGGTGGAGAAGTGATGTCTCCCGCTTTAGAATTAACCATTATCGGTATCAGCGAAGTTGTGATTCCTCCCTCGTTTCTGTTGGCCGTAATGGCGTGTTTGGAGAAAGTGGCTCCGTCGGGATAGACTTTGTCAACGCCGTAGCAGGTGCATTCAGCCGACATTCGGGAATAATTTCCCATCGGAATAGCAAAGAGTGTTGTGCCGGTTGTTACATCGGTTTGGCTGTACGTAGTTTTGATTCCTACCCCTGTAAAATCATTCCCTGTATGCTGTCGGGCATTGGGGTGAAGGGGGGCGTACAACGTTCCCATGCGGCCATACGTGAGTCCGCAATAGGCGATTGAAAAGTCATTGGCAATCCCTTCCTGCGTGTAAAACCGTACTTTAAGAATATCCCCCTGATTGAGGTCTATATTTCCAGAAGTAACTACAAAACTGGTATCTGTAACGCTCGCATCTCGCAGTCTGACGGGGCCGTATAGCACTTCGGCGTTGTTTTTTACCAACACCGGTACAATGGTCGTGTTGTTCTTATTGCGGCCTATCACCGTGACGCTGTAGGTGCCTGTGTAGGGGGCGGGAATGGCTTCAAAATCAATGTATCTCATCACTGGGCTCGTACATCTCAGATTTTTACCAAACATACCTTCGCCGTTAACAAGATTCAGGGTTAGGCCCGAATTATAGATGGCGTCGGTTCCAAATTGTAGATCGCCGTTTTTTATCAGATTGACTGATGACGTGGCTAACCGACTTCCATTGCGCACACCCGAAAGCACATCAACATTTTCTTTTGAACCTGTTTTAGCGACGGAAGCACTTGCGTTAGCGCTGTTGGGGGTGATAACACCTGCGGCGTTCACTACGATTCCTTTTGTGTCAATGGGTAACCCTTCTTTGCTGTCCCAATACCCTCCAAAAAAGCTTAAAGAGCCGTCCACCATCGGTTGGTCAACGTACAATATCCTGACTTGCTGATAGGAAATATCACAGTTGTAGAAGGAAAACCCCTGCAATAATTGATTTCCATACACCCGAATGGCGTAATCGCCTTTCCAAATTCGGCAATCATAAAATGCATTGGCATTGAATTCGGTCAAATCCTTGGGCGTACCCGTATAAATCCAAATTTCCTTAATATCGCACTGACTGAAAGTATTCCAATAGTGTTCGTCAAATACGCCCGAATTCGTAAATCCAAATTTTAGATTTTGAAATTTACACTTTTTGAAGTCGGAAAAATACATCCCGTCAATGTCAGTAGTGCCCAGAATTTCCAATCCAGCAATTGCCAAATTTTTGCAACCGGCTATTCTTACGACAGGAATGGTCTCGGGGTTGTCGGTACTAATTTTGGCACCGTACCCCTCTATTTCTAAGTTAGAGGCTCCGTTGGCATTCTTACTGATGGTTAGTGTCCCGTTGATTTTATAGGTTTTGGGAAGAATTCTTAATTTTCCATTGGACGTAGCCGCTAACCACTTGACAAAAGCCGGATAATCGTTGGTAAGGCCGTCGCCAACCGCACCAAAATCTTCGGGAGTGGAGTAGGAGCGACTTGAGTTTATTGTGCTAAGCTGATTTTGGGCCGTCAGATAATGGGCAGTTGCCAAAATCAATGAAAATAAATGGTATTTTCTCATTTTCCTTTTCGAGTGTAATTCTCCTGCAAAAGTAAGGGTATAGCAGAAGATTACCCTTGGGCAGAGTGTAAAGTACTTATAGTGTAAATCATGAACGTATTTTTATAAACGAAAAAAGCCGCAAAAGCGGCTTAAAATGAAAAGAAATCAGCACGGACAGAATTTCGTCCGTGCCGATAATAGAATTTATTTGTCTCCGGGTTTTACTTCAGCTTTAGCACTGAAAATTGGATTCTTTTCGTTTCCTCCGGCCATTAGATATGCCATCAGGTCTTTCAGCTCTTCCTCATTCAGACTATTGATCAGATTACCATACATGATAGAAACGGGTGAGTACTTGTGCGATGCTACATTCTTTTTTGCTATTTTGATTACAGTCTCTGGTTCGTAAGGATTTTGCGAAACAAAATAAGTATTGGCATCTTCGTTGGTTAATCGTCCTACGATTGACTGTCCATTTTTTAGCGTGAAGTGAGTAGCTGCGTATTGGTCAGAAATTGTTTTATTTGGCTCAATGATAGATTCTAACATATCTTTCACCGAAAAACGAGTACCCAATTGTGTCAAATCAGGTCCGATACTTCCGCCTTCGCCACGCATACCATGGCACCGATTGCAAGTAATGGCATCGTACATATTTTTCCCCTGTTCAAAGTTACGGTTGGTCAATCCAGCTTCAAGCAATGGGAGTGCATTGTCCAGTTTCCACTGTTTGCCCGGACCTTTGGGGTAGGTCACCTTCATCAAATCATTCCCGTTTTTGCTTAGGAGATCACCTCCTGAAAGTTTGTCGTAATAGGCAACTTTATTTTCAGGAACGTTTTTCAAAGCCATTTTACGAGCTCTTTCAATGAACCCAATGTAGCTCCGTCCACCTTTGTAGCTAAATGCTTTATTGAACCACTTGAAATATTTTTCGTGCAATTCGGGCGTCCAACCGGTTTTGGCTACACTCAACATGGTCGCGTAAAAAGTCTGCTGGGCCGGTGGCATGTATTTCAACATGTCGGCAATGTCCAAACCATACTGTGGATTACGCATGATTAGTTCGGCGGAAGCGGTTGCCGTTGCTCCCCCTGCTGTTGTATTGGCAGGCGTTTCTTTGGCTTCTAACAGTGCCAGCGTTTTGGCTACTACACCCGGAGCTTCCAACGTTACCAATACTTTGCTTAAACCCCGGTTGATGTCAGCATTAGTGGCCGGATAATTAGGATTCAGATACGCACTGACCTGTGCAGACTGAGCCGCATCCGGCACGCCCATACGGAGTATAGTCAATTCAAATGCTCTCAATAAATCAATTTGTTGAGACTCTGAAAGTGTTTTGTAATTGATGGTCAACAATGCCTTGTAGATGGCGCTTTTTTGTTCCGGTTTACCTTCCCGAGCCAAGGCAATCATGGCATTGGTTAAAGCAATAGGGTCTTTTTCACTCAATGCTTTATCCTGCCATTCGGCAACGGGCTGATTCTCTACCGCTACGCGGGCAGCATAACGAATGTGGCGATCCGGGTGCTTCAAATAAGGCCATGCGGTTGTGACTGCTGCTTTGTCCGGAGCTCCATGAAAACGCTCTAAGCTTCTTCTTAATTCATTGTCTTTATTGACAGGTGCCGCAGCTACAGGAGCTGTACTTTCAGGACCGTCGTAATAAACTCGGTATAAATCTGATTCCAAACGACGACCTCCCGTTAAGAAGTAAAGGGCACCGTCAGGACCAATGGCACCGTCTGTTAAAGGAAGTGGAATCCCTGACAGAAACTCTTCTCTTTCGCCTGAATACGTTGCGCCCGAAGGTTTGAGATTAATGGCGTGCATGATTCCGAAACTCCAGTCAAAAGCCAAAAGCGTTCTTTTGTATTTGGCAGGAAATTTGGCATCCTTCAAGTGAATCAGGTTGGTAGGTGAGCCCTGTCCAATGTTGACGATAGCGGGGAGGTTATCAGGCCAAGTGGCTGACCATTTGGCTGTTCCTGTTCTCCATCCAAATTCCAATCCGCTTGTTACGTGAGCAATACGTGTAGGGCGGTACCACGGAAGGCCAAAGTCCCACTCCATATCTGAATCGTACGTAAATAAATCACCCACTTCGTTAAAAGCAATATCGTAAGGGTTTCTGAATCCGGACGCCACCATTTCCCATTTTTTTCCTTCGGGATCAATATTCGCAATCCATCCGGCCGGCACTTTGGGATCGGCGTCGTGTCCACGCGGGTCTTTAATCATCGGCAACAAATTATCATCCTGCCATACGGGAGGAAGACGATAGGTGTCCATTGTACCCGGCTGTGTAAAGTTACCCGCCACTACAAATAAGGATTGCTTATCGGGTGACAGAATAATACTGTGTGGCCCGTGTTCGCCTTCTCCTTTGAAGGTTCTTAAGACAGTCACTTGGTCAAATTGGTCGTCGCCATTGGTATCTTGCAAACGATACAGACCGCTTCCTCTTGAAAATTTCGCGTTGCTTCGGTTGTTGATCATTACGTAAAGGCTATTGAAAGCATACAAAAGCCCTTGTGCGTAGCCCATTCCGACCGTATCCGTTGCCACTGCTTTCCCGATGGATAATTTCTCAATGGTGGGGGCCGTAGTACCCGAACCAATCGCAGGGATTTTCAAGCGAAATAAGCCACCGTATTGGTCAGAGACAATCATACGTCCTTTGTCATCAAATGTCATTGCAACCCATGAACCTTGATTGTTTTCGGAAGGGCTATACAAATGTTCCGCTTTAAATCCGGGTTGCATTTTCAATTTTTCCGTTTTTGGATTATCTCTACCATTGACGGCAGGCTCCGTTTTGTTTAAAATAGTAAATGATGCAGCAAACACAAAAAGTGCCACTACCGCCATCAGTTTGGGAATAGATTGGTGTTTAGGATACATAAGGGTTTGTACTTTAGAGTTGGAATAATCATGGATTTTCTTGCTAAATCAAAAGCGGGATTACCCATACATTTTACCCTACTTTTTACAAAATAGGCTACTGGTTTATCTCTTAGCAAGTCAGAAAGAAAAAACGAGCCAGCCCCTTGAAAGAAACTGGCTCGTTTTCGAGTAAAATTTAGAAGTTAGGGCTCAAATCTGCCTCAGCAGCCGGCAAGCCATAGTATGGCGTGATATTGGTAAAAGCATCGCTTGGTACAAAACCCGCATCAGGAAAATAATACCTAAATTTATCTGCTTTGACACGGTCGCCGTAGGCTTTGATAACCGTTTCTAAACGTCCCGTACGTACAAGGTCGTGTAGGCGCTTCGACTCAAAAGCCAACTCAACTCTTCTTTCTTGATAAACAGCATCACGAAGTGCCGATTGAGTAGCGGCTTTGGTATCTGCTAATCCTGCCCGTGTACGTACTTGGTTGAGGAATGGAGTTGCGTCGGCCAATTTATTTTGCTCAATGAGGGCTTCCGCCAAAAACAACAACACTTCTGAATAGCGATAAATGGGCCAGTTCATACCGTGGTTATTGTGCAGTGCGTGAGCTCTTGCATACTTCTTAATGTAAGGGAAAGTCTTGTTGGTATGCAAAGCACCACCTAAAGTAATAGTGCCAATCGTAGCATCTTTACGCTTATCACCCGTTTCGTAGGCTTCTATCAAATCTGGTGTAGGAATGTTGTTACCTTCTCCCGATAATGGCTGAGGGTTTGTAGTTCCAGTGATTGTTACAAGCTCATTAGCAGCGATAGGAAAAGGAAGCATACTGTACAGAAAGTTTCCATTAAGCCCTTGCGACCCTTCTAAGTATTGCACCTCAAATACCGACTCTTTGGTATTTTTGTTGCTTGTACTGTTCGAAAAGGCATCTGCGTAGTTAGGCATCAAGCTATATTCATTGCTTGTTACAATGGCCCGAAGTTGCGTTTCGGCATCTGACCATTTTTTCTGAATCATATACACGTTGGCCAACAACGCACGAGCCGCTCCCGAAGTAGCCCGGCCTGCTTCCTGTGCTGATTTTGCAGGTAGTAAACCAATGGCTTCTGTGGCATCCTTGATGACCTGAGCGTACAACTGTTCGCCAGAACCAAGTGCCGCAGCAGATTCCGAACGCACACTAACGGGAGTTAATTGAAGTGGTCCACGGTTAAATAAGCGTGCTATTTCCAAATAAGATAACGCTCTCAGAAATAATGCCTGTCCTTTTACATTCTTTTTGGTCGCATCCGGAATAGTAGCCGCATCAATCAACGCCAATACCTGATTCGCACGGGCAATGATGAGGTAGTTTTGACGATAAGCCGTCAAAACGTTACCGTTGGTAGTGATACCGTTCGCAGTAGGTACGTTGAAATCCGCCAAGTTCGATTGGTTTTCGGTCGCACCAAACAAAATGTTACGTACATATCGCGCATTATCCGAATGTTGCTCGGTAAGCAAATGAGAGGTGATATTGTGAAGCGTCCGTAGCGGAACATAAGCACTATTAACAGCCTGTACAAAGTCAGATTCGGTCTTAAAGAAAGTAACCGAACTCAACGCAGTTTCGGGAGTCACCGTTAAAAAGTCTTCACTACAACTAAATGCGCCTAAACTCAAGGCAACAGAAAATAGGATTGATTTTTTCATTTGTATTCAGTGTTTTTAAGTTGATTTTAGGCGATTTGGAGGAGTGAGACCATTCTGTGAACGGGTGTACATCCCCCAAATCAACTAAATCTACTTTGTTAGAAGTTAAAGTTTACCCCAATCGTTGACGTACGTGGTACGGGATAGTTGAACAAGTCCACACCCGGGCTAAGGTTTCCACCGTCGCCCTGCCCGTTCGTCTGGGCACTGGTTTCAGGATTAGAGCCACCCCAGTACTTGGTGAACACCAATGCCTGTTGAATTGAAGCATACACCCGGGCCGAACGGAAAAGCTTATTGCGCTTGTTGATAGTATAACCCAATGTGATGTTCTTGATGGTAAAGAACGACGCATCGGCTACGAAACGACTGTTTTGCCAGTCACGCTCAATACCCGTTGCAGTACCGCCGCCCACGGTTGTACCGTAGAAGCCTTTACCCGGGTTAGCTTCTGAGCGGAAGCGATATTTTACTTCTCTATGAAGGTTGAATACCCCATCAAGGTTAGCCGTACTGTATAAGTGACGCACCCATAGCTGATTGCCTTGAGAACCCGAAGCTACAACGCTAAAGTCAAAGTTGCCATAGTTTAGGTTTGTGGTTATTCCGTACGTGAATTTAGGGAATGGGTTACCCAAAATCGTACGGTCGTCTTTGTCTCCACCGTTGGTAAGCACACCATCACCATTTACGTCAACGAGTTTAATTGTTCCGACAAATGAACGGCCAGGTACAACAGGGTTGCTTTTGAGGTCGGCTTCGTTCATGTATACCCCGTTGGCAAGGTGACCATAGAATTGTCCAAAAGGCTCACCTACTTTGGTGATGTGGTGCAAGCCATACACGCGATCAATCCCATCAGCAAGGGCAACGACTCTGTTGCGGTTGAAAGAAATGTTAGAATTTACACTCCACTTCAACTTACCACGGTCGAGAATACGGGTATTGAGCGAAAATTCGTGTCCCCAGAATTTAATTTCCCCAATGTTGTCGTTGAAGTTGGTAAAGCCTGATTCTTGGGGAATCTGTACCGCAAACAACAGGTTGGTGGTATTTTTGGTGTAATAGTCGTAGGTAAATTGGAAACGGTCATTGAGGAAACCGAGGTCAAAACCGATATCCACTTGGCGGGTTGTTTCCCAGCCAAGGTTGGGGTTGGCAAGGGATGTTACGGCTGCTCCGGCCGCTACGTTGTTTCCAAAAACAGCATTTACGGTGTTGTTAATAAGGGCGTACTGTGTGTAGTTACCGATGTTGTTGTTTCCTGTTACCCCCACACTTGCTCTCAATTTAGCAAAAGAGACTTTACTAAAATTCTTCATGAAAGCTTCATCCGACACTACCCAACCTGCTGATAACGAAGGAAAAGTACCCCAACGATTGTTAGAACCAAAGCGAGAAGAACCGTCGCGACGAATAGACGCGGTGAAAAGATACTTGCCTTTGTAGTTGTAGGCCAAACGAGAAAGCAATGAAGTCAATCTCCATTCCTGAACGTTACTGCTGGTTCCACCACGAGCTACGTTGATTGCCCCTTGAATTGTGGGAAGGCGGTCGTCGGAGTAAGTGTCCGCTTGAATACGGCTTGATTCGCTACGGAAGCTCTGATTGGTATAGCCCGCTAACAATTCAAAGTTGTGGTTGTTGAATGATTTTACGTACGTAGCCAAGTTTTCGTTCAACCAGCCAAAGTTGTCTGTGGCTTCTCGTATCGAAACTGCCGTAACAGGCACCGCCGTATTGATGGCACTGGTAGCCGTAGAAGGGTTAAAGAAGAAGAACTTTTGATTCAATAACTCTACGTTAAACGTTGATTTCAAAGTTAAACCCTTGATGGGGCTATAGGAAATATACGCGTTTGAGAGAATGTTGGTTTGCTTAGTTTGATTGGTCAACTCGTTTGCCGCACGCACCCAGTTGGGATAAGCAAAGATATTGCCCGTGCTTGAAGGAAAGCGGTTGAAAAGCGTTAGGTCACCTTTCTCGTCATAGATAGGCATCACGGGCCAAGTGTGGATGGCATTAAACAAGATACCCGTACCACGGTCGCCGTCAGAACGTGGCGTATTGTCAAACACATACTGAGGAGCAATATTTAATCCAATCGTTACTTTGTCCGATACTTTGTATTCGCTGTTGAGACGAAGTGCGTAGCGTTGGTATTTGGTATTGATGACAACGCCCTCTTGGTTGAATACCCCTGCTACCAATGAAGTGCTTACCTTATCTTTGTTTGAAGTCAAAGTTAAGTTATAGCTTTGTAGAGGAGCACGACGAAGCACGGCATCGTACCAATCGTTATTTTTACCCTCATATTGTGATGGATTTTGAAATTCAATAGGCACGGGCTGTTTGGCATCTTCGTAGTATTCTTTTTTAAACTGAGCAAACTCAACCGCGTTCATCATTTCGAAACGTCCTTTCTTAGGTACTACTTGTGTACCAGTATAAGCGTTAAAACTTACGTTGGTTTGGCCTGCTTTACCTCTTTTGGTTGTGATAAGTACTACTCCGTTTGCCGCGCGCGAACCATAAAGTGCAGTTGAAGCGGCATCTTTCAAAATCGAAATGTCTTCAATTTCATCAGGGTTCAACGCGCCGATATTACCCGTGATAGGAAAACCATCCACTACGTAGAGTGGGTCGCTACCACCCGAAACAGAAAGCTGCCCTCTGATACGGACGTTCATCCCTTGTCCTGGCCGACCTGTCGTTTGGTTAATTTGTACCCCAGCTACTTGCCCCTGAAGTTTTTGGGCAAGTTGCGATACCGGTAAGTCCTTAATTTCTTTAGCCGTAATGGTCTGAACGGCCCCTGTCACTTCCTTTTTTACTTGGCTACCGTAACCCACAACCACGATTTCATTAAGGGTTTTGTCGTTGACTGGCAAACTTACGTTGATGGTTTGCTGGTTTCCCACCACCACTTCTTTGGTAATGTAACCAATGTAACTAAAAACCAAAGTAGCAGTACTAGCTGCGTCTAATTGAAAATTACCATCGGCATTGGTTGTAGTACCTCTGGTAGTACCTTTAATCGCAACGTTCACGCCCACGAGGGCTTCCCCATCGTTGGTTGATACTTTTCCTTTTACTAATTGTTGGGCAAATGAAGCGGACGTGAAGAGCAGAATCAGTGCCATGACGTAGGCGAACGTCTGAACCCTGTTCTGGTGTAGAGTACATTTTCTTTTCATTTTGTAATTGTTTAATTAAGTTAATAGATAAAGCAAACCCTTCAAATAGGAATATAAATCCCTACCATTGTACAAATATTAAAAAGGCAATTTAGACAACTATCCTATGCCATCCTGTATATTTGAGCCAAGAAAAAAGAGTCTTTGGAGTGATTACTCCAAAGACTCTTTTTAAAAGAATTAAACTATTGATAAACAGAAGGTTATTTAAAAAAACTAAGGTTTATTTCTTTTTAAGTGGACTACACTGTATGAAATTTTCCCTATTTTTTCTCCATTACTTCATAAAAGTACCCACATTCTCTTTAGTGACCAACTGAAAAGGAATCAATACTTCTTTCTCATAGGCTTGTCCTTTGGCTATTTTCACGGCAGTTTCGATCGCCTTGGCTCCCTGCTGTTCGGCATTTTGAAAAACGGTGGCATCCAGTGTCCCTTTTTTGACTGCCTGCAAGGCATCGGGAATCGCATCAATACTGACCACAATCACTTTGTCTTTCATCCCGGCAGCGGTCAGCGCGTTGACTGCTCCCATGCCCATTTCATCGTTTTGAGCAAAAACAGCGTTGATGTCTTTGCCGTAGGATTGAATCCAGTTTTCCATCAACGACATGGATTTAGCCCGATCCCATTCGCCCGTTTGGTGGGCTACCAATTTCAGATTGGGATATTGTTTCAAAATTTCTCTCGCCCCCTGTTCCCGTTGTATCTGCGCCGCCTGTCCCATGAAGCCGTGCATCATGAAGACGTTTCCCTTTCCACCCAATTTCTCAGCAATAAATTTCATGGCAATCCGTCCCGATTCTACATCGTCTGAGCCCACAAAAGCCGTTGGTTTGGCACTTGTGGCAGAGTTTACGTTGATGATGGGTATTTTGGCGGCCAGTGCTTTGGTTACGGCGGGTGAACTTGCCTCTACTTCGCAGGGATTCATGATAATCACGTCCACTTTTTGAGCAATAAAACTTTCGACCTGCTCAATCTGCTTCAATGCCGACCGCTCAGCGTCAACCGTAATAAGTTCCACTCCCAGTTCCTGCGCTTTTTTATCTATTTCGTCGCTTACTTTTACAATAAATTCATTTTGCATACTCAGCATAGTGACACCCACGGTGAGTTTCTTTGCACCGTCACCCTGCTCTTTTTCATTCGTTTGTCCGCATCCAACCAATAATGCAGACACAATTAAACCAACATAAATTCTTTTCATTTTCAGTTAATTATATAGATGTATATGAATGCTTTTTTTAAGTTGTTTTCTGATTCCAACTATCCAATACCACCGCCCCGATAATAATAGCTCCCATCACTACCTGTTGGTAATACGAAGTAACGTTCAGCAAGTCTAAACCATTGCTAATCACCCCAATAAGTAAAGCCCCAATCAACGTACCCGTCATCGTTCCCGTTCCGCCCGATGTACTTGTTCCGCCGATAATGGCCGCAGCGATAGCGTCCAATTCAAATCCTACGCCGGCGTTGGGCTGTCCGGTCGTAATTCTGGACGTCAATAAAATGCCCGCCAACGCCGCCAAACCGCCGCATATCGTATAAACCGCCATTTTGACTTTGTTTACTCTAATTCCCGATGCCTTTGCAGCTTGTTCGTTGCCGCCTACGGCGTAAATATATCGCCCTAAAATTGTTTTCTTTAACACCACAGAACACACAATAAAGCTGATAATCAGTACAATAATAGGAAAAGGAATCCCTGCTACATTGCCACCCCCAATGAAATTAAAAGAGTCGGACAGGTTGGAAACCGGCCGCCCTTTGCTCAATATCAGCGCAAGACCGCGACCAATGGTCATCATTCCCAACGTAACAATAAAAGGGGGAACTTTACTTTTGGTAATGACGAGTCCATTTAAAGCACCCATAGCAACTCCTGCTAACAATCCGATGACGAGGGGGACAATGACAGGGTAGGTATCTGGATGCGCCAAAGAGGCGGCTGCTACGCCCGTGACCGCCATGATGGAGCCCAGTGAAAGGTCGATGCCGCCCGTAATGATGACAAACGTAACACCAAAAGCCAGTAACGCATTGATGGATACCTGCGTGATGATGATGGTCCAATTGGAAACGGTTAAAAATTTGGAAGTAGTGAAGGACAGCAGCAGGCAGACGACAACAAATGCCATAAAAATCCCGTATTGACCTATTCCTTTGAATTGAGTAACGTATTTATTCATTCTGTATCGTTTTTCAGTGTTGTGGGCAATTTAATCTGTTTTTCTGCGCCCCTTGCCTTTAAGAGGATATTGGAAAATTATCTGTTTCAGATTTGTTAACTTGTAAAGTTTGAATTTGGTGAATCCTTACTTTTCTTGACGCTTCGGCGTTCCGATTGCCCAAGAAAAGTATCGTAGCGGCGACCCGTCAAAAGAAGGGCAGTCGCATCGGCGCTCCGACTGTCCAAAGCTTCTGCCGCACAAACCCAACGCGCACGGCAGCGGCCGACCGTCACGCTGGACAGGCATTCCTTACGCGCAAGGATTTTTTTATTTAAAACATACTCTTAAACCCAAAGGGCGCAAAGGGTTAATGTTGCATTGCAAATTTCATAATGGTTTCCTGAGTAGCTTCTTCTTTGGAGAGCAGGGCCGTTTGTTTTCCTTTTGAAAGTACAAGAATTCGGTCGCTCATGCCCAGTATTTCGGGCAACTCTGACGAGATCATCACAACCGCTATTCCTTTGGCGGTCAGTTGATGGATCAATTTATAAATTTCAAACTTTGCTCCAATGTCAATACCGCGCGTCGGTTCATCGAGAATGATTAGTTCGGGCGACGCTTGAAGTACTTTCCCAATCACCACTTTTTGCTGATTTCCGCCGCTGAGATAACGCACTTTTTGCTCGGCATTGGTTGTTTTTATTTTCAGGTCGTTGATCATTTGCGATGCGACCGTATTTTCACTTTTGGGCTGAATAAACCACCCTTTGGCGTGATTGGGCAGACTTGCTAAGGTAATATTTTCTTTCACCGACAATCCCGGAATGAATCCCAGTCCTTTTCTGTCCTCACTGACGTAGCCTATGCCGTGGGCAATGGCTTCGTGGGGTGATTTTATGCTTGTTTTTTTGCCTTTAATAAAAACGCTTCCGCTGTCATACGAATCCAGTCCAAAAATTGCCCGTGCGATTTCAGTACGGCCTGCCCCCATCAATCCCGCGATGCCGAGAACTTCCCCCGCGTGTACTTCAAAGTTAATATCGTTGAATTTACCTTTGCTGCTGAGATGCTGCACTGAAAGCACTTCTTCGCCTTCTACAGCGGAAGACGTGGGAAAAAGGTCGTCCATTTCTCTCCCTACCATCATCGTAATCAGGGCTTTACTGTCCAATTCCGACGCACTTTTTGTCCCTATGTACTTTCCATCTCGCAATACCGTAATGGTATCGGCGATTTGGTAGATCTCGTCCATTTTGTGCGAGATATAAATGATGGCCACTCCCTTGCTTTTGAGGTCTTTGATGATGTTAAAAAGCGTTGCCACTTCCTTGTCGGAAATGGCGGACGTGGGTTCGTCCATGATAATCACCTTGGCGTTGTTTGAAATGGCTTTGGCGATTTCCACCATTTGCATTTCGGCCACACTCAGGTGTTTCATTTTGGTTCGGGCATGAATGGCAACGCCCATTTGCTGAAGAAGGGCTTCCGATTGGCGGTCAATGGAGCGGTCGTCTAGCCAACTGGGCAGCCAAGAGGTAGATTCTCTTCCCAAAAAAATATTCTGTGCGACGGTCAACTCAGGCACGATCAACATCTCCTGATGAATCATGGAAATGCCTTTTTTCAGTACGTCGTTGACATCGCCGGTTTTCAGTTCGTTGCCTTCAAAGATGATTTCGCCGGCATCGGGAGTGAGCAGGCCAATCAAAATCTTCATGAAAGTGGATTTTCCCGCGCCATTTTCGCCCATGAGCGCGTGTACTTCTCCTTTGCGTACGTTCAATTGAACATTATCAAGTGCTTTAACACCCGAAAACGACTTGGTAAGACCGTTTACTTGAAGAATATAATCCGAGGTCATTAGGAAGCAGCCTTTTATGGCAAAATTACCCTACTAAGAAGGAGAAACGTTTAAAATACTCATTCAGGGCATAAATTGAAAGCGTTTAGAGTGTAAACGAGGTAGGATCTATAGCAGGCTTTCTATAACTTTCTTCGTCTTACCTGTTGTTTTGTATAGATAGGGACATAACTAATTGGAACAAATAATTGTAGAATTCCAAAAAATGGGATTCCAAAAATCGTCAATCCATTTTCTGGCAAAAGACAGGGACTTTGATGCCTTTGTGAAGGCATCCTGCAAGAGTTCATTAAGTT
>NZ_JAIXST010000057.1 GCF_027484545.1 Runella sp. | reverse complement strand
GATTACGAAAAGCACACTCAAAATAGTGAAAGTATGCGGGGCCGCCCGTGCGGTTTATTTAGCTATGATTCAGCTAATGTTGAAACGCCTTGATTGATATTTTAAAACAGTTTCTAAAAAAACTTCTCATGGGCGATATAGTATTAAGTTATTGGGCAATAATTGTATTTTTCCAATTTTGACAACTTATCCTTTTGCTGAATAATGTCATCGGGTATTCTTAATAGTTTGCGGCCATTTTGAACAAAAACCTGATTTGAAAGAACAGAAGCTTCTCTTGCTTGGGCAGAAAGACAATACAAGTTTAGATTTATTAAAACTTTATTCCAAATTAAATTTTGCAAAAATTTAATTACGCAAAATTAATAGTATTCAAATCGCTAAAATACTCAATTGAATTACTTAAAATATCAACTATTACCTTCATGTTGTTTTGTCAAGCAAATATTCAGTTTTGATTAAACAATAAAAATTATAATTATTCCAATAAAACAAATTCAAAAACAGCCGGCCGACAGACAACGCCTAAAAGCAAAAAGACGTCAGGCACAAATGCCTGACGTCTTTTAAAAGGATAACTACGATTATACTACTAAAATGAACTTATGTTAACGTAACCTTCACGCTGTAAGTATTTGTAATACAGCCATATTCATCATTCGTTACTCGTAATTCGTCATTTATTTCAGTATAAATCCTTAATCGCGGCTGGAAAGTTTTGAGAGCAAACGAAGCACTTCTATATAAAGCCACACAATAGTCACAATCATCCCGAAAGCACAGTACCATTCCATGTATTTAGGAGCACCATATTCTGCACCTTGCTCAATCATGTCGAGGTCAAGAACCAAATTGAAGGCGGCTAAACCTACTACAAAAAGTGAAAAGCCGATACCAAACCAACTATTGTCATAAATAAGGGGCATTTCAATACTGAACATCCGCAATACCATCGCTACTAAATAAAAAATAGCAACACCCGCAGTAGCCGCCATTATGGTACGCTTAAACGTAGGAGTAGCGCGAATAACTCCTGCTTTGTACAAACCGACCATTCCGGCCAATATCGCAAGAGTCAGCAACACCGCTGAAAGGCCGATGCCGGGGTACATACTTTCAAATACCAACGTAATGGCACCCACAAACACACCCTCTACAATCGCATACAGGGGAGCTAACGTAGGAGCAAGATGCTGTTTGAAAGCCAAAATTAAGGCGATAACAAAGCCTGCAATGGCACCGCCAATGGCCAAAGGCATGATAAGCGCAGGATTGGAAGCAAAGAAAAACCAGCTTGCAGCTGCAGTTGCTATCACAGTTCCACCCAAAAGAATAATTTTATTGACCGTGCCCTGCACTGTCATTTTTCCCTGCCCAATGCCTTCCCGGGCGGATTTTATGAAGGTTTTTTCCGATAAGGTTGGATTTGCCATTTCTCAAATAAACTGTTTAGTGAATAACTGAATTAACGTTAATTGAGGACAATTTATGCGAATTCTTTTTATCAATCAAATTCTTCCTGACAAATGGCTTTTTAACCTTATAAACACCTTATCCGTTATAATTTGGCCTGAGTAGTTCCGCCTTTGGTCATCGAAATATCAACAGGCGCGTTGTTTTTCCACGAGCCTCCTGTAAAATCGGGTACATCGATGGAATTGGAACGATTAGCTACCGACCAACCGCTCAAGGGCGCTACCGAACTCCAAAGCGCCGCGTCGTACACATCTTGGTCGAGCGGGAGGCCATTACGAAGGCAGTCAATCGTGCGCCAGTCCATCAGAAAATCCATACCACCGTGCCCACCGACGTTTTTGGCTACTTCGCCCATTTTTTTCACAATTGGCGGCAGGTATTTTTGTTCCAACGCTTTGTATTCTTCGGCGCTCATCCATTCGTGTCCGGTTGAATACCGCGCCGGTTCGGGGTATTTCACACCAATGGCTTTGGTGCCGCTTACCAATTGAATCCGTGAATAAGGTCGCGGCGACGATACATCGTACTGAACCATAATGGTTTTGCCTTTATGAGTCTTGATGGTCGTCGTACTCATGTTGCCGTTGAAGGGTTTATCCACGTAAGGTTTATAAAAATCATCTTTGGCAGCGAGTTCTTTGGCTAAATTCCCCAACACAAAATCATTGCTCGACATGGACGTCAGGTATTCCATTTTATCCCCGCGATTGATGTTCATCACCTGACAAATCGGCCCCAAACCGTGCGTTGGATACAGGTTTCCTTTGCGTTGATACATCTCATGAAGCTCCCACAATTGATAGAAATGCGTTTTTGAGAACATATATTCCTGCAAATTGTGGATATAGGCGGCTTCGCCGTGGACAATCTCCCCAAAGAAACCGTTACGGGCTAAATTGAGCGTAAGCAATTCCGAAAAATCATAGCAACAGTTTTCGACCATCATACAATGCTTTTTGGTCTGCTCAGAAGTTTCGACCAATTGCCAGGCTTCGTCAATGGTTTTGGCGGCTGGCACTTCCACGCATACGTGTTTGCCGTGTTCCATCGAAAATACGGCCATTGGTGTATGAAAAGCCCAGGGCGTGAGGATATAAATTAAATCCAAATCGGTGCGCTCGGCCAGTTTTTTCCAGATTTCCAGACTGCCAACGTAGGTTTCGGGATGATGACCTGAGGCTTCCACTAACTTTTTAGCGGCATTTACTTTCTCCGGACGAAGGTCGCACAGGGCTTTGATCTCTACGCCTTCGATTTTGTTCATGCGATCTACGGCTCCCATCCCACGATTGCCCAAACCAATGAATCCGATGCGAACTTTATCAAGTTTGGGGGCGGCGTAACCACTCATGTTGAATCTTTGGACGCGGGTGCGGTTGGCCTGTTCATGCACTTGTGCCCATCCGTCGGGCGTAGTGGCGTATGCCGCGAAAGGATTGGAAGCAAAAAGCCCTAAACCTGTTGCGCTTGCTGTTTTCAAGAAATGTCTGCGGTTGTTTTCCATGCGTAGTCAATCAATACGTGGCTCTTCCGCCCGATAAATCAAAGGTAAAACCCGTAGTAAAGCTGTTTTTGGGAGATACAATATAGGCCACTAAATTGGCCGCTTCATCGAGCGTACCACAACGTTTCATCGGAATTTTGTCGGTCATGTATTTGACCTGCACTTCGGGCATGGCATCCACCAGCGGCGTTTGAATCACCGCCGGTGCCAAAGCATTGACGGTAATACCGTACTCGGCGTATTCTTTACCCTGTACTTTGGTCAGCCCAATGACTGCTGCTTTGGACGCTGAATAGGCCAACATACCCGCATTTCCTTCCTTGCCCGCAATTGAGGCAATGTGCAGAATCCGCCCGTAGTTTTGTGCCATCATAGAAGGTAAAACGGCTTTAGAGGTATAAAAACAACTCATAAAGTTGACTTCAAAGACTTTATGCAAATTCTCGCTACTCACTTCGTGGCTTTTAAGGTTGGTCACGCCCGTGATTCCCACACAGTTGACGAGAATATCAATCTTACCAAAATGCGATAACACTTGGCTAATAGCATCCCTAACGAGGGTTTCGTTGGTTACATCTATCCCGATAAGCAGGACTTGAGAGCCATAGCTTTCAAACGCCCCATGCAATCCTTTTTCATTAAAATCAAACAGAGCAACCTGTGCTCCTTCGGTAAGGAGTTTATGGGCAATGACTAGCCCAATTCCCGATGCTGCCCCCGTCACTACTGCCACCTGTTTATTGAATTCTTTCATTTTAATAATCTGTATATGAATGGTAAAAGTATAGTTGAATGCGTAAATCAATGCCAAAATTCGCTTCTTAGACATAGAATACTGCAATTTTAAACTATTTTTATTCTTAGATTCAAGGAGTAAATGCAACTTTTAAAGAGGGCAAGAGAAGTAATATTTTTGAGAAAGAAGGGGTATCCCCCTTCTCCCCAAGGATAAATTACGTATAATTGCCTTCCGTC
>NZ_JAIXST010000253.1 GCF_027484545.1 Runella sp. | reverse complement strand
GGTAAACAGGCTCAAAAATATCAAGCGTCAGATGTATGGAAGAGCGAGTTTTGAGTTGCTCCGCAAAAGAGTCATCCTGATGGGAAACCCCGACTTTCACCAAATGTGACGATGAACCTCGAAATGGCTCGGGCTAATGTACGGGCGACCGAAGGCTTTTTGCGGCCCACGGTGTTGGGTGGCGGGGCGGCTTCGTTGCGCAAGTTTGGACTTTACACCATGGACGGGTCAGGGAATGCCACCACCGACATCACCGAGGGCAGACTCATACCTGTCAATCTGCCTGATTTATTTATGGGGTTGACGGCCTCGTGGGAGGTCGATATTTGGAAAAAACTTCGCAGCCAACGAGAGGCGGCTTTGGCGAGGTATTTGTCAAGTGTGGAAGCCAAGAACTGGGTGACAACCAATATCGTAGCCGACGTATCGCTGGCATATTACGATTTACTTTCGCTTGATAATGAGCTGGATATTGTACGTCAAACGATTACACTGCAAGAAGATGCACTAAAAATCGTTACGGTTCAAAAACAAGCTGCCGCCGCCAATGAGTTGGCAGTGGAGCAGTTTGAGGCGCAACTCCTGAATAGTCGAAACTTAGAGATTGAGTTGTTGCAAACCATTTCGGAAACTGAAAACTTTATCAATCTACTATTGGGGCGTTTTCCGCAGCCAATTTTGCGAGATAAAAGCCATTTCATTCGCCCCTTTCCTGCACAGTTACGAGGAGGGTTGCCATTGGATTTACTTAAAAATCGCCCTGATATTCGAGCGGCCGAACTGGAATTATTAGCCACTAAAGCCGATCTTGTGGCAGCACGAGCAGCGTTTTATCCTTCGCTCAATCTTACGGGCTCGCTGGGTTTTCAGGCGTTTAGTCCTAAGTTTTTGTTCACTACACCGCAGTCTTTGGCCTATTCGTTGATAGGAAATCTCACGGCTCCGCTTATCAATCGTGCGGGCATTGAGGCACAGTTCAAAGGTGCACAAGCGGTTCAGATTGAGGCATTGTACAATTACCAAAAGACGATTTTGAGCAGTTATATAGAAGTGAACAACCAACTTTCTAATCTTAACAATCTCGTTAAAATGTACGACCTCAAAACCCGTGAAACTGCCGTACTGACCCGTTCAATTGAAACCTCCAATAAACTCTATCGCACTGGGCGAGCCACGTATTTGGAGGTATTGTTTGCCCAACAAAATGCACTGCAAGGGCAGTTGGCTTTGATAAACACCCAAAAACGCCAACTTCAAGCGACAGTCAATCTTTATCGTGCGTTGGGAGGAGGGTGGAAATAACGTAATAAAGGGTAAGTTAGCAAAAGATAAAATGACTAACTTGCCCTTTATTACCTGCCCCCCTTGAATCAGTTCACCATAAGCCAATTTAAATGGAGATTTTTATTGTTTTTTTATTGACTGTACTGAATGGCATTTTTTCCATGTCAGAAATTGCCGTCGTATCGTCGCGAAAAATCAAATTGGAAAGTGCCGCAAAGCGAGGAAGTAAGTCAGCAAAGCACGTCTTAGAGCTTATCAATTCGCCCAACCAATTTCTTTCTACAGTTCAAATAGGCATTACCCTGATTGGAATTTTACTGGGGATTTTTGGAGGTGAAACGTTAACCGACGACTTTCAAAACTTTCTCAATCAATACGAATTTTTAAAAACCTACAGTCGTCCCTTAGCAGTAGGAGGAGTTTTGGTCATGATTACTTTTGTTTCGTTGGTTATCGGTGAGTTATTACCAAAACGTATCGGGCTCATCAATCCGGAGGGAATTGCCAAAGCAGTGGCCTTGCCTATGCAAATGCTGTCAAAAATCACGGCCCCGTTTGTATGGCTCTTGACTAACACCACCGATTTGTTGCTTAAAATTCTACAAATTAAACCGTCGGCCGAAAGTAAAGTAACCGAGGAAGAAATTAAAGCCATCATTCAGGAAGGTACGGAAGGCGGAGAGGTACAGGAAATAGAGCAGGAAATTATGGAACGGGTTTTTCACTTGGGCGACCGTAAAGTATCGTCGTTGATGACTCACCGCACCCAATTGGTATGGCTTGACGTGGACGATACCTCCGAAGAAATCCGTCAAAAAATCACCGATGAAATTCACTCCATTTATCCCCTTTGCCAGGGAAGTATTGACGAGGTAATAGGCTTAGTGATGATGAAAGACATTTTTATGCAGGTGATGAAAAACCAACCCATTGATTTACACCTCATTAAAAAACCGATACTTTACATTCCAGAAAACAGCTCTGCGTATAAAGTCTTAGAAAGATTTCAGGAAACCCACCAACATTATGGCATTGTAACGGACGAATACGGTGCTATGCAGGGGCTCCTGACTCTCAACGACCTTATGGAGGCCTTGGTAGGTGATGTCAGCGATACCATTTATGATGATGAAACGAGTATTGTCCAACGCGAAGACGGTACTTTTAACGTCGATGGGCAAATGACCTTTTACGATTTTTTGAGTTATTTTGATCGTACAGATTTATTCGAAGAGGATTTACCTTTTAATACCATTGGCGGGCTTTTATTGGAAGAATTGAGTCGGATTCCCAAAACAGGCGATAAACTTCAATGGCACGGTTTTATTATTGAAGTACTCGACATGGCCGGGGCACGAATTGATAAAGTATTGGTAAAAATGAAAAAGTAAAATCATTTCCAAGCTTCTTAAACAACAACGTTATGAACTATCAGCAAATTACAGCGTATCTCGGTAAAGATGCCGATAACCTGTTAGGGCATGAATGTAAAACGATTTCAAAAAATCTTTTACACCACCCTTCACCCGATTTTATTGACACTATATTTGCGCAAAGCAACCGAAGTATTCCGGTTCTTCGCAGTTTGGCCACCTTGTATAATCACGGAAGATTGGCGGGCACGGGTTATGTTTCGATTTTACCGATTGATCAAGGCATTGAACATACCGCAGGGGCTTCTTTTGCCAAAAACCCTCTTTATTTTGACCCCGAAAACATTGTCCGTTTGGCTATGGAGGCAGGATGTAATGCCGTTGCTACCACTTTTGGAAATCTGGCAATAGTGGCCCGAAAATATGCCCACAAAATTCCTTTTATCGTAAAAATCAACCACAACGAACTATTGACGTACCCGACAAAGTACGAACAAATCATATTCGGTTCGGTTGAAGAAGCTTGGAAATTAGGCGCCGTAGCCGTTGGAGCCACCATTTATTTTGGTTCAGAAGGCTCTAACCGTCAAATCATTGAGGTATCAAAAGCATTTGAAAGGGCCCATGAATTGGGAATGTCCACCATTTTGTGGTGTTATACCCGTAATAACGGTTTCAAAAAAGACAATATCAACTACGAAACCGCTGCCGACATTACGGGACAGGCCAATCACTTGGGAGTAACGATTCAGGCCGATATTATCAAACAAAAACTACCCGATTGCAACGGAGGCTTTACGGCCATCAACTTCTCAAAAAGTGCGCCCGAAATGTACACGAAATTGTCATCCGACCATCCCATTGATTTGTGCCGCTACCAAGTGGCCAACTGCTACATGGGACGCATCGGTCTAATCAATTCGGGAGGAGAATCAAAAGGAGATTCCGATTTGACCGAATCAGTAAAAATCGCTGTTATTAACAAGAGGGCGGGGGGAACCGGACTGATCTTAGGAAGAAAAGCCTTTCAACGGCCTTTTGAAGAAGGAGTCGCACTAATCAATGCCGTGCAGGATGTGTATTTGGCAAAAGAAATTGATTTGGCATAATCAATTTTGATTTTGCTTACCTTTGCGGCCATGTATAAGTGGCTCATCCTTCCGATTTTGTTTCGCTTCGACGCCGAGCAGGTGCATTATTTTGTATGCGGAACCCTAAAATTCTTATTCAAAATCCCTGGCATTCCGTTTGTTTTCAGGCAACTGTTCAACTATGAACATGCCTCTTTGGAACGGGAAGTCTTTGGTTTAAAGTTTAAAAACCCCGTGGGATTAGCGGCAGGCTTTGATAAAAATGCCGAACTCATGGACGAATTGGCCTGTTTGGGTTTTGGATTTGTAGAAATCGGAACGGTTACGACTTTACCGCAGGATGGTAATGAAAAGCCCCGTTTGTTTCGCCTCAAACCCGACCGAGCACTCATCAATCGTATGGGTTTTAACAATCATGGGGCCTCTGTAGCAGCTGAACGGCTTCGCAAACGCAAAACAAACATCCTGATTGGAGGAAATATTGGCAAAAATAAACTTACTCCCAACGAAAATGCACTTGATGATTATCTAAAAAGTTTCGATGCGTTGTATGAAGTTGTGGATTATTTTGTCGTCAATGTTAGTTCGCCAAATACGCCCGGGCTTCGCGATTTGCAGGAAAAAGAACCCCTGATGAAGATTTTAGCGGCACTAAAGCAAAGAGCCGAGGAATTGGCAGCAAAGTATTCGTCATTGCCAAAGCCTATTTTATTAAAAATTGCTCCTGACCTCACTAACAGTCAATTAGACGACATTATTGAGATTGTGACGAGCACAAAAATTGCGGGTGTAATCGCCACCAATACCACCATCAGCCGTGCTGATTTGCTTACCGACGACAACGAAATAAAAAAAATAGGAGCCGGTGGCCTAAGCGGGGCACCTCTAACACATCGTTCGACCGAAGTAATTCGTTATATTTGCGATAAATCCAATCGGGCATTTCCCGTTATCGGAGTAGGAGGAATCTCTTCTCCCGGAGACGCAAAAGCGAAATTGGATGCAGGTGCAAGTTTGGTACAGATTTACACAGGCTTTATTTATGAAGGTCCCGGTTTGGCCAAACAAATTTGTAAGGCATTAGTTTAAAGCTACATTTTACCCCATAAAGTGCTCACGCACAATTTACTTCGAAACGCAAATGCAATTTTACATTCTGCCCGCGGAATGTTCGACGATTTTTATTATATAACAAAATCGTTCGTAGCTACGCCAACTTCTCTTCCTAAGACGCATTAACCGCTGATAACAAATAACAATTAACCTTTTCAGTAGATGGCCAAGAACGTTTTTCCTTCAACGCTGCCTAAACGCGAACGTAAAACTACGACGGGCGATACAGGGCAGACAAGAGCTCCGATTAGTAAGTCGGCTTCTACTTCCAATCCTCGCAACCTGCAAATGTGGGGCTGGGTATTGGTGTTTTTGTCACTTTATATGATGGGCGCTTTTGTGTGGTATTTGTTCACAGGAGCTGCCGACCAAAGCGTCGTGGATTCGGCATTTTCGACCCGGATGCGCGTGTCTGCGGGTGAAACCAAAAACGTAATGGGATTTTTTGGATTGGTCCTTTCCCACTTTTTTATTTTTCGTTGGTTTGGGGTAGCCGCTTTGGGATTCCCGTTTCTACTGTTTTTAATTGGGTATAAAATTGCCCGTAAACGTGAATTATTGCCTCTGCAACGTACTACTCAGGTGACCCTGGCTTATATTTTCTGGATAAGCATCTTT
Organism: Runella sp.; assembly: GCF_027484545.1. Taxonomy (GTDB): domain Bacteria; phylum Bacteroidota; class Bacteroidia; order Cytophagales; family Spirosomataceae; genus Runella. The sequence goes on along the minus strand of NZ_JAIXST010000253.1, from coordinate 7,322 downwards.
TTTGGTTTTTTGGTTTTGCAAACCAGCTCTGCTCAGCATTTCAGTTTCCTGTGCGGCGGTATTGGCTACGAAATCAACGCACTGCTTGATCATTACATTGGTTGGGGCGGCTTGTTTGTGATTTTAGGAATTTTAGGGGGAATTTTGGTCTACTTTCACGACATTTCATCTTTTGATGAGTTTGCGGATTTGATTGAGAAACCACTCAGAAGGCGTTCACAACCCGTTGAATTTGAAGTGGTTTCGGAAGAAGACAAATATGGGGATGACATTGAAAGCGAAGAACCTATAAAAAGCCCCCCTCCAGCTGTTCGTCCCAAGCCTGAACCCCTTAAAACCGATTTGATAAATGGACAATCCATTGAATTGAACGGTAATTCTTCTAACGGAAAACCGACTCCAAAACCCGCGGCAAACCTTACGCTCATCGTAGAAAATGCCGATGACCTTGGAGAAAAATCGACCGCAAAAGCCGATTCAGATTTACCTATTTCGGGAACAACCACCAAAATCCCCGTTGTTCCTTTTGCCGGTGCAGACCAATCGACCGACGATTTGGTGGCCTTACACGGGCCTTATGACCCTACTTTAGAATTGGGCAATTATCAGTTTCCAAGGCTTGATCTACTCCATAATCGTGGTGAAGGTAATTCCAAAGTAACCTCGGAGGAATTGGAAGCCAATAAAGACCGCATCGTTGAAACCCTTGGGAATTACGGCATCAGCATTGCCAGTATCAAAGCAACGATTGGACCCACGGTAACGCTTTACGAAATTATTCCCGAAGCCGGCGTACGAATTTCTAAAATCAAAAGCTTGGAAGATGACATTGCCTTGAGTTTAGCAGCTCTCGGTATTCGTATCATTGCGCCTATGCCGGGCAAAGGAACCATTGGAATTGAGGTTCCGAATAAAAACCGAGAGATGGTTTCAATTCGTTCGGTATTGGCAAGTAAGAAATTTCAGGAAAGCACCTTTGACCTTCCCGTAGCGTTGGGAAAGACCATTTCCAACGAATTTTTTATTACAGACCTTGCCAAAATGCCCCACTTACTCATGGCAGGGGCAACAGGACAGGGAAAATCCGTAGGACTCAATGTATTATTGGCTTCGTTGATTTACAAAAAACATCCGGCTCTGCTCAAATTTGTGTTGGTTGACCCCAAGAAGGTAGAACTTACGTTGTTCAACAAAATTGAGCGGCACTTCTTGGCCAAACTTCCCAACACCGACGAAGCGATTATTACCGATACAAAAAAAGTGGTTTATACCTTAAATTCACTTTGTATCGAAATGGATAACCGCTACGACTTGCTCAAAGAAGCGGGTGTTCGTAATGTTAAAGAATACAATGCTAAGTTTATTCAGCGTCAATTAAATCCCGAGCGCGGCCACCGATTCCTGCCTTATATCGTATTAGTCATTGATGAATTGGCAGATTTGATGATGACCGCCGGAAAAGAAGTAGAGCAGCCTATCGCCCGATTGGCACAATTGGCCCGCGCCATTGGTATTCACTTGGTAGTGGCTACCCAGCGTCCTTCGGTCAACGTAATTACGGGGTTAATTAAGGCGAACTTTCCGGCTCGTCTTTCGTTTAGGGTTACTTCTAAAATAGATTCGCGCACGATTCTGGATACGGGCGGTGCCGAACAACTCGTTGGAATGGGAGATATGCTGCTCTCCACTGGCTCGGATATGATTCGTTTGCAATGTGCTTTTGCAGATACTGATGAAATTGATGAAGTATGCGAATTTATTGGCAACCAACGCGGTTATCCCAGCGCTTATAATTTGCCTGAATTTAGCGGTGACGAAGAAGTTGGAGATAAAGAGTCAGTTGATTTGGCCGACCGCGACCCTATGTTTGACGATGCCGCACGGGTTATCGTGGTCAGTCAGCAGGGGAGTACCTCGTTGATTCAGCGAAAACTCAAGTTGGGTTACAACCGGGCGGGGCGCATCATGGATCAGTTGGAAGCGGCGGGTGTTGTTGGTCCTTTTGAGGGTAGCAAAGCCCGTGAAGTGTTGATTACTGACATGGCCTCTTTAGAACAAATGTTAAAGAACATGAACTGATTGTTTTTAAAGTTAGCAGATGTTTATCAGGATTTTGTCGATTCTTAGTTATCCAACAACCGACTTATAGTAACTTTACCCGTCAAAATTTAGTTAAGTGGTATAGTTTTTTAAACTATTATTCTAAAAAACCATCTTATAGTATAGTCAATCAAATTTACGATAATGAGAAAAATGCTGGTAGTTGCGGCTCTTTTAATGAGCCAATGTATTTTTGCACAAAGTGACAAACGTGCCACATCCATTCTGGATGGAATGAGCAATAAGTACAAAACAATGACTTCTTTCAAAGTAGCTTTCACCTATACAAATGAAGGGCTGGGAGCAAAAGAAAGTTTAAAAGGCGATGCCACCGTAAAAGGCACAAAATATCGACTAAAAATGGCGGGTCAGGAGATTTTCAACGATGGAAAAACCATGACTACCTATATCAAGGAAAGCAACGAAGCAACCGTTAACACCTACGACCCTAAAGATTCAGGAGACATAGACCCCACAAAAATATATACCATTTACAAAAAAGGCTACAAGTACATGTTCATTGAGGAAGTTACCGAAAGCGGACGAGTGTATGAAGTAGTGGAACTTTCGCCCGATAAAAAGGACAGCAAAATAGCCAAAGTGCAAATCAAAGTAGATAAAAAAGACAAGTCCGTTAAAAGTTGGAAAGTGACACAGCGCAATGGGCAACGTTTGGTTTTCAAAGTAGACAAATTCACCCCCAATGTGAAAGTGGAAGATAAATTTTTCGCTTTCGATACTGAACAATACAAAGGTGTAGAAGTGATTGATTTGCGGTAATTCTAATGGTGAATTAGCGAAAGTAACAGTTCAATACATACTTATCTGCGAAAAAACTAAATAACTACATCAGTTCGCCGAGGCTTCTTCAAAACAAGTCTCGGCGATTTTTTTAGAGGCAATCGAAAAAACACGTAGAAACACCTATTGTAAAACAGTAGTAACCCTGTAAAAAAATACGCGTTAAAAACCGAATTTTGTGCGTCTAAAACCGTTATTTTACAAATACTGCTCTCAAACCCGTACACAAAATGATAAACAAATCTATCGCTCAGATTCTCTTAGGCGCTTTATTAGTTGCAGGAGTTAATTACTCAGGTCAGGCACAGACCACCAAACCAACTACCCCTGCTACCCAGCCAACTCCAAGTATGCAGGAGCAGTACGACAAACTGCATGGGACAACGCCTAAAAAAACAACGACTCAGCCTTCCAAATCGAAAACCACGACAAAGCCTCAAACTACCCAAAAGCCTGCTAAAACTCCGTCGGTCCCAAAGCCCGAAGTAGTAGAAAAGCCCAAAGCGGCTCCCAAAGCTGATGGTGGATTTAAATTCAGCGTAGGTTTGAGAGGAGGCGCCAATTATTGCACATTCGCAGCCCCCCCAACTACAGGAGCAACCGTTAAATCCGTGTTAGGCTATCATGGGGGTCTTATTTTGAATTTGGGAACGGAAACTTTTTCAGTACAACCCGAGATTTTGTACAATCAGGTAGGAGCGAAAGTAACTGTTACACAACCTAATGCAAATCTTTTGGCCACAGCTATAACCAATACCATAACAGTCCCTGTACTGCTTAAAGTAGGATTTGGTGGCGGAAACCTCAAATTTTTTGTGAATGCAGGTGGCTATGGAAGTTATGCACTAAACGGCAATGCTAAATTTGTGCTGAATGGTGTAAATTCAACTGAAAAAATTAAATTTGAAAGCGGAGACCCACGCATTGAATATGGTGCAGTAGGTGGAGCAGGGATTTCTTTAGGGTTAGGAGCCGCCAAGTTATTGATTGAAGGTCGCTACTATTATGGTTTAGGAAATGATGACAAAGATACCCCTAAAGCCGATAAAGCGCTGTATCGCAATATTCAGGGCTCCATCGGAATTTTGATTCCATTAGGAGGCAAATAATCCATTTAACTATTCTTTTCAAATGCTCGACACCGACGTGTTGAGCATTTGTTTTATAGAACATTCCAAATCCTCTTCCCGACTTACCGTAACGTTGACTAAATGGAAATGCTTCTTTTCCCACATCATTTGCCAACGAAAATCCAATTGACTGTTGGTTTGTAAGTGGCCGTCCGAAAACCACCACGCCGTATAAAGGCAATGAGTACCCTGCGTCATTTTTGCTTTATACATCCGTTTTCCCTGCACCTGAATTTCGCTGATGGCTTTAAATTCGTACCCGCTTCCTTGCCAGCATACATAAGGGCTGTGTTCGACGCTGTAGAAAGTTGGGATATTTTTGAGGTAGATTAAGGAATTTGCATTTTTTAATTGTTTGATCCCTTTTGACAATAACGTTTGCTCATACCCTTCCACAGATGTCACAGGATAAGTAGGTTCAGAATCGGTAGATTTTTTAACGCAAATGAATGCTACTATCCCCACGCCAAGGACATAAAGCACGCTTTTTGTGCAAGATAAATCTTTGATTTTAAATCCATTGGAAACATTATTGACTTTTAACCCATCCTGATTTTGAGATTTGTTTAGATATTTTACTACCATTCCCAAAGGCAACCAAACATAGACCAACACACAGACCAGTCCCGCCAATTCATGCAATGGATGAGCAGCAGGCCATCCACCCACAACCAATAAGATGATTCGCATTAAATTGGCAGTTACGTTTAGCCCGAAGACCAAGACGAATACAGTGCTTATCCACCCAATTGAAAGGAACCTGCCTGTTTTCTTTGCCGATTGGCCTATTAAAAATACGGCTGCTAAATACGAAAAACCCAACAAATGAAGCCCCATGCAAGCGGCGTCTACGTTAAAATTTGCGTCGTGGAGCGTAAGCACGTTTCCTGATACCTGAACTGAATAACCGATATGCATAAGAACCCAACCCGCCCATTCACTGATTTGAAGTCGAATGGGAAAGCTGAAAACTTCTGATAAGTATTGGAATAAGGGAGATACCACCACCCCTATTACTCCCCAAAGCCACAGAGGTTGACGGGAAAAACTGCTTTCAATCAACCAAAGTAGGGTGGTAAGTACTAAAAAATACTTAATCGTTCGCATCGGCACTACAAAAGCCCATGCTGCCATCAGTATGACCGCCAAGGTCAAACGCCAGGTAGGTAAATTACGCCGACGCGGCAGACTTGTTAAAAGAACTGCCACGCCGGCCATGGCTGTTATAGGCTCAGAAAAGATGGGCATTGGGGCGTAAGCGTACATGATGAGCCCAATCAGTAAAACTGCTAATGCCCACTCATGTGGTTCAGGTACAGCTCCCGATTTTTTGAGAGCGGCTGTCAGTCGGTTTCTTAATATCAAATCGCTGATAGTCGGCTTGGGTTTCCAAGACCACTAAACTTGAAATGGGAGTTACTACATTGGCGCGGGCGGCTTCCGTTACCAGCGAGTCGACCAAATAGTCTTTTTGAAAATAGTGGCCTCCTATTTGCTGTAAAATATGGTTATAAGCATAAAGTCTCAGTAAATGGTCAGGAGCTTTTAACCCAGTCAAAGTGGTAGTTTCTGCACTGCTTTCTACTTCTTTAATAGTCATTTGTGCTGATTCAACAAAAGCAACCGACCGGTTTTTGTTTTCTAATACAGGTTTAAATTGACGTTTTTGAAGCAAGGTTTGCAGTTCATCCGCCGAACCATGAATGACGGCCAATAAACGCAATTCCTGCAAAGTTTTTAGGTAAGGAGAAAGTGCATTGTTTAAGCAAAAAGTGCGAATGGAGGGCAGTTTTTCGGCGGTTTTGGTTAAGTTTTCGGCAAAAATACTTTCTTTTATTTCTTTTAGAGACGGCGTTTCGGCCACTCCTTTGGTAATCAATAAGGCTTTGTCAGGATTGGAAATACGGTACACTGGAAACAAACTAAAACGGTTTTGAGCCAGTTTTGTATACATTTCTTTCGCGTTTTGAGGAGTAATAGTGATAAGTTGGTCATCGTATACCCACACATTCCTGTAATTAAGTTGGGAACAAATCGCCTCAAACTCGGGCCAACGCCATGTTTCATTGACATCTAAATATACTGCTGTCGGAGAAAACACCTCATAAACAGACTGATACGATTCCGCCTGATAACCTTTTCCCTGAAAAATAAATTTTTCCGTAGATAAAGACTTTGCCGCAAAACGTACCGACCAATCGGGCGTATACTTTCCCTGATGAGTAATCAGCGTTTCTCCATCAATTTCCCAAGGACTATTCAGTGCTGTTACTTTTTCCGTTAACTCTATTTTAACTGTCTCAGAAGTTTGGGTATTGTTAGGGCCTTTAAAATAGATATTTTCGTACACCAACTGGTTTTGGTCTAATCGAAGGGGTGAGGTAATTCCGATTTTAAAACGGCGATTTTCGTTCGATGTACACGGAAAAACCCGCACTCTCATCGTATTGCCTTCCTGCCAATGAACGACGGAAGGGTCACGTCTTTCCATTCCTACAATCGTTTTATAAGCAGAATCCGCTTTGGCTTGCGTTGTAAGATACCCTCTTTCTTCTTTGCCGTTTATCCACAAAGAAAGAGAGGTCACGACCGAACCTTCGGGCACAAAAAAGGTATAAATAGCTTCCTCCTGTTGCCAACTGTTAGACGTAGTATTTTGAATACTAAGTATTTTCTCTGTATATGCCAGTCTAAAAGAAGGGTACAAACGAGCGTTCGTTATCACCTCTTTCGTACGCAAATTTCTTCCTGTCCACAGTCGCTCTTGCGTATGATGACGAGCGTCATATAGCGTTTCCAGTATTTTTATGCGCTCTCGTTGTGCCAAATTTGGTTTTGCAAAAAATGCTCCCATCATCACAATCGGGTCATGGCGACGGATTTCTTCAAAATTGCCCAACGGAAACCAATCCACCCGTTCACTTGGAACTTGGTAAACCAAATCGCTTTTCAAAATCCGTTCAGTCAACCAACTTTTATCTATTGTTTGCGACAATTTTACCCAAGTAGGCAACTCATCGGACGTATCCATTTCGATTTTGGCATACTGTTCATCCATACGATGAGTGGTTTTAACCCATTGTATCAACAACATCACCACCACAATCAGCGGTGTGAATATCCCAATTCCGGGTACAATTCCCCCAAACTCTTTAACTCCTTTGGTAATTACTTTAGGCTCTTACCCTATATGGGACTGATAACAAGGCACTCATTATATTTTCTTAAATCTGGTTTTAAAAGAAGGCAAAAGGTTTGGTGAACGGCCTTCTTTCCTCTTCTTTTTAAGTT
>NZ_JAIXST010000293.1 GCF_027484545.1 Runella sp. | reverse complement strand
TTAAAGCGAGAGCCGACTGAAATGAGTTTGGCTCGTAAGCGAAAGAAAGCCGCTCGCGACGATGCTTACCTTAAAACCCTGTTAAACCAACTTAACACTTGATGCAATCACCCTACACCTGATGCCGCCTATAAAAACGGAACGTATTATCTTTATTTTCCCGTAAAAGACAAAGAAGACATTTTTCGTATTGGTGTAGCCACGAGCAAAAAGCCCGAAGGTCCATTCAAAGCTGAACCGACCCCCATCAAAGGCAGCTACAGCATGGACCCTACCGTTTTTCAGGATACTGACGGCAGTTATTACCTGTATTTCGGAGGAATTTGGGGCGGTCAACTCCAGCGTTGGAAGGGCAATACCTATTTAGGAAAAACAGCCAATCCTAAAAAAGGCGAAGTAGCCCGACTGCCGCGCATGGCTAAGTTTGCTCCCGATATGAAAAGTTTTGCGGAAGAAGTAAAAGAAATCAAAATCGTGGACAGCAACGGTAAGCTGCTTACGGAAGACCAAAACGACAAACGTTTTTTTGAAGCGGCTTGGGTGCATAAGTACAAAGGCAAGTACTATTTCTCTTACTCCACCGGCGATTCTCATAACATCTGCTATGCCATTGGTGACAATCCTTATGGACCGTTTACGTACAAAGGAATCGTGCTCGAACCCGTCGAAGGCTGGACCAATCACCATTCTATCGTAGAGTTTAAAGGAAAGGGGAGCGTCCCCCGATGGTATCTATTTTACCACGACGTGCAACTGTCGGGCAAAACGCATCTCCGCAACGTAAAAGTGACAGAATTGAAATATAATCCCGACGGGACTATTCAGACGATAGACGCGTACAAATAACCAACAGTAGTATCCGTCTGATAGTCTTACTTGATGTACCGAGCAAAAGCATAGAAAATACCGAAATTTCAATTCTCTGAAAATGAAAGCTTTAAAACAACTCCTACTCTTTAGCATTCTTCCTTTTTCTACTTTTGCTCAATTTGGCCTCACGGCTGCCCAACGCGACAGCCTCAATAAGCTCACCACCGCCGACCATTCCAACATGAAGCAGCAGTTGGGCATCAAAACCCTGCGACCTGGCCCAAGCGGCAATGAATCCGCACCTAATCAGGCCAATTACGACGAATCAACGGCCAACCCCTGCCCTGCTTTACCCGATATACTTACGTTGAAAAATGGCAATAAAGTAACCTCCGCCGATGTGTGGTGGAGTCAGCGTCGCCCCGAAATTATTGAAGAATTTGAACGCGAAGTGTACGGCAGACTACCCAAAAGCATCCCAAAAGTAACCTGGAAAGTAGAGGCCGTTGACAATGAATTTGTGGGACGTATTCCTGTAGTGGCCAAAAAATTGACAGGACATGTGGACAACAGCGGCTATCCTTCCATCAAAGTGGAGATCAACATGATGTTGGTGGTTCCTTCCAACGTAAAAGGCCCGGTACCCGTGTTGATGATGTTTGGTCGCCCGTCTTTCCCCTCCCCTGCTCAACCCAACAACGACGACTTTGAGAAAATCAACGCGGCTTTCAAAGAGATGCTGATCAAAAGCAATCCCGAAATGAAAGCTATTTTTGATAAATACCCCGCTTACAGCCCTGTTTCTCGCGCATCACTTCCTAATTTTTTCGCCCCGCTTCCCACCGGCGATTCCCCGGGTAGCGAGCAATTATTAGCTGCCGGCTGGGGCTATTGCACCATTGATCCTACAAGTGTTCAGGCGGACAATGGCGGCGGACTTACAAAAGGAATCATTGGCTTGGTCAACAAAGGTCAATACCGTAAAACCGACGATTGGGGTTCGCTCCGGGCTTGGGCGTGGGGTGCCGCAAGAGGATTAGATTATTTAGAGACCGACCCCGCCGTAGATGCTAAAAAAGTAGGCATCGAAGGTGTTTCCCGCTACGGAAAAGCGGCTTTGGTGACCTTGGCTTTTGAACCGCGTTTTGCTATAGGCTTAATTGGCTCATCAGGCAAAGGCGGAACTACCTTGCACCGCCGGGTATTTGGTGAAGCCGTCGAAAGCCTGACGGGCAGTGGCGAGTATCATTGGATGGCAGGAAATTACTTAAAATACGGCACTGAAGAATCTGGTTTTGGCAAAAAAACGGGCTGTGATTTGTCGGTAGATTCTCACGAATTGATTGCGCTTTGCGCGCCGCGTCTTTGCTACGTTAGCTACGGTATCCCTGAAAAAGGCGATGCTAAATGGCTTGACCAACAAGGCAGTTACATGGCAACGATTGCCGCTGGAGCAGCCTATAAACTCTTGGGCTCAAAAGACTTAGGAGTATCAAACGATCCCCTGAAAGAAAAAATGCCGCCCATGCTTACCTCTATGCACGACGGACAACTGTCTTGGAGGCAACACGGCGGCGGCCACACCGACCAACCTAACTTTCAGCATTTTATCCCTTGGGCAAGCAAGATGCTGAAATACGAAAGAGTAGGACAGTAATACATCGAACCACCGCGTTGGCGTACCGATAAGAAATATAAGGCCATATAAGTTTCAAAATAGCTGATAGATAACGTCTTATATTTACTTATATGCCTTATATGGTACCCCTCCCATAATCTACCTCTTCAACATGAAAACAAATCGCCGGGATTTTATTAAAACCACAGGCTTTGGGGCCGTGGGTTTAGGAGTTTTGTCGTCTATTGACCTATTTGGCAAAGACATCATCGCCTCGCTTCCCCGCAAAAGTCCTGAATCACAGGGGGTAATGTCATCGCCCCTGATGAGTAAATACAGCGATAAAGTGTTCAATGTAGAAAAAAATGCGTTTGGCCTTACTCAAATCGGCTTTGGACTCTTTGAAGATGCGGGTGTTTTGCGCGTCAACTACGGCAATGGCGTGGAAAAAGTGGGTTTTGGGTGGGAAAAATGGAGAGCAAATCCCAATAAACGCAAAAACCCTTTCTCCGCCAATTCGATTGTGATACCTTCTCGTATCGCAAGCACCGCTACTTGGCTCGATGACAACACATTACAGATCAATTTTAAGTTTGTGGACCAAGTACACGGCGATAAACTCACCGTCAAATTTGAGGGCAATAACGTGACCGTAGCCTTGCTCAGCAATATTTCGGAAAACAACAAAAACAGTCCCGAAAAAAAAGAAGTGATAAAAGGAATAATGGCCAGAAATTCATAAAACAGAAGCCTAAGCAACTCACTAAACCCATTACCAAACATGAAAAAGACTCTATTCTTACTGACTATTCTTTTAAGTTTCAGAGTGATGGCCCAGCCCAACATTGAAACTGCCTCTATCAGCACCATCAAAATCAAAAACCACATTCATTTGCTCCAATGGACAGGGGCGGGTAACATGATGTTACTTTCGGGAAAAGACGGTAATATTTTGATTGACGACCAATTTGCCCCTTTGTCCGAAAAAATCAACACAGCCATTCAAGCCGTCAACAAAGGGCCGGTTAAATTTCTGTTCAATACCCACTACCACGGCGACCATTCGGGAGGCAACGAAAACTTTGCCAAAATGGGCGCGACCATCTTTGCCCACGAAAACGTCCGCGCACGCATGGCAGTCGATACAACCAAAATACGGTTCAGACAAAAACCCAAGCCTACGCCCGAATCCGCTTGGCCGGTGATTACGTACAAAGAAGGAATGACGCTGCACCTCAACGGCGAGGATGTGCTCCTTTTCCACGTAGACAATGCTCACACCGACGGCGATGTGCTGTTTTACTTAGTACAAAGCAACGTTTTGCACACCGGCGACTGCTTTATGAAAGATCGGTTTCCGTTTATTGACAACAATTCTGGCGGATCGGTGGATGGCTGGCTCAATGCCGCAGCACGGGCGCTGACCCTCATTGACGACGAAACCGTCATCATTCCCGGACACGGAGATTTGGCGACCAAAAAGGATTATCGGACCGTACGCGATGCCGTGATGGCGCTTCGCGATGCCGTCAGGAAAGAAGTAAAAGCCAACACCTCACTGGATGGAATCATTGCGAAAAACCTCACCAAAGAATATGACACCACTTTTGGCAGCGGCTTTATCAAAGGGGAAGCGCTCATTCGGACCATTTACATTGAGCAGGTCAACAAACGATAACGGATTGAGTAAATCAATACAACCATGCTAAAGCTACTTTTCTCCCTATTTCTGGTAAGCCATCTTGTTTTTTCGCAGGCCACTGAGCCCGTTACTTCCAAAGTCTACAAATGGCCAGATTTGGAAGTGGTAAAACGAACAAAAGGCGAAGCCCGTCCCATTTTGGAAGGGACAACGCCTCATTTCAAGTTGTTCAAAGTACACGCCACGACCGTCAATCCCAAAAGTAGAATGCGCGACAGTGAGTATACCCAAGAGAATGAAGAGCTTCTCATTATAAAAGAAGGGGTGCTGACCGTAACTGTAGAAGGCAAAACCAAAGAATTGAAGCCCGGAGGCATTGCCCTCATCATGTCGGGCGATAAACGCAGTGTGGTCAACAACACCGATACACCCGTTACGTACTATGTTTTTCAACTCAATTCAGTCGCGCCGCTTGACATTGAACGCGGCAAAACCGCGGGCGGTTCGCTGTTGCTCAATTGGGACGAAACCGAATTCAAAGGCCATGACAAAGGAGGCAGAAGGAATTTTTTCGACCGCCCAACGAGCATGAGCAAACGTTTTGAAATGCACGTAACGACCCTCACGGGCAATTGGATGAGCCACCCCGCGCACCGCCACCCGGCCGCCGAGATTTTGTTGTTGGTCAATAGTCAGGAAGGCGAAGCCGATAGCCAAGCCAAGGAAACCATTGATGGCGTATGGCATGACTCAAAAGTGGGTGATATTATTTTCCTGAACTCAAACGTCCCGCACGGTCTTCAAAACACAAGCAAAAGCTCGTGTACGTATTTTGCTTTTCAGTTTGAATGAGGGTTCGTTTTGGACACAGAACGGTCCGCCGTCGCGGTGGCACAGAGCGGTCCGCCGCAGCAGTTAAACACTGAGTAACTCTGTGTCCACAAAAATGATTGAATACTATAAACAATGGAAAATCGCATCAATCGCCGCACATTTATCAGAAACAGCTCGCTGGCTACGGCCGCCCTATCAAGCGAAGGGTTGAATTTTGAAGGTAAGAAAAAGAACAAATTGCCTCAATGGAAAGGCTTCAACGTCCTTGATTTCTTTTCGCCCGACCCGGCCAAAAGTCGCCCACAAACGCCCGAACTATATTTCAAATGGATGGAAGATTGGGGCTTTGATTTTGTCCGAATTCCGATGGCGTACCCGGCCTATCTGAAATTTGACCGTTCCAAAAACATCCGAATCGACGAAATCAGAAACATAGACACCCAAATGACCGACCGCATTGAGCAGTTGGTCTATTGGGCACAAAAATACAATCACCACGTTTCGCTCAATCTCCACCGCGCGCCGGGCTATTGCATCAATGCCGGTTTTGTGGAGCCTTACAACCTGTGGACCAACGAGCAGGCGCTGAGCGACTTCTGCTATCATTGGGAATTTTGGGCGAAAAAATTCAAAGATACATCTTCCAAAAAAATCAGTTTTGACCTCCTCAACGAACCGAGTTGGCGCGACGACATGAACGACCAATTGGGCAAAAAGACCAAGTTAGAACCCGAAATGTACCGCAAGCTGATTTTGGCGGCCTACAATACCATCAAAGGCGTGAACAAAAAACACCTGATCATTGCCGATGGCAATAATGTCGGTAATGATGTGATTACGGGTATTTCCGATTTGGAAGTGGGCCAAAGTTGCCGAGGCTATTCGCCTTCCATTATCTCGCATTACAAAGCCTCTTGGGTGTACAAAGACCCGGAGAGCCTGCCCGTCCCCGTTTGGCCTGGACAAGTGGGTGATCAATACCTAAGCCGCAAAATGCTGGAAGACAAATTCCAACCTTGGATTGACCTCAAAAACAGTGGTACGGGTGTTCACTGCGGCGAATGCGGCTGTTTTAACAAAACGCCTCATAACGTATTTTTAGCATGGTTCGGCGATTTGCTTGGCATTCTGAGTGAAAACGGAATTGGCTTTGCGTTATGGGAATTTGACGGCTCCTTCGGCTTGCTTAATTCCGGAAGAAAAGACGTTGACTACGAAAATTTTCAAGGCCAAAAACTGGACAGAAAGCTGCTGACGCTTTTGCAGAAAGTGTAGAGACCCCTTTGGGAAACTAGTAGGGCGCAGCACTGCCAAGCGAAGCGTTATTCGTGGGCAATAGAAATAACATGACAGCACAAGATTTATTGGCGGCATACGCCGCAGGTGTAAGAGACTTTAGCGGACGCCGCCTTAGCCAACAAGCCAACCTTAGGGGAGCCGACCTTAGCGAAGCCTTCCTTTTCGGAGCCGACCTTAGCGAAGCCAACCTTAACGGAGCCTTCCTTAGCGAAGCCAACCTTAGAGGAGTCAGGCCTGAGGGGGTCCTTGATGGAGTCATAGAGCCATAAGGTAGCCTACCCCCCGTCTGTGGCTGTATTTGAACAGCCATTAAACCCGCCCAACGGTTTGCATGCTCGCTTACGCGGCCCATGCCCGACGCTCAAAGCCAAGGCAGGGCAGCATCCATGCAACCGTTGGGCACAACCAAAAACAAAAAGGGGCATCACCCGAACACCCCTCCGCTTTGATGCTCCCAATTAGTTGGATAGCTTTCGCGTTCATTCAAGCTTAGGGAGACTTGAGGGTCGCTTTTTAAGGCCCCAAAATAGCCCAAAACTGTCTGTCCCCCCAATTTGTACATACTTTGTACATGAGCGCAATTTGGATACACCCTCTGGAATAGGGTACTTTTGTCGCAATCAATTGTAAAAGCGGAAGTTCCTGAACCCGCCCGTTTTGGAAAAAGAAAGGCGCAACCAAAAGCTTACAACGCGATAAGCGTAAGCAAAAATGAGTATGATAAGTCAAAACATCATTGACAGCTATAATTCGATGATAACAAACCATGATGCAAGTGCATTGCTTTTAACACTGGATAGCAATAATCGGGATGTACTATTGCTTAGTAAAGCAGATGTCAATACCTCTTACCAGGATATTGTTGCTCAATTGCCAAAAGATGACCTGGTATTTCTTATTGTGCCTTTTAATTATGAAACCCATGAAAAACCACCTCTAAAAACAGTGAAAATTTTACTAATCACGTGGATTCCGGAGGCTACGCCCGTCCGGAGAAAAATGTCGGGTAAGATGATTAAAGGTGAGATACAACAAGCTTTTGACGGACTCCAAAAGGATTTGACCGTAAGTGATTTCGACGAACTTGACTATGGTGTTATTCGCAAGCTGCTGATAAAGTGATCTTAATGCCTCAAGTTGTGACCAAAAACATCACCACTACGTGGTTGAAGCATTAGGTTAGGACTTGAGGCATTGAAAACAACGCAATAAAAGTTTCCAGATTCTCGGAGTTGTCCAGCCCCAGTTTTTTGCGTAGGCGGGTACGGCCACGGTAAACACTTTCGACTGAAATGCCCGAAATATCAGCAATGCTTCGGCTGTCGACGCCAATTTTGATCAGAATAAAGAGGCGTATATCGGTACCGGAAATCAGGACAAACCTTGCCCTTAGGCGCGAGATGAAATCAGGAAATTGGGTTTCGAAGGACTGCTGAAAAGTCAACCAGTCTTTTTTTGTAAGCATCCGTATTGGTGCATCCAATGTTGAGGAACCCGTTTTTTGTTCCAGGGCCTGAATAAGCTGGTTTTTTAAGGCCAACAAATGTTGCGCTTCGCTCAATTCAGCATCTTTTTGGTTGAGAGACACACTGACCCTTTCCAGGTACTGTTGTTGTACCACCTGCTGGTTTTCCAAATCCCGTCGTTTCTGGCCTTGGCGATGTGACAAGATCAATACAAAGCCACTCCCGATGAGCAAAGAACAACCCAAAAAGACAAGCAGAAACCGCTGATTGTTGCGGTTTTTTTTCAGATTTTCAATGTGCTTTTTTTGGTAATCGAGCGTACTGTAAGCTTCTATTTTTCCCAGCGTCCGGTCTTTTTCAGGACTGAAAAAATCGCTGAAACAGCGGGCACCCATTTGGTGGTGGTACAACGCCTGTTGATACTGGCCCCTCAGTGAGTAAAGTTCAGCAATCTTGTGGTGAATCTTTGCCTGGTTGGATTGTACCGGACTCAGGGTCAGTGCTTGTCGGTAGTAATGCATCGCGGAGTCGGAGGAGCCTAACAGCTGCATACAGTCGGCAATGGCGGTTTTTATCTCCGCAATTTTAAGCCCGTTGGCATTTTCAAGGTTGCCAGATTCGGCGCGTTTCAACATCGGCAATGCTTCCTGGCATCGCCCCAGCATAAAAAGGGTTTTGCCAAAGAGGTACTGGCCGCTGGCAGTGTCATGCTTGATTTGAAAGGCAAGCCTTTGGGTTTGGGCTTCTTTTAACAACAAAAATGCAGAGTCGGGCATGTTCAAGTTCAAAAAAATTGTTGCCATTCTCTCTTCGACGATTACTTCCTGCCCAGGATGATCAAATTCTCGAACGTAATGGAATGCTTTTTTACTCCAGTACAGTGCTTTTTCGTATTCCGCACAGGAATTATACACATAGGACAGTTGAAGCATGGTCTCAAATTTCCGCACTTGATGAAAGAAATCTGATTTATCCTTCAAAAACTCAAATACTTCATTGAGTATTTCAATGGCAATGGGGTATTCGCCTTTGAGCAGGTAGCATCGCGCCATATATCGTCGGGCATCGTTGGCTCGAAAGAGCTGACCGCTGAGCTGGCTTAGTTGATAGCTTTCTTGAAAACGAACCAATGCATCGTCATACTTCCCCGAAGAACAGAGTCTTGAACCAAAGATCAGTTGTACAAAGGCATGTACATTTTTGTCCAATAGGATGGAATCTGCTGTGGTGAGCCAGGTATCAGTCGAGCCGTCGTCGGGTTTTTCCGGCAAATGGTAATAGAGGCCTTCTAGGGCAAACCGCCACCATTTTTTAGGAACAGTTTTTTTGATGTCCTGAAAACAGGACGCTGGAAACAGGGCATGCTGGCCTTTGTCAAGGTACTTGTTGATCCATCCATGCGAAAGAAACGCTTCAGCCGCAGGTTCGATGTCATCTTTGGTGTAGTCATTTGACTTCAAAACGCATGAAACAAACAAGATGGACGAAAGCAAAAGGACTATCTGCTTCATTGCGGTGTGCTGTTTAAGTAGTTGTCCACATTAAATCAATCAAACATTCTGAATCAGCATTTTCGTAAAAGTCAGGACAGTTTATAGCCGCAAGTTCAGCCATTTTCCTTCCGCATCCTTTGCGCTATAGAAAAACACCACAAAGTAGCATGCTTTGGTTTTATTTTCATAAAAAAATCCAGTAAATTTGCGGGATTCCGAGGACTTGATGATGATGTTATATCGCAGCAAGAATTTTAATGCGTTTGCCCTGTGGGCATACCCACAGGGATACGTTGCTTTGTAGGGAAAATGGTCACGTGTGGCAACTCAAACAAGTTTGATGCATTTGTCAATTTGAAAAATCACCTCATCTGAATTGTGCCAGATGGGAGCTGTATCAGAAGATGCGGTGCAGCATCCCTCTGGGCAAAAACAAAAAGGGGCACTACCCGAACACCCCTCCGCTTTGGTACTCCCAATTAGTTGGATAGCTTTCGCGTTCATTCAAGCTTAGGGAGACTTGAGGGTCGCTTTTTAAGGCCCCAAAATAGCCCAAAACTGTCTGACCCCCAATTTGTACATACTTTGTACATGAACGCAATTTGGACACACCCTCTGGAATAGGGTACTTTTACCGCAATCTGTAAAAACGGAAGTTCCTGAATCCACCCGTTTTGGAAAAAGAAAGGCGCAACCAAAAACTTACAACGCGATAAGCGTAAGCAAAAATGATTATGATATTTCAAAACATCACTGAACTTAAGAACGAAGCCAACCTTGACGGAGCCAACCAAGATGGAGTCATAAGGTAGCCTCCCCCCTCCCTATGGGTGTATTTGAACAGCAACAATCCCGCCCAACGGTTTGCGTGCTCGGTTACGCGGCCCATGCCCGGCGCTCAAAGCCAAGGCAGGGCAGCCTCCATACAACCGTTGGGCACAAAACAGAACCGTTTAACAGTTTAACCATTACTAACAATAAAAAACAGAAAGATTATGGACGATCAAAACAAACCGCACGTGATTATTGAAATTGGCTCAAGCTATGTGAAGGCTGGCTTTGCAGGTGAAGAAGGTCCAAGGGCTGTATTTTCCAATGTCGTTGGCAGACCAAAAGCTCCGGGCATTATGGTCGGCTCTGCGCAAGAGGACTATTTTGCTTACTGTAAATAATCTGTGCAAAAATGATTAAATTCAGGAAAAAACTATACTTATATGGCAACGATGAAAATTATCCTCACAGACGATTTAGGAGTAGGAATAAATACACGGAGTTATGATTTAGGAAAAAGCCTGAAAAAGTTGGGAGAAATGGAGGGAAAAATAGAGGAATTACGCCCACAAATCTTAGGAGATTTAACGAATGATTTGCTAAGTTCGGCACAAAACAATGATAAAAAAAAGGGGTACGCGGCTATCAAAAAGTAAAAATAAAAACCATAAATGGGTCATTTATTTTTCGAGTAAGGAAATATGTAATAGATGGAGAAAGTACGAACTGGCTTCGAGTAAGTGATTCTGACTTATCGGCTCATTATGAAAGTGAGTTAGTTCGAGCCTATGGTCTTAAGTATGCCAGCTTATTAAGCTATGAAGAGACCTCACATTTATTAGGAAAGTTAATGGGCAATGATAGCCTAAGTGACCAACGTATTTTTCATCTTGTGGAGCAGTATTGCCAAGGGGTAAAACACCAACAGCAACAACAGATAAGTGCTTGTGAATTAATTGGATATAGTTGTGAATCAAAAAAGGTGGACATCTATGACCCGGCAGCTGCCGAGATAATATTTCTTTCCGACGGGGTTTGTGTAAGTGAGCAAAAATCTCTCAGAGATGGTATAAAAAAGAGCGGGAAAGAACGTACAACCACAGATATTATGATGTTACAAAGCAGTATATCCCATAAAGATACCTACAAGACCATCATTGCCTGTGAGGGGATTGATACTGTAAAGTTAGTACAATCGGAAGTGCTATTAGCTTATGGAAGTGAACTTAAAAGCCTGCCTATTGTGGCAATTAGCGATGGAGCCAAGAGTATTAAAAATGAAAACAAGGAAATCTTTGGACAAGGACTTGTACATATTTTGGATTGGTATCATCTTCAAACAAAAGTACATCAGTTAATGTCACAAATAGCCACAAGTAAAGCACTCAAAGAAGAGTGTAGTAGTTTGATTATTAACTATTTATGGCATGGCAAGATAATACCGGCCGTGCTTGTTTTGAAGTTCATGGTTGCCAAAAATAGCTTTAAAAGAGATGAATTAGTGGGGTATATAGAAAAAAATGAAGGCTACATCATAGATTATGACAGAAGAAAAACCGCAGGAAAGATAATTGGTAGTGGGCGAACGGAGAAACAAAATGACATCATTGTCTCAAAAAGGCAAAAACGAAGGGCAATGGCTTGGTCCCCAAAAGGTTCTCGAAATCTTGCCATCGCAACCGCATATTTCAAAATACCTGCCTAATATAGTTTGCACAAATTATTTACAGTAACATATTTTGTCATCATTGTTGATAGTGTTTTGAGTTTATCAAGACCCGTGACTACCTTATCAGTGGCACGCATGAGTTCTTTGAGTTATCGGACAATCCAGCGATTTTACGCTTTAAAAGACATCAATTGGCTTATGGTCAATTTGTTACTATTTAAGACTTTCCTTTACCAAGCGGATAAAGTTTATCTATTGGCTGCTGACGAAACG
>NZ_JAIXST010000122.1 GCF_027484545.1 Runella sp. | reverse complement strand
CACATTTACCCCTAATATGCTGTTTATTACTTGTTTTTGAGGCCTATTCAAGAATTTCAATCTCGGAACAGGTCAGGTTTATATAACGGTAGCCCATGCCACAAAGGTAGCTCTTAATACGGCGTTTATTTGTATTGATCTACTTAATAACATCTTTTGTCAATTAACTCTAATATGTTTACATTCTCAAATCAACTACAAAAACTTCTGGAAAGTCGGACTAATGATTTATCCGAACCGGTTGATTTGTACTTAGAAATAGCGGATGAATTTGAACATACAGGAAAAGAAGAGTTAAAGGCTCGCGCCACATTTATCAGGGAACAATGTCAAGAGAAAAGTGGAAAACTAATTTTTGATAAATACCGAGAAATTTGGGGGATTCCCAATTTTAAAGAAGACATTTTAACAGTTGAGGATTTTAAACGGGGCTTTCTTTGGACTTTCCGCGACCATACCACCTCATGGAGTGATAATCAGGATGCTAAAGCTTGGTTTTTAACTTCTGAGGAAGCTCGTTTTATACGACATTATGAGTTTTGGTCTTGGGACAATGAAGTGGATGAATGCTTGGAGAAAAGAGATGGAGACTACAAAACAATTTTAGATGACTTACTTAAAGATGGTGATTATGAAGTCCTGCAAAGCCCTGTTTATACAAATGAAGAACTTTTTGGTTTTATAAAAAGCTATTCCCAAAAAGAGGACGATTTCGCAATTGAGGAAATAATTGAGGACTATATTTCTAATAATCCCAATTTTGTTCCTGAGGTCAAAACGAAAGTCATCCCCAAGATAAAGCCCTCTGTAACTATACTTTCTAAGTTAAAACAATGGCTTGGGATTTAGAATGCACTTTTTTTCTTCAAAATTGGTCTTCAAACAAAGCTATAATCATCGGTTTTTCGACATTTTATCAGAAATGTCAATTAAATTGAAAAATTACAAAGCTATTTTTCAAGCCTAAAACTATTTTAGCCCATTAGTCGTTTAAGTGTTATATCTGTTTTTGCAAAAGCTCCGAACTTCAAAAATCGGAGCTTTTCTTTTTTCGCTCCCTTTGCTTTCTGCACTTCAATAGCTCCGTCTTAAAATCAAATTAGCATAACAAAGGCATAGGTCGTAAATTTGCGCTTTCGCTGAAGATTTCGAAAGCTTACGATGACTCACCTACCACTTGCTGAATTAGCTCAACGCCTCAAAGGCGAACTCCATTACGATAGTACCATGCTGACACTGTATGCCACCGATGCATCGGCGTACCGTGAAATGCCGCAGGCCGTGGCCATCCCCAAAGACATTGATGACCTCAAAACGTTGATTGCTTTTGCACGCGAACATCGTACCTCGCTTATCCCACGTACAGCCGGTACCTCATTGGCCGGGCAAGTGGTCGGAAACGGCATTGTGGTAGATGTGTCGAGGACATTCACTAAAATACTGGAAATTAATCCCGAAGAACGATGGGTACGGGTACAGCCCGGCGTCATTCGGGATGAACTCAATATGGCGCTCAAGCCTTATGGTTTGTATTTCGGTCCCGAAACATCTACGGCCAACCGCGCCATGATTGGCGGGATGGTAGGAAACAATTCCTGTGGCTCCAATTCGGTGGTGTATGGTTCAACGCGGGAACATTTATTGGAAGTAAAAGCACTTTTGGCGGACGGCAGTGAGGCGGTGTTTACTTCTTTGCCTTCTCAGCCTTTTCCTGAAAAAGGGTTAGAAGGAGCTATTTATGCGAAAACTTTTGAAATCCTTTCTAATCCTGAAAATCAGGCTGAAATCAGAAAGAATTTCCCAAAAAAATCAGTCGAACGTCGAAATACGGGGTATGCCTTGGATATGCTATTGGATTGTGAGCCGTTTACCGAAAACGGGCCCGCCTTCAATATGTGCCGTTTAATTGCTGGCTCGGAAGGAACACTTTGCTTTTTGACCGAAATAAAACTTAGTATTATTCAGCCGCCGCCCAAAGCGCAGGGTTTGGTGTGTGCCCATTTCAATACCATTGACGAAGCATTGCGCTCTACCATTACGGCGCTTAAATACAAGCCGCAAGCCGTAGAGTTGATTGATAATTACATTCTGGAATGTGCCGCTGAAAAT
Source organism: Runella sp. (assembly GCF_027484545.1). Lineage (GTDB taxonomy): Bacteria > Bacteroidota > Bacteroidia > Cytophagales > Spirosomataceae > Runella. The sequence goes on along the minus strand of NZ_JAIXST010000122.1, from coordinate 15,623 downwards.
CCCGAACAAAGCAAAAATGCGTTTTTTGTTCAACGGAAAGCGGATGGTTCGTTTCCTATTATTTTAGTCGTAGATGTTTCGCAAAATACCAAAGAAGAGGTAGAAAAAGTAGCTGCGGAACTGATTGAAGATTTTAAAAGTGAAGGAATCGGGTTTCATTATCCCTTACTTCACGCCGACGATACCAAGAAAATATGGACGTTGCGTAAAGCAGGTTTGGGACTTTTGGCCAACTTGCCCGGCGACGAAAAAGCAGTAGCCGTCATCGAAGATACAGCCGTTGACGTCTATGACCAACCCGCTTACATTCGCGATTTTAACGAGATTTTGCACAAAAACGGCATATCGGCGGTGCATTATGCCCACGCGGGTTCGGGCGAAATTCATCTGCGCCCTATCATTAATCTCAAAACCAAAGAAGGTCACGCACAGTTTCGGATGATTGCGGAAGAGATAGCAACGCTGGTTAAGAAATATGATGGTTCGTTATCGGGTGAACACGGCGATGGGCGTTTGCGCGGGGAGTTTATTCCGCAAATGGTAGGACCCAAAAACTACGAATTGTTTAAAGAAATCAAACTTACGTGGGATCCTTACAATATCTTTAACCCCAATAAAATCGTAGAAACGCCGCCGATGGATACGTTTCTGCGCTATGAGGCGGGACAGCAAACACCTGAGTTTAAAACCTATTTTCGCTACCCTGACCAAAACGTATTGCAACACGCTGAGCAATGCAACGGCTCCGGCGATTGCAGAAAGACACAACTTAGTGGTGGAACGATGTGTCCAAGCTTTATGGCAACGCGCAACGAAAAAGACACTACTCGGGCCAGGGCTAACGTGCTGCGTGAATTTTTGACCCGTTCTGACAAAGCCAACCGTTTTGACCATAAAGAAATCAAGGAAGTGTATGATCTGTGTTTGGCTTGCAAAGGCTGTAAAGGGGAATGCCCTTCCAATGTAGACGTGGCGAAGTTAAAAATGGAATTCTTGCAGCAATACTACGATAGCAACGGCGTGCCGATGCGGTCGTGGTTGGTGGGTAATTTCTCCAAAATGACGGGCATTGCGAGCTACGTTCCTTGGGCCTATAATTTTATTTTCAAGAATGCTCCGTTGCGCCGTATCGCCAATCAGGTAGTAGGTTTTCATCCGGACCGGACCATGCCCTTATTGCACGATACGACGTTGAAATCCTGGTTTAAAAAGCACACTGTAGAGACGCAAGATTTTCGGTCCGCCGCTACGGCGTCTCTACAGCGGCGGGTCTATGTATTCTGCGATGAATTTACGAACTACAATGACGTTGAAATCGGCAAAAAAGCCATTTTGCTTTTGGAAAAGTTAGGCTATGAAGTCATCATTCCCAACCATGCGCCAAGTGCTCGTCCTCAGTTGTCGAAAGGCTTGCTGAAAGATGCCAAAAAGATTGCCGAGCAAAATGTGCAGATGCTCAAAGATTTAATAACCGAACAAACACCATTGGTCGGCATTGAGCCATCAGCTATTCTGACTTTCCGTGATGAGTATCCTGACTTGGTCAGTGAGGAGTTGGTGGAAGCGGCAAAACAATTGGCTAAAAATGCGTTACAATTCGATGAGTTCATCGCTCGTGAAATAGACGCGAAGAGAGTGAGCAGTAAACAGTTTACAGTAAACAGTAAAAAAATAAAATTACACGGACACTGTCAGCAGAAAGCCATCGCTTCGATGGTACCGACGAAAAAGATGCTTTCACTGCCAAAAAATTATGAGGTGCAACTCATTCCGAGTGGATGTTGCGGTATGGCGGGAAGTTTTGGGTATGAAAAAGAGCATTATGATTTATCCATGAAAATCGGCGAGTTGGTGTTGTTCCCTACCGTTCGTAACCAACCCGAAGAAGTTATCATTGCCGCACCGGGAACGAGTTGTCGCCACCAGATTCATGACGGCACAGGACGGACGGCGTTGCACCCCGTAGAGATTTTGTGGGAGGCTTTAGCCTGAAAAAAGCGTCGGCAAGGTTTTGAACCTTGCCGACGCTTGCTGCATAAAAACAAAAAATGGCAAACCGAGAATCTCACCGCTACGACCACTTACCCTTGCTTCTGTCAAGACCTGGGGGATTCAGCAGGAGCTGGTAGTTCCGATTTGCCGTTGCAAAATTAGGAAATTGTGAACAACCGACCAAAAAGTGTACCGTAATTGTTAAAAGTTAATTGGTAATGAATTGATTGTTAGAATTTTAAAACTGGATAAAACTGTATTTCCAATAAGGAATTGTCTAAAAAAACGAACTAAATGGTAAAATCCTGGATAGAAGCGGCACGTTTGAGAACGTTGCCTTTGGCCTTATCAAGCATATTAATGGGTTGTTTTCTGGCAACGGCTCACGAAAAATTTAGTTGGACCATTGCCATTTTGGCGGTTGTAACAACCATTTGTCTGCAAGTGCTTTCTAATTTTGCGAATGATTACGGTGATGCTGTCAATGGAAAAGATACAGAAGCCCGTCAGGGCCCCCAACGGGCAGTACAGTCAGGCGCTATTTCGGCCCAATCTATGCGAAAAGCAATGGTTATTTTTGCAGTTTTATCTTTAATAAGCGGGGTTGGACTTTTATACGAAGCACTCAAAGAGGCTACATGGCCAACCTTCGCGGCCTTTTTGGTATTGGGTATCCTGTCCATCATTGCAGCCATCACGTACACTTCCGGAAAGCGCCCCTACGGCTATGTCGGTTTAGGTGATCTATCCGTACTGATTTTTTTTGGCTGGGTAGGCGTATTGGGGGTCTATTACCTGCATACCCATTCGCTTGATTGGTCTTTACTTTTACCTGCAACGAGCTGTGGCCTGTTTGCAGTATGTGTATTGAACATCAATAACATTCGTGACATTGAATCGGATACCCTTACAGGGAAACGCTCGGTACCAGTACGTATAGGAAGAGAAAAAGCGATTATCTATCATTGGTCATTGTTGATATCGGGTATGTTTTGCAGTATTTTTTATTTCTTTTTACATCCAGGACCTTTAACTCAGTGGTTATTTATCTTAAGTTTTCCCTTGTTTGTTCGAAATGGTTTAGTAGTAAGCCGTCTCACAAACCCCCGCGAATTAGACCCGTACCTCAAACAAATGGCATTATCAACTCTATTATTTGTACTCCTGTTTGGAATTGGGTATTGCATCTGACAATTATGTCTTTTTAAGGAAAATATTTTCGCCTCCAAGTTGGCAAGCCGTTTAAAATTAGGTAGTTTTGGCGACCCAATACCTTATTATTCATTCAATTATTTTATACGTTCAATTATGAAGAAACGTACCTTGTTTCTGTTCGTTTGTGCCTCATTTTTGGCTATTTGCCACCACTCGTATGCTCAACGTACTGCCGCTGAGTATTTTGAAGAAGGTGTTAATAAAAGTAAAGCAGGCGATTTTGTTGCAGCACTGCAAGCCTTTAACTTAGCAATTACTATGAGCCCCGATAATGCTCCTAGTTACTACAATCGTGCAATGGCTAAAGCTAATCTGAAAGACCACCGTGGAGCTATTTTGGATTTTGACCGTTCCATTGAATTAAACCCGAAATATTCGGATGCTTATCTTTACCGGGGAGCCAGTAAAGCGAAGCAAGACGATTTTCGTTCTGCTATCCAAGATTTTTCACGAGCCATCGAACTTAACCCTGATGATCCTCAGGGATATTACCAACGTGGTATTAACCGCTCTCGTTTGGAGAACTATCGTGGCGCTTTGCAGGATTTGAATCGTACGATTGAGCTGGAACCCAATAATGCAGGAGCATTGTTTGCGCGGGGTACTGTTAAATCTAAATTAGAAGATTTTACAAGTTCTTCCGTTGACTTCTCCCGCGTTATCGATTTGACTCCCAAAAGCCCTTCCGCTTATGCGGGTCGCGGTTATGCGAAATTAAAGTTGAACGATTTTACCGGTGCAGTTGCTGATTACTCAAAATCCATTGAACTGAAACGCGAAGATGCCGAGTCTTTTTACAACCGTGGATTTGCGCGAAGCAAACTGGAGAAATACGAAGAAGCTATCAGTGATTTTGATCAAGCCATTCAACTTGACCCCCAAAATCACCGTGCTTACTACGGTCGCGGTTTTTGTAAAAGCAAATTAGGCAGCCAACGGGAAGCCATTACTGATTTGAACAAAGCTGTCGACATTAATAATACCCCTACTGACACGAAAGTGGTCTATATGGGAAGTATCAGTCGGAGCATTTTGGATCAATTGAGAGAAGTAGTACAGGAACGAAATAAAATTAACGAGTTATCAACAGAGCGCTCAGAAGCTTTCTTCGTGAGAGCAGTAGGTAAAAATAAACAGGGTGACGGAAAAGGAGCAATTATTGATTTGAATAAATCCATTGAGTTTAACCCGACTTATTCAGAAGCTTATTTCACTCGCGGAATGATTAAGTCAGCATTGGGCGATCAAAGAGGCGCTATTCAGGACTGTACCAGTGCCATTAAGTTGAACCCTAAATATGCCGAAGCTTATTATGTAAGGGGCTTAATCAAGCATAGTCTTGGTGACGAAAACGGTGGATGCTTGGATTTATCCAAATCAGGAGAATTAGGGTACACGCAAGCTTACAAGGTAATCAGCGATTATTGTAACTAAGAAACTACGCAGAAGCATCATTTTCATACAAAAAGAGCCGTGAAGGAAAACTTCACGGCTCTTTTTGTATAATTGCTATCTCAAATTTATTCAAATCTCAAGTGCTTCACAGATTCACCCGAACTGCGCAATTCAATCAATGAGTCAATACCGATTTGGAGATGACGTTCTACAAAAAAAGCCGTCACTTTCTTATCACTTTCTTCGGTCTTTACGCCTTCAGGTACAAGTGGATTGTCGGATACAAGCAACAAAGCACCGTGCGGAATCTGATTAACAAATCCTACGGTAAAGATGGTAGCCGTTTCCATGTCAATGGCCATAGTCCTAATCTCACGCAAATAATCTTTAAATACTTCGTCGTGTTCCCAGATTCGACGGTTGGTGGTATAAACGGTACCTGTCCAATAATCCAGTTCGTGCTTCTTAATCATGGAAGAAACTGCCCGTTGCAGGCGAAAAGAAGGCAAAGCAGGAATTTCAGGACGCATGTAATCGTTACTGGTTCCTTCGCCGCGAATGGCCGCAATAGGAAGTACTAAGTCACCGATTTGCGTTTTTTTCAACCCACCACATTTTCCTAAAAATAAAACGGCTTTAGGGTTAATAGCCGACAATAAATCCATGACCGTAGCGGCCATGGCACTTCCCATTCCAAAGTTGATGATTGTAATATTATTGGCAGTAGCCGTTTGCATGGCACGGTCACGGCCGTAAATTTCAACACCGTATTTGTCAGCAAACATTTGTACGTAGTTAATAAAATTGGTCAATAAGATATATTCACCAAAAACTTCCAGCGGCGTACCTGTGTAACGCGGAAGCCAATTCTCTACAATTTCTTCTTTGGTTCTCATTATTTTTGTGTTGATTTGGGGAGATTAGGTTAAAAAAAAGATTTGTAAGAATCCACCGCTACCAGTCGGCCGTCCTTACAAATCCCCGCAAAATTATGGTACAGCTAAACTTGCCGCCCTTTGAGTACAAAGTTACAAAAATTGGCGAAAAACCGCATATTTTCGACATCATTCGCCGCAAATACCTCCTCATCACGCCCGAAGAATGGGTCCGGCAGCATGTGTTGCATTGGCTTATCAATCAGCACCGTTACCCTAAATCACTGATTCGGACCGAGAGTGGATTACAGTATAACCAACTCGCCAAACGTACCGACATCTTGGTCTACGACCGCGAAGGGAAAACGTTCCTGTTGGTAGAATGTAAAGCCTCCCACATACAATTAACGGAGGCTGTGCTTGAGCAGGCCGTTCGCTACAATGCGGTTTTGCAGGCTCCCTACTTACTTATTAGCAATGGATTGGAGCACTTTTTGTATCAAATTCACCAAGGAGAAGCTATACTTCTGGATGAAATACCTCTGTACCCCTAAAAACCAGACTACCTTTTCACCATTTTTTTCCGAATCACTTCCGTAGGCGTATGAACCCGTAAAATGTACGAACCAGAAGGGCCGTCTACGGGTAAGGTAATCTCGCCGTTATGCGTATCTACCAATTGAAGTTTAGTCGCTATCAACTTGCCGCTTATATCAAATACTTCCATAAAGACTTCCATCGGGCGCGGCACTTTGACCACTATGTGTGCCTGTTCCATAAAAGGATTTGGCAAAACTTCTACGAGTGTTTCCGTTATCTGATTTGGAATAGGTTCGATAGCTGTAATAGCCCCCGGAATATTGGCATCCATCCATTGTAACCGCAATTCAAGCCAACGTTTCAACTCATCTACTTCCCCTCTCCAGGAAATAGGTATCGGTTGAGGATTAGGCCAAACATATTGGCCTATGACCGGCCATCGCTGAAAATTGCGCTGTTGTGACTCTTGCAGCGTAACAGTCAACGAATCTATGTGGGCAAAAAGGTTCTCTGTTTTCCAAGGTCCTTTGCGCATTCGAGTATATTCATCATACACTTCAGAGACAAAAGCAGGATCTTCGAGCATTCGTTTCCAGTGAAACGGCACTTGCCAGCCATCTGAAGGACACACATTGCCGAATAGATAAGACCAGCCATCGTAACGGAACCCATCACAGTAATCGGCATTGGCAAAAGCCAAATCATAATCCCAAGCCGGACCGGCTTTGATTCTGCCACCTTTGCTGTCACGCTCTTTATTGAAAAAAGTACTGATACGATACCCATCCACGTTTCGAGAAACTTCATTCATCAAAAAAATACGGGCAAATGACAAGCCATCATAATGACGACGATAGCCCGTTTGAGGGTCTCTGAAATTGGAACTGTTGAGAGCCGCCTCAGCACTGTCTACTTTTGCGATAAGATAGTTCCTTTGTTGTGGAGTAATCGCGTCGATATCGGGATAATCATATAAATACTGGATGCGAGAGTTGCGAGTTGGCGAAGTAACTTTGGAAGTCCAACCTGCGCTGCTTCCTGTTGTTTTGTCAATTTTAAAGATATAGCCTCCTGTCAAGGCATCGCCACTGTTATCTTTGTCAGACATTTTAGTAACGTTGACCCTTCCTGTTACCCGTTTTATTTTTTCCATTAATAAATACACCCCGTCATAGCGACCGTTTACCACGACTTCTACGTGCTGAGTTCGGCTGGCATACATGCCAAGATCGCGAGCCATTTTCATGGCCAACTCATTGTGCATTAGGCTTTTTTCATTGTAGGAAGCAAAAAGTATCCAATCTTCTTCTTTGGGCATCCCAAACAATGAAACCTCTTTGCCATTTCCTTTATCGTCCCTTAGCTCAAACCCATACGCTTTTTTAGGAAACATTTGAGAAGAAGAACCTCTGTATTCTATTCCTGCCGGCCCGTCATACACATTGGCGGCATCGGTGACATTGGTCCGTTTGTCCAATCCATTATAAATGATTTTCATCTGAACAGTCGTTTTGGGTTCATCAATGATGACACGACCTTCGGTATTTATGATGACAACGGGTAAATTAGAAGAAAACAGTGCTTGTGCATAAACGCTTACCTGACACAACAACCCTAACCCAACTCCAATCCATCTTTTCATCTTTACAATCTTTTTAAGGTCATTACGTTTCATAAAGCAATTAACACCCTATTTCTAAGCGATAAGTTATCAAAACTAAAAATTTCTCGAAACATGAAGACGCAAGGGGCTATAACAACCATAGATCGCCAGGAATTTTTTCGATTGGTTGGCGTAAGCATTGGAGCCATTGTACTCCAACAATGTTTATCAGGCTGCAATACAAGTGGAAGCGATCCTCAACCGGCTCAAACACCGTCTGATTTTTCAATTAATGTCAATAACGCCAATTTTACGGTCCTACGCAACGCAGGTGGTTTTGTACGCTCCAACGGACTCATCATTGCCCGCACTAACCAAGGAGGATTTATTGCCGTATCTCAAGCCTGTACGCACGAGGGAACACTTGTCAATTTTGTAAGTTCCAACAATACCTTTTTGTGTCCAAATCACGGATCGGTTTTTTCAAGTGCAGGAGAAGTACAAAATGGGCCCGCTACCAAACCTCTTACAGTTTATAAAACGACTTTCGACGCCTCCACAGGCGATGTGCGCGTGTTTATTTAGTAGATGTATTACGAAATAATTCCCGATAAAATTCTTCAAACTCCCGCTCCGGCCAATCCTTATTTCTGGCAGGCGTGGGAGTTTTGTCAATTATATGCCACCGGAAAAAAGGAATTCCTTTTACATACTTCCGGCTCTACGGGCGAACCTAAACCCATTTTGCTTACCCGAGCACAAATGCAAGCAAGCGCATGGGTAACCCAAAAAGCACTCCATCTAAAAAGCGGTCGACGGGCGCTTGTTTGCCTAAACATCGCTTACATAGCAGGTACGATGATGCTTGTGCGCGGAATGGAACTCGGTCTTACTATGTACGTGGTAGCCCCTTCTTCTCAGCCTTTTGCAGAACTTACCGATGATTTATCCATTGATTTCACGGCAGTTGTTCCGCTTCAATTGAAAACATTACTCGAAACCGGTCAACACGACCGGCTGAATTCATTAAATGTACTTATTGTGGGCGGGGCTCCTGTGAACAGTTCATTATTAACTCAAATTCAGCAACTTAGCGTGCCTGTTTTCAGTACCTATGGGATGACCGAAACTGTATCGCACATTGCTCTGAGAAAGCTAAACGGGCTTGATGCTTCAGAATCGTATACGTTGTTGGATGGCGTGGAAGCGGATACCGACGAACGCGATTGTCTGCGTCTGCGCGGCGCAGTGACCAATCATGAATGGATTCAGACCAATGACGTTGTTATTTTTAAAGATGCCACTCATTTTCAAATCATGGGTCGTGCTGACAATATCATTAACAGCGGCGGCGTAAAAATTCAATTGGAGAAAGTAGAACGAGCCATTGAACAAATTTGGAATCGTTCAGAACGATTTTTTGTGTGGTGGAAACCCGATGAGCGACTTGGGCAAAAGCTGATTTTAGTGACAGAAAACACACAAATAACTGACAAAGAGAACCTTAACAAAGAGTTACAAAAGCTATTGAACCCCTACGAGATACCGAAAGAAGTATATACGGTTAAAAAATTTGTGGAAACGGCAACGGGCAAAGTGGATAAGCGACGTACCTTTGAGGAAAATAGCTAACGCATGTCTGCATTTCATAAACTTACGATTCATTTTGAAACTTCGGCGCAGTTGCCGCCGCCTTATTCCTATCAATATGTACTGACGCTTACTACTTCGGCTCAGTTTCTGAATGTCAATTTACAACTTACCTATACGCACCGCGACGAACTGGACTCGGATGAAATCGAAGCGGAAGGATTTACCGAAAATGATGATTTCAAATGGAAGGGCAGTTTAGAGAAAGTTTGGCGAGATGAATTGGAAAAACTAGTCGATAAAACCAAGCTGGCCGAAAACGCGATTCAGGACGAGGAAAAAGATATATTGTATTTAAGCGTTGAAAGTAATTCTGGTGAAAGTGTAAAACCGGGAAGCCTTGAAAAAGGGCAACCAAAAAATTTAACGGATTGGTATTATCTGGCTCAGGAGCTCCTACAAGCCATTTTTGAAACTTCAGAAAAAGAGCGTCCTTTTGAACTTCATATTTTGGATACTACGTCGCAGGGTTCGCGCGAGGCGGTATTGACGGCTTCTTTTCGCTCTCGCAATGCTCAGGTAAAACGCGTGGTAGATGGAAAGTCATCGTTGCGATTTTACCCTTGGCATGATTTACCTTCCCTGATGGAGGTTTTATACGCTGCCGATTGGCTAACCGACATCGCCGCCACTCAAAAACCTAAACGAAATGGTTTGTACGTGAACCCGGGCGATGGATTGTGGTATGAATGGGGCAAGCAGATTGTAGAGCCTGGAAAAGGCGGAAAAAGTTTGGCTAAAATCAAGGAATTGATTGCCGGTTTATTCAATTAAAATTTAGAGGCTAAAAATGAAAATACGTACCAAAATTGCGCTTCAGTTCACGTTGATTATCGCGTTGATTTTGGCAACATTTTCTGCTTCGTTTTACTATATCGCCGAGCAAAACCGCAAAGATGAGTTTTACCGAAACCTCCGCGACCGTGCCCTTACGCGAGCCGATTTGTTGATCAAAAACGAAGAAAACAATAAGAAACTACTGAAAATCATTGACAAAGAGACACTTTCAAAATTGTATGCCGATAGTGTATTGATGTTCAATGATAAAGACCAAGTCGTATACGCAAGCTACGAGGCCGATACAGTCTACTACAGCGGAGATTTATTAAAATTAGTCCGGCAAAAAAAATATGTCGAAACTACGAACCGCAATTTGCTCGTGATGGGAGTAATGTACACCCATCAGGTGAAGGGAGAATTTGTATTGATGGCCTCCGCTGAAGATGTCTTGGGAAACAGCCAACTTCAAAAACTCCGTGAATCACTCTCTTACAGTTTTCTTTTTGGGGTGCTTATTACGATTGTGTTAGGATTTATTTTTGCCGGACAATCGCTCAAACCCATATCAGCGATGAATAAAGAGATTGGTACCATCACGGCTTATAATCTCCGAAAACCGCTCAATGAAGGAAATCGACAGGATGAAATAGCGCAGCTGGCCATTAATTTCAATCAAATGCTGCACCGATTGGAGCAATCGTTTGACTTGCAGCGAAGTTTTGTTTCCAACGCTTCACATGAGTTGCGTACCCCGCTGGCAGGTTTGAAGTCGGAGATTCAAGTGGCTTTGGAGGATGAACGGACGCCCGACGAATATAGAAAAGTACTACATTCTCTCCTCAACGACACGCAGCGCCTTATTCAATTGACCAATAGCCTGTTGCAACTGGCCCAATCTGAGAAAAAAGAGGAAAGGACTATCAATTTTCAGTCATTGCGTTTGGACGAACTTATTTTCCAAACTCAGGAAGAACTACAAACGTTGCACAGCGATTATCAAATTCACATTGATTTTGAGGATATTCCTGAAAATGAACAGGACATCACTTTATTGGGAAATGCGCCTTTGCTGAAAACGGTATTCAATAATTTAATGGACAATGCATGTAAGTATTCCCCCAACAAACGAGCCGACGTACGCATTGGTTTTGACGACAAAAATTGCTCTATTCGGGTGATTGACAGAGGAATCGGGATTCCTGAAAATGAAACTCAACGTATCTTTGAGCCACTTTATCGTGCCAAAAACGCTACTGCTTTTCGCGGTTATGGCATTGGCTTGTCGGTGTGTCGTCGTATCGTAGATATGCACCGCGGTACCATTCAGGTAAAAAGCCAATTGGGGCAGGGCAGTACGTTTGAAGTAGTGTTACCGCATATTTAGTTTTTGCCGATTTTTACCTAAACCTATAATCTATGGAAACTTCAAATCCTGTTCTTTTTAAGGCAGAGTTTAACAAATTGGTGAAGCCTTACATGATGCTCTACGTGGCTTCCATCCTGTTGGCAACTGTTATTGGCATTATCCCTGCTACCGTTCTGGTTCTTGGGAGTCGGGCAATGGTGGGCACAGCATTATTACGATAAATTGGAATGTGAACTCACCGAAAAAGCCATCCGCTTCAAAAAAGGCATTTTGGTGCAAGTAGAAAAGACCATTCCGCTTGAAAATATTCAGGACGTAACTTTTGTGGAAGGACCGCTTTTAAAATATTTCCATCTGTGCATTCTCAAGTTTGAAACCGCCGGCCAAAGTACAGGCCAAGCCCATGATATGCAGCTTATCGGCATTATTAATGCGCAGGAGTTACGTAATTTGATTCTGAGTCAGCGCGAGAAACGAATGCAGAATAAAAATTCTTCCGGTACTCCCGCCAACGAAAATGCAGCAGTTCTTAATGACATCAAGGAATTATTGTCTGACATTAAGTCGATTTTACAAAGTCAAAAAGCTCTTTAACTGCTATACTTTAGTCTTCCAATAGGTTAGAAATTGCCAACTTCCCACTTTTGACTTTACACCTTTAACTTAATAAAGAATATGTTTCGTCGAGATTTCGTAAAATCTGCCCTTACGGCTTCCGCCGCCACGTTAGCGGGTGGTGCAGCTATTGCCAATACATCCGTTCCCAAAGGAAAAAACAACTTTAAATTGGCGTATGCCCCCCACTTTGGAATGTTCCAAAACAGCGCGGGGAAAGACCTTATTGACCAGCTCAAATTTATGGCAGATATGGGCTTTACGGCGCTTGAAGACAACGGCATGATGAGCAAACCACCGGAACTGCAAACCAAAATTGGCGAAGAAATGGCCAAATTGGGCATGGCCATGGGTGTGTTTGTAGTAGATAAAGGCGGTAATTCACAAAATACGCTGGCTGCCGGCAAGCAAGCCCACGTGGATATTTTTCTGGATGGTTGCAAACGTGCCGTAGAAGTGGCCAAACGCTGTAACGCCAAATACATGACCGTTGTACCAGGCGATTTTGAGCGGAATCTTCCCATTGGAATTCAAACCGGTCACGTCATTGACGCCCTGCGTCGCGGAGCTGATATTTTGGCACCTCACGGATTGGCCATGGTACTTGAACCCCTCAGCGATAGCCCCAATTTATTCTTGCAAACCTCTGATCAGACCTATGAAATCTGCCGCGCGGTGAATAGCCCTGCGTGTAAGATTTTGTTCGATATTTACCACATGCAAAAGACCGAAGGGCACATTATTCCGCACATTGACTGGTGCTGGAGCGAAATCGGTTATTTCCAAATTGGTGACAATCCGGGCCGTAAAGAGCCTACCACGGGTGAAATCAACTACAAAAACGTGTTTAAACACATCTATACCAAAATGAAAGCCAACAACCAAAACTTCATTTTCGGCATGGAACACGGCAATTCAAAACCCGGTAAAGAAGGCGAAGATGCGTTGATTAAAGCGTATGTAGAATCAGATAGTTTTACGGTTTGATTTGTTACTTTTGCAGTCATAAGCAAACGTCGGTGAGCAAACGTCGGTGAGGTTCTAAACCTCACCGACGTTAATTTCTCCGACGTTAATTTTTACTGCATGAAATCCCTACTTAAAAATATAATCGGTCCGGCGGGACGAAAAAAACTTCGCGCAGTACAAGCCTCGGCAAGAGCTACAGTCTATGGTTTAGGCAACGATGTCGAATGCCCCATTTGCGGCAGTACCTACAGCCAATTTTTACCCTTCAATCGCCCCAACGCGCTGTGTCATAGCTGTAAATCACTTGAGCGGCATCGATTGGTGTATTTGTATCTGAAAAACAAAGCTGATTTTTTTGAAGGCGACAAAAAAGTATTGCACTTTGCTCCCGAAAAATGCCTCCACGATGTCATCAGGAAATACCCCAAAATCGACTACCAAACGGCTGATTTGATGACAACCTACATTGATGCCATCGGCGTGATGCCCGACCATATTATGTCAGTAACAGATATAAAATTTTCGGATAACACCTTCGATGTGGTGATTTGTAACCACGTTTTTGAATTAGTCCCTGACGATTTGCAGGGAATGCGCGAGATTTTTCGGGTACTCAAACCTAACGGCTACGCCATTATTCAGGGAGCGGTCAACAACTCATTGCCCAAAACAATCGAAACCAAAGACCTCTCGGCCGAAGAACGCAAGCGAATTGCGGGAGCGCATCAACACGTGCGCCGCTACGGTCTCGACTACAAAAATCGCCTTGCTTCGGCAGGTTTTCGCGTCGAAGTCAGTCAGTATGTCAAAGAATTGAACTGGAAAAAGTTTGGCTTGATGCCCGACGAGGATGTCTATGTTTGTTGGAAATGATGAAAAAAGCGAGGTTTCTGGCTTTTGTAAAAAAAGCCTAAATCATGCACTTCAATCGTCGTCATTTTCTGGAAACTTTATCGGTAGGCGGCGCGGTCCTAATGACCGACTCCAACATTGCCATTCCTTCGAAAGCTAACCCCATTTCTTCCAATCAATACGCTTGGATTACGTTTTACAACCGCGACAAACGCGATTGGGGAGCAGACCTTGATGCTTCTTTGGCAGAATACGTAAAATCGGGATTAACAGCTTATGAACCCAGCTTCTCTACCGTGGACGAAGTAAAAAAGCTGGCTCCATTACTCCAAAAACACAATCTCACTATGCCTTCCGCCTACGTAGGCAGTGTGTTGCACGAGGCAAATGAGGGTAAAAAATCCATAGAAACGGCACTGGCAATCGCCGAAGCTGCTCAACCTTTAGGCTTAAAAATACTGGTTTCCAATCCAAGTCCACTGAAATGGGGAAGCAGCGAAATCAAGAATGACGCGCAACTGATTGAACAGGCTAAAAATCTGGAATACCTGGGTAGTGAACTTCGCAAGCGCGGCGTGACGCTTGCCTACCACACCCACGATGTGGAGCTACGCGCAGGTGCAAGGGAATTTCATCACATGCTCCAAAATACGGACCCTAAAAATGTAGGTTTTTGTCTGGATGTACATTGGGTGTATCGCGGCGCCGGCAACTCACAGGTGGCTCTTTTTGACGTCGTAAAAATGTACGGTAAACGCGTGGTAGAATTACACATTCGACAATCTGTCAACAATATTTGGGGCGAAACTTTTGGTGAAGGCGACATTGATTACCTACGATTGGTACGTGAACTGCAGGCGATGAAGGTAAAACCTTTGTTGGTACTGGAACAATGCCTCGAAGGCCAATCGCCTAACACAGTAAAAGCTGCTGAGGCGCATCAACGCGATTTGGCCTATGCCAAGCAGGTTTTTGGAGGCTGGATGTAATTAGATTCTTACCAAAGAAAATGACACAGAAGACAGATAACATAAACCGTTTAGTAGCTAATTTAACTGATAATGCTACATTTTTCACTTTTTTTAGGCGCTATTTATCGGCAGAAAATAGTGCAGAAAGACAGGAAATTGAAAATTATTTTTGGGCTAAGGCCGACAAACTCAGCCCGGATAAACAACACTTTTTTCGTGCTGAACTCACTCGTTGTTTTCTAAAATTGCTTTCTTTAGCTTCCCAATTACTTGATAAAGCTTCGATGATGACATAGGAATTGTTTGACAGGTAAATATTCTTTAGTCTGTTGTGCTATTTGGTCAACTCGTTTGCTGATTTCTTTTAATTCTATCATTCGCTCTTCACTCGAAAGCGACTGAATTCGTTTGTTTTGATGTTCTAAGAATGCTTTTTTGGCTTCTTCATCGGACAAAGCTTTATATTGTTTAAATAAGTCTTGCAAATTCATAGTTAGTCTTCCTCCTCTCTTAGCTGTTGTTTAATTTCAAGAATTCGATCTAAAATGTCATTGATATAATTCTCAGTCTCCTTCTCATCCATTCCAAGCTTTCCTTCAAATTGTACATGAAAGTTAAGTATTTGGTCTAAGAAACTGTTTTAAAATATCAATCAAGGCGTTTCAACATTAGCTGAATCACAGCTAAATAAACCGCACGGGCGGCCCCGCATACTTTCACTATTTTGAGTGTGCTTTTCGTAATCTTTTGACAATCTTCTATTGAATGACAGCCAAGCAAAAGTTCTTTCTACTACCCAT
>NZ_JAIXST010000042.1 GCF_027484545.1 Runella sp. | reverse complement strand
TCAGGCACTTCGTCAAATATTTTTTTCCATTCCATCCTCAAAAATACAACCAACAACAATTATATGGCTATTTTTGACCTATGCCCTAAATTAAGATTATTAGGTGCGTTCAACCTGTAAAAGTACAAGTATTGGACTGACTTCATAGAAAGTTTGCTAAATTTGTTGGGCAACCAAAGATACATAATATAAATGCTATTTAAAGAAGATAAAAATTTCGGTTTCCAATTCCCTGAACCTCAATATTTGGGAGCAAAACATACTCATTTGGCATGGATAAAAAAATTCATACCTCGCAATGTAACAACTGCACTTGACGCTTTTTCAGGTTCTCAATCTGTTGCATTTTTGTTCAAACAAATGTGGTTTACAACTTTTTCAAATGACTTTTTGAATTTTAATAATCAAATTGGATTAGCATTAATTGAGAACAAAGAAGTTAAACTCACTAAGGAAGATATAAAATTACTTTATCAACCTGCCGCAAATAAAACGGATTTTGAACTAATGGAGAATACATTCACTAATGTATTCTTTGAGAAAAAAGAAGCCGAATTTTTGGATAATTTCAGAGCGAATATTCCATTACTTGACAATACTTTTAAACAAGCTCTTGCTTATACCATCATCAATCGCAGTATGACAAGAAAAATCACAATGGGGCATTTTGGTCATACACAAGCATTAGTATATGCAAGTGACCCAGAGAGAATAAAACGTAACAGAAGTTTGATAAGACCGATCAAAGAAATATTTGAAGAAATATTGCCTAAATACAACAACGCAGTTTTTGATAACGAAAAAGAAAACCGCAGTTTCAACAAAAACATTTTAGATCTTTTGCCCACAATAGACAATATTGACTTAGCATATTTTGACCCCCCTTATTGCGACAGTCATGCAGACTATCAGGGCTTTTATCATTTGCTTGAAACCTATACCGAATATTGGAAAGATAAAGAATTTATAAATGGCATAAAACGGTATGAACCGTAAAGATTTAGTGGTTTTGACAAAAAAAGAGATGTGCTTACATCTTTTGAAAAACTTTTTGAATTGTCAGAAGAAATCCCAAATTGGCTAATAAGTTACAACAATCGTAGCTATCCGGGTATTGAAAAATTTGAAAAAATAATTTCTAAATATAGGCAAGTAACTGTAGAAGCAAAAACGTGTAGCAACGGCAGAGGTGGAAAAGGAAGTGTAGCAGGAAGCAAAGAAATTTTATTCATTTGTAAACCAAAAAAGAAACATTTTATTTCTTTAAACCAACAACAACAATTAGTAAATGCAGGACTTTAATTATTGGAAAAAACTACACGAAAGTGAGACACTTGAAGAATTTAGTAACAATACTATTGGACTTTTGTGGCTCAAAACAAAATCAATAATTCGTAAGGGACTTATTGTAGACTTTGTAGCCAACAATGCTATTGTTCTTACAGAAACTGTATTAGAAAAAAAGTTCGTTGAATTATTTGGTTTACTTTGTAAAGACCCTACAAATTCCCATAGACTTTTAGACGAATATATTAGAGCAGAAAACGAAAAATAAGTTGGAAAACTTAACACTGAGCAATTAATTTCTGAGCTTTATAAACTTCAGATTTTTAAGTGGGGTGGAGATTATCGCAACTCTTTGGACAAACATTTAGTGTCTCGATATGTAAAGATTGAAAGTCCTTCATTTGAGACACTTATATCAAAATTTGACACCGAAATTAATGAGGCAGTACGTGGATATGTATTAAATACTTGGTACGACCATTGGAGTAGTGTTTTAATTGAGCACATCTTCAAATCTCATGCGGATGTATTGCCAAGTGTTGGTAAAGTCAAAGGAGTTGATTTCTTTATCAATGATATTCCTTTTGATTTAAAGGTAACATACTTGCCAGCCGAATATATAAAAGACAAGCGAAAAGAAAAAGGTTTTCCAGTAGAATTAACTTACTTAAAAAAGAAAGCAGAAGAAGCGAAAATAGCTTTTGATAAAAAAGCGAAACCATCCGACATCTTTTATGAAATTGTTGAGAAGATGAAAGATAGAAATGATAAATTTTGCACTTCTGTATTGACAACTTTGAAAGATGAAAAGCTTGAAATTCTTAAAGAAGTCCAAGACAATCCAAAAATGCTTGCTACATGGCTTTATGAAAACCAAGGTGAAATGCGTTTTGGTTCGGAAAACCGTTTGTTCCTCGTACTTGTAGACACAGATGACTTCAACAGTTCATGGAAACTAAAAAGAAATCTTGACCTTTTGAAACCGACTATACTTTCCTACTTAGATGATTTCACAAAGCAAGAAAATTGCAGACCTGAAAGTTGAGTTTAATTTTAAAGGCAAGCCACAAACTTTTACGGCTTTGGCAGACATCATTTTTGTTGTAAAATAAATTGCCGTATAGGAACGTAAGATAAAAGCCTTATACCAACCAACTCAAATGAAAAAAATAGGACTTGTGGGAGGGATGAGTTGGGTGTCCACCATGGACTATTACAAATTTATCAATGAAGGAATCAATGAGAAATTGGGGGGATTGCACTTTGGAGAGTGTATCATTTATTCATTGAATTTTAGTGATATACAGGAAAAGGGTTGGGTCAATTCTTATGAGCTTTTACTCCATGCCTGCGAAAGCCTAAAACGAAGCGGAGCCGATGCTCTTGTCCTGCCCATCTTTTTATAGAAAAATAGCATGAAATACCACCAAAATTCCGTCCTTATTCTCCTACTTACGGTGATTTGTCTCTCAACCGCTTTTGTTTTTCATCAGGCTCCCGCCGAATCTCAACCCAACATTCTCTGGATTACGTGCGAAGATCTATCGCCGCATTTGGGAAGTTACGGCGATAAAGTAACCAAAACACCTCATCTGGACCAATTGGCCAAAGAAGGGGTTCGCTACACCCACGTTTTCTCCACTGCCGGCGTATGTGCACCAAGCCGTTCATCAATTATCACGGGCATGTACCAGACCTCCATCGGTACGCAACACATGCGCACACTGCAAACACCGACTTCTAAGCAATACACCCTCGTTCCTTCTTATTCGGCTTTGATTCCTGAGCAGGTTCGGTGCTTTCCGGAGTATTTGAGAAAGGTCGGGTACTATTGCACCAACAACGAAAAGCAGGATTATCAGTTTGTAGCTCCCGTCACAGTTTGGGATGAAAATAGTACGAAGGCCGATTGGCGAGGTCGTAAAGACAAAAATCAACCGTTTTTCTCGGTCATTAACCTAGTGACTACGCACGAATCGCAGGTGTTTATGCGAGACAAAGAACCGCTTCAAGTCAAGCCAGAAGACGTGGAAGTACCGTCCTATTATCCCGACAACGCCATTATCAGAAAAGACATCGCGCGGTTTTTGACGAATGTGCAAATCATGGACAAACAAGTCGGAGAAATCATCCAAAAACTCAAAGACGACGGACTATATGACAATACGATTATTTTCTTTTACAGCGACCACGGTGATGGATTGCCGTTTGTGAAAAGAGAACTGTACGACCGTGGGTTAAAAGTGCCGATGATAATTCGTTTTCCCAAAGGTGAAAAAGGCGGAACGGTGGATAATCGACTCATTAGCTTTGTTGATTTAGCGCCTACCATTTTGTCATTAGCCAATATTCCGATTCCAAGCTACCTGCAAGGGCAGGCTTTTTTGGGAAATCAGAAAGCAAAAACGCCAAGAAAATACATTTACGCGGCCCGAGACCGAATGGATACTGAAGTCGACAGAGTCAGAGCCGTAAGCGACGGGCGATTCAAGTACCTGAAAAACTACATGCCCGAAAAACCGTATTATCAGGACATTACATATCGTTTGGGACAAAACTCCATGAAAGAAATCCTTCGGCTGAAAGAGGAAGGCAAACTGAATGAACAACAGATGTATTGGTTCAGGAACAGGAAACCCGACGAAGAGCTTTTTGACACCAAAACCGATCCCAACGAATATAAAAATCTGGCAAACGACCCTGCCTATAAAGGCAAGCTGACGGAACTTCGGACTAAGCACCAAGAATGGATTAAAAAATACGGAGACATGGGGGCTATTCCGGAAAAAGAAATGCTGGCGAAATGGTGGAATGGCAAAGACAAAGCCCCCCAAACACAGCAGCCAACCATTACAATGAACGGTACGACCGCAGCCCTTCTTTGCCCCACCAAAGGAGCTTCCCTTGGCTACAAAAAACACGGGAACGACAAATCGTGGAATGTGTATTCCAAGCCGTTTTCAATCTCAAAAGGAGATTCAATCTATGCCGTGGCTCATCGGATTGGCTACCAACCCAGTGAGATTGTCAAAATGAAAGTCAATTAGCAAGGTTTATCTAAAGTTTCTCCAACTTTAAATCATCAAAATAAGCGGTTCCTTCCGAATCTCCGGCGGTAAAACCCAAACGGCAACTAATTCTTACATAACCATCACCGGAGTTGAAAGGTAGCAGAACCTGTGTCCAGTCATTGGTGCCTTTTATGTCTTTACTTCTCGTTGGAAAATCTGGGTTGTTCATGTTTGTTGTGACACTCAAACAGCCGCCTACTCCCCCCGCGTTGGCATTGGTGGTAACGTTTTCGGTTTTTATCCAGCCCTTCAATACATAATTGGTATAAGCAGGAAGATAAAGAATCCGATACGCCTGCACATCATTACTTTGTACCAGACCCGATGCCGGACCCGAATAAATTCGGATACAATTGGAGCCGTTACGCCCCTGCCCCGGTAGCCATGAAAATACGGCCTGATTTGGCTTCCAACCGTCTTTTAGCCAATATGAAAAAGAATTACCGCTTACAAAGTCAACTAAGGTCTCAAAATTGCTGTTTGGAAAGGGGTCAAAGTAGGTTTGCAAATTGGCAGTTACATTGGCAGTAGCACAGAAAGACGGATTGTTTTTATTACAAACCGAATACACAAAACTATCAGTACCCGTATTTTCATTCGATATATAACTGATGGTTCCGTCAGAATTGACCGTTGCGATTCCTTTGGTTGGGTTGACAGTAATCACGGGTAAATTAATCTGTGTAAAATCCGTGATAGCCGAACCATCCGGGTTAAAGTCATTGGACAGGACATTCATTTTCTTAGCATTCCCTGCTCCGACATACAAATTATCCGCTTGGGCCATCGGCGTTCCGCATCCCTGGATCAAGGCAGTGAATACACTTCCTTTCGTCGCTTGAAAGCCGGGGAGCAAGCTAACACTATTAGCTGCCCTATTTATCACCGTATTGCCGACGGGTATAGTTTGCGTTGAAACAATGGTTTGAGCACCCTGCTGCACTCCCGATGAAGCAGTAGCTGAAAGCACAGCAGTATCATTCACTATATTAACTGTAAACGGTTGACTTGACTGCGGGCTACAGCCGTAAGTACAGGTTACGGTATAATTTGTCGTAGAAGTTGGACTGACTGTGATAGAAGACGTGGTTTCGCCGTTTGACCACAAAATGGTTCCGTAACAGCCATACGCCGAAAGTTTCGTAACAGAACCCGGACAAATGGTGTTGGCTCCATAGATACTTGGAGGATCAATACCGCAATTTTTTCCATAATTCCCACTGATGGGGCTTGAAATGGCAAAAGCTCCCTGGGGGTCAGTGACGCGAATACGCGCCAAATAAGGTCCTGTTTGAGGAATATTATAGAAATACGTCGAAAAAACGGGTGGAGTATCAAAAATACCGTCATTATTAAAATCATATTCGGTCGTAAATGAACCTCCATTGGGGTCGGATGTTGCAGAGGCATCAAACAGCGTGGCATTACCCGGGTAGGGGGCAGTGGGATAAAATATCTTAAAAAATGGCTTAGGGGCTTGGTTACCAGCCGTAACGGATAAAGTAAAACCGGAAGAAACCGTTCGATTTCCCTGCCTGTCACCTATAGCGATACTGAAAGAATTAGTTGTTCCGGCTTGATAATAAGGCGTTTTAAAAGTAGCATCTACATTCAATCCGTTTAATGCCAGTTCGTCAATGAGCTGCCCATTATGGTCGTATAAATGCGCATAAGAAATACTGTCGGAGCAGAAAGCGGTAAATCTTATATTTAATAATCCGGCAACCGGACTTACTGTACCGTTGGTTAAGACGGTCAGATTGTGGCCATAATAGCTTGGTTTTCTATAACGATTGAAATAATAACTTTCATTTAATAGTAATGCTGAACCATATTCCAATCGTGTATAGTCTTCGGGATAGAGAGCAGGAAAAAAACTACCCCTTATGCCCCTTAGTCCATTACCCATCAATCCGCCAAAAAAGTTATTGTCGTGACGAAAATCGTGATTTATACCAAAGGCATGACCCATTTCATGACACAACGCCCCCAAATAAGAAGAGGCTACCGAACTGAATGTGCTCTTTTCAAACCAAGCAAAGGACACATTTTGAACCAAGGGATAAGGCCCTAATTCAGGAATAATTTGGCCTGCATAATTGGTATTATCCAACAGACGTTGAGGATTGAATAATTGAATAACATTACTTCCCAACTCAGCAGTCCCTGAGCGGTTCCCATTTGCGCCGCCACCCCCCATAGCCAGCCCGCCGATACAACTTCCGTCCGGAAGTTGTACCTGTGTCTCGGGGATAAGTACCCACACTTCCCCTTCTAAATCAATAGTAAGACCTGCATTTTTGGCGGCAAGCCTTGTTCTGTCAAATAATTCCCCTCCATTATTTCCTCTCAGATAACTGTCTGTTTCGGGAACATTTACTAAATGAATTTTTGGCCTTTGTGAACCCTCTTCCGTTTCAAAAATAAACGTTTTCGGTCCAAAACCATTTTGCGCCATATTATCACGAAACCACATTTGCGCCATTTCTATGGCAAATTGCAGGTTCTCCTTGTAATGAGCTTGGGGTGTGCGATTGGAAGGAACCACATAGCCTATTTTGACTTTGGCAGGCGGCCAGGGAGGAATACCGCTACCGGCGGTTCTTCCGGCAACCGGTACATTTTCGGTAACAGTGATGGCAGGCGAAACACGCTGATCACTTACCGAGCCATTTAACAGTGGGAGTTGGGCCACTAACAAACCACGGCTACTCAGGAAAAGTAGAGTTATAACCCAAACGTACGTTTTAAGAATCGAGTGCTTTTTCATGGATGGCAGTTGTTGAACTGTTTCAAAACGGTGCACATATAAAGCGAAAACTTCCCGCCTTTTTTGGAGATACTGTAAAAAACGCTGAAAGTAACCGTTAAAGTTATGACGCACATCATCTTTTTGAGTGACTTGACCCTAACTTTGCCGTTGTGCAACGTTTTTGCGAAGTTTTAATCCCCAATAGTATGAAGACCGAGCCCCCAACTTTAAGGTCTATACGACATTAAAAACACCCAACACTATGACTGCCTTTTTTCGTTTGACAATGGTAATTTTGAGTATTCTCTCCATTCAGGCAGTAGCCAATCCGCCGAAGCGAACCACAAAAGTGTCTATCAAAGGCGAGCACTTCTACATAAACGGGCAACCTACGTTTAAAGGCCGTAGCTGGAAGGGACATAACATTGAAGGCCTGCTGCCCAATTCTCGCATGGTACAGGGAATTTTTGATGACCGAAACCCGGAAACGCGCGCCCAATGGGCGTATTCTGACACCAAACAATGGGACGCCGACCGAAATACCAACGAGTTTTTGACTGCGATGCCCGTTTGGAAACAGCATGGTTTACTGGCCATTACCCTCAATTTACAGGGAGGAAGTCCGCAGGGCTATTCCAAAGACCAACCTTGGTACAATTCGGCTTTCAACGAAGATGGCTCATGGGAACCTCATTATTTTACTCAGTTGCAACGCATTCTGGACAAAGCCGACGAATTGGGAATGGTCGTGATTTTAGGGTATTTTTATTTTGGCCAAGACGAACGAATCAAAGACGAAGCCGCCGTTATTCGGGCGGTGGACAATGCAACGGATTGGATTTTGGAACAAGGTTATCAAAACGTCTTAGTGGAGGTCAACAACGAATGCAACGTTCGCTACGACCACGCCATTCTGCAACCCGACCGCGTCCATGAACTCATTCAACGGGTGAAGAACAAAAAAGTGAAAGGACGGCGATTGTTGGTTAGTACCAGTTACGGCGGCGGGGCTATTCCTCAACCCAGTGTGGTGCAGGAGTCTGATTTTCTGCTTCTTCACGGCAACGGCGTCAAAGACCCCGCGAAAATTACGGAGATGGTTCAAAAAACGCGGGCAGTGGCCGGCTATCGACCCATGCCCCTTGTGTTCAACGAAGATGACCACTTTGACTTCGACCAGCCCATGAACAATTTTGTCGCTGCTACTCAGGCGTATGCTTCGTGGGGCTTTTTCGATTATCGTATGAAGGACGAAGGCTTCGACGACGGCTACCAATCCGTTCCCGTCAATTGGGGAATAAGTTCTACTCGCAAACGGGCTTTTTTTGAAAAAGTTAAAGAAATAACCGGCTTGTAATTAAATCCAGTTGTACTACAATTTCAGTAAATGTACATTTTATTGAACCATATTGGGTGTACGAATAAATGCAGAGCAATACTAAATTAGCCACAAAAAACGATGGACAAACAAAAAGCGACAGAAATTCTACTTTCCAAGTTAGATGAATGGGAAAAAATGCCCAAGCCT
>NZ_JAIXST010000190.1 GCF_027484545.1 Runella sp. | reverse complement strand
CTTGGTATTTGTAAATCGAATGATGCTTCGGTGCGTTTGAAAAATAAGAAAGCTGAGTGCTCTAATCAACAAAATGCCTGTAAAAACCAATGGCAATGTTTCTGTTTCTGTATGAGGAATGCGAAAATTAAAACGCAGCAGGTATGCCATCCATATGGAAATGAAGCAGATAAATAAATCGATGAGAAAAATTATCCAAACTGGAGTGTTGCGTTTGCCAATTGACATGAAGGCAAAGATAGAGAATTTGCAATTTTCGATTAGGTTTGCACCGCTTTTAAAATGTTATGCATATTTTATTTATTGTTCCGTACCCGATTGATAAAGCTCCGAGTCAACGTTTTCGGTTCGAACAGTACTTTTCTTCCCTTCAAAAAAAAGGTATAACTGTAACCGTTAAACCCTTTTTGAGCAACGAAATTTGGGATATTTTGTATTTGCCAGGTCGTTTTCCACGCAAAGCTTTGGCAATAATCGGCGGATTATTCAAAAGATTTTTCCTTCTTTTTACCTTAAAGAAATACGATTTCATTTTTATTCACCGAGAAGCTACTCCAATTGGACCTGCTTTTTTTGAATATTTTGCTGCACGATGGCTCAAGAAAAAGATTATTTACGATTTCGATGACGCCATTTGGATTCCAAATTACTCGGAAGCAAATAGCTTTTTCTCTTTTCTAAAAGGATATTCAAACGTTAAACACATTTGCAAATGGGTATATAAAATATCTTGTGGAAACGAGTATTTATGCGATTATGCAAGACAATTCAATAAAAATGTAGTTTACAACCCAACTACAATTGACACAGAAAATTACCATAACAAAGTTAAAAACCAAGACACAGATAATTTTGTAATCGGCTGGACAGGCTCACACAGCACCATCAGATATATTGAAGAAGTTATTCCTGTTTTAAGTGAGTTAGAAGAAAAGTATACTTTTCAGTTTATGGTGATTTCAGATTTAAAACCAACATACAACCTGAAATCTTTGGTTTACCACAAATGGAATAAGCATTCTGAAATTGAAGATTTATTAAAGTTTAACATCGGAATTATGCCTTTGAAAGACGATAAATGGGCAAATGGCAAATGTGGCTTTAAAGCGCTTCAATACATGGCTTTGGGAATTCCTGCATTGGTTTCTCCTGTAGGAGTTAATACCAGAATTGTAGACGATAAAATAAATGGTTTTATTTGCACTTCACCCGAAGATTGGAAAAATGCAATTGAAGCAATCATGAAAGATAAAAGTCTGAATAAAGAAATCGCAAAGAACACTAGGATTAAAATTGAAAATCATTATTCAGTAAAGTCGAATACAGCTAATTTCATTGATTTGTTTTCCTGAAATGAAAAAAGTAGTTATAGTTACATATTTCTTTCCTCCGTGCAACCTTACGGCTTCTCAACGCTCTTTAGGTTGGGCTAAATATTTAAAACAAGAAGGATTTCAGCCAATCATCATCACAAGAAATTGGGAACATCATATCAACGGTCCCGATGATATGCACCACGATTCCGGGAAAGAATTGCAGCATGAAGTAAATCCTGATTATGAAGTTTATTATTTACCATTTAGAGGAAATTTAAGAGACAGGTTGTATGCTAAATATGGCAAAAACAAATACAACCTGATTAGAAAAGTCCTTTCTTTTATTGAGTTAATCGGTCACACTTTTACCAACAAAGCGATACCATTTTCAAACATTCACGATTTTACAGAAAATTACATTCAAGAAAATAAAGATGTAAAAGCCTTGATTATTACTGGAAATCCTTTCGAGATTTTTAGGTTTGGCTATTTATTAAATAAAAAATTCAATATACCATGGATTGCCGATTACCGCGACGATTGGAACACCAGTGAGGTAAATGATAGCCGTGGTTTTCTCGGAGGAATTATAGAGAAAATGCAGCAACGCGATGAGAAAAAATGGGTGAAAACAGCCAATTGTATTACCAGCATTTCTCCTTATTATGCGCAAAAAATTGGAGATTACGTTCAAAAGGAAGGTCATGTATTGTTGAATGGTTTTTTTGAAGAAGATGTGAATTCTTATTTGCACGAAACGCCCTTCGAGAAATTCACAGTAGTCTACAATGGAATGCTTTATCCTTCTCAGGAAATTGAAGTGTTTCTAACTGCATTTAAGGATTTTGTAAGAAAGAATGAGCAACACAGAAACAAAATTTCTTTGAAGTTTCCAGGTATATTATTTTTGAAAGATGTTGCAGCACGGGTTTCTTTGTTGATGAAGGGTTTTGAAGATGTTTTAGAAATGACTGAAAGGATTTCAAGAACTGAGGTGCTAAAGATTCAAGCCAAATCTCATTTACTACTCATGGTGGCGCACAAAGGTGCCAAGGGAATTCCATCCAGTAAGATTTACGAATATTTAGGGCTCCAAAAAACTGTTATGATTTGTCCTTCAGACAATGATATCTTGGAGCAAACCTTTTCTGCTTACAATTTAGGCTTTGTTGCTCATAATGAGGAAGAAGCAGAAGTTCAATTGATGAAATTGTTTAATAATTATTTAGACAGGAATATCCCAATAAAAGCTGATGAAAACTATGTAGCTTCATTCAGTAGAAAACACCAAACAAAGGTTTTGGCAGATATTCTTAGAAAATTATAAAGCGCTTATTTTTAGCTGAAAAACTTCACATACATGTAGATAAAAGCGTAAATAAAGGTAACCAGCAAGATACCCTTACCTGTTTGCTCATAATATCCTTTTTGCATGTATTGCCTGAAAGGAATTAAGTTAGCCACAATACACAATACAAAAATGGTATTCTGCTCAAAAATCATCCTTTGTAATTTTATCTCCATTGCTTTGTTCAATGCGCTAAACAATAAATAAAACAGAATTGGAATTCCAGAACCCAACATTGTTCCAAAAGCAAAATTATCTTTTTTAAGCATCTAATTTCCAAGATTTTAATCTTTCAATTGTTTCGTGAGCAGTAATGTCAAATTTGCAGGGCACTACCGAAACATAATTATTTTCCAGTGCCCAGATATCGGTATCTTCACCAGTATCGTAGTTTTTAAACACTCCAGTTAACCAATAGTATGTTTTGCCCATTGGGTCTTTTCTTTCGTCAAATTCTTCTTCCCAATTAGCCCTGGCTTGTCTGCAAATTTTTATTCCTTTCAATAAATCAGCGCTCACTTTAGGAATATTTACATTCAAACAGGTTCCTTGAGGCATTTCAGATGATAACGCTGTTGCAATTACTTTTCTTGCAATAGTTTGAGAAACGCTGAAATCTGCATCAATCGAGTGGTCACACAATGAAAAGCCAATACTCGGAATACCTTCCAAAGCACCTTCCATGGCCGCCGACATTGTTCCAGAATAAATAACGTTGATTGAAGCATTGCTGCCATGATTAATTCCCGAAATTAATAAATCTGGTTTTCTGGGTAATAGTTTATTTACCGCCAGTTTTATGCAATCTACAGGAGTGCCGCTGCAGGCGTATTCTTTTTGGCCATCAATAAATACCTCATTTATTCTCAAAGTTGAGTTTATTGTAATGGCGTGACCCATTGCAGATTGCGGTTTGTCGGGAGCAACTACCATCACCTCACCAAACTCTTTAGCTACTGCAATTAAAGCTCTAATTCCTGGTGCAGTAATTCCATCGTCATTACAAACCAATATCAATTTAGGGGAAGACATCTTTTTTTCTGTTTTTCGGAGTGCAAACATATTCGATATTTCCATTGAAACTCATTAAAACCACGTTTAAATACTAACTACGATTAAATTTATAGCTGATAATCAGTCAATTTGATTTTTTTTTCAAGAAATGTTTGTAAAAATGAAAATCTGAGTACATTTGCAGCCCCAACGGTGAGGTGGGTGAGAGGCTGAAACCACCAGTTTGCTAAACTGACGTACGGGTAACT
The DNA here is from genome assembly GCF_027484545.1 of Runella sp. Taxonomy (GTDB): domain Bacteria; phylum Bacteroidota; class Bacteroidia; order Cytophagales; family Spirosomataceae; genus Runella. The sequence goes on along the minus strand of NZ_JAIXST010000190.1, from coordinate 8,134 downwards.
GTACCGCGGGTTCGAATCCCGCCCTCACCGCCAGTAAGTTTTGGAACTTTAGGGTTACAAAATGGGGACAAAAAAATTACCTTCGGGTAGTTCGGGATGTAGCGTAGTCCGGTCATCGCGCCTGGTTTGGGACCAGGAGGTCGCAAGTTCGAATCTTGCCATCCCGACTTTTAAAGTGCCTTAATCTACTTAGGATTAAGGCACTTTTTTTTATGTTCAAATGGAGAGTAATGGATCAATTTCAAAAGTTGTGGAGGACGTTGAATTTTTTTAGAATCACGTTCATTGTGGAACATTCGGAAAGGTTGGGCAGTTTCGATAATTGTTTTTTCCATCTTTAACCAACTCTCCTGAATTTTGAAGGCCAATTATCACTGGGTAAAATAAAAAGTTAAGGAAAGTCAAAACTAAAAGCCTTAGCGGTCTTAACTCATATAGATTTGTGAATCGTAAGTAAAGCAATCCAGATTTTTTACTTTTTTAAATTGGAGGCTACAAATTTGTTGAGGTATTAAAGAATTTAGTGGAGAAATTAATGCCCTAAATACCAAAGCCGCCCTAAAATTTCTTTCAAGGCGGCTTTTTATGGGTATAAAACTATACTCCGAGATTCAATATTGGTTGAAAATTACAATGAATTACCAATCCCTACAATGACGACTGAAAGTAAAATAGTAGCGATTCCCAATACAATTGTACGGAAAGTTTGAGGAGAAACGGATTTCCATTCCTTGAAATAAAGCCCCCAGAAATTAGCTGTTAAAATAATAGTTGCCATGTGAAGTATCCATGAACTTGCACCGTTTCCTAATTTACTTTCTCCCATACCGTAAAAGAAGAATTGTAAAAACCAGGTTGTTCCTGCCAAGGCTGAAAAAATGTAGTTTTTTGTTAAGGGACTTTTTGGATTCGTATAGTCACCAAACGATTTATTTCTACTGTTAAGAATCATGCACCAAATAAAATTAGTTGTTAGCCCTCCCCACAGCAGCACTACATAGATTACATTATTTTGATAAAGTGGATTCATTCCGGTCTGCACGGCAGCTTCTGCCATTGGTTTTCCTGCCTCGATTCCAAAATTGAAACAAGCACTCAGAATACCTGAGACAATGGCTACAAATAATCCTTTGCCAACATTGAATTCAGCTACGCTTTTTTGCTTTTCTTCCGTTGAGAGCTCCCGCTCTTTCATCATTCCTGCTCTTCCGCAAATGTAAATTCCAAGTAAACAAACGGCTATACCCAATAATACAATTCGCCCTCCATACGAATTAGCCATATCTACAATAGAGGTTTTTCCTTTAGCCGGGTTGAAGGCATAATAAATAGCCGGTACTAAAGCTCCGAAAGCTGAACAGAAACCAAGGGTAACAGAATTTCCTAAAGACATTCCTAAATATCGCACTCCTAACCCATAGGTAAGACCGCCAACTCCCCAAAGTAGTCCGAAAAAAATCGTTAATTTGATGACATCAGGAGAAGTTGTTTTGATAATTTCTTCAAATCCAGGTATGGTTAACCAAGCGGCCAAAGGAGGCACAATTAACCAGGAAAATAAGCCACCGACAATCCAATAGCTTTCCCATGACCAACCTTTGACCTTTTTGTAGGGCATATAAAAACTGCCTGATGCAAATCCTCCGATTGAATGAAAAACAACACCTAAAATAGACTCCATGAGAAATTGATTTTGTTTTAGTAAGAATAAGAATTGTTCAATTTTTACAAACTTAGATAGGTCAAAATAGTCAACCGTCCTTGACTGTCATGTTATTGGTATTTTATACTGTAACTGATTAAATTTTAGTGAATTATTCTTCCTAATTAGGGAGTGAGCGGTGTAAAATTGAGGAAGTTCTTGCATGAGGGGGTTAGGAGACGTAATTTTGACCTCTCAATTTCGTAAAAATTAACGCGCAATACGCAACATCTGCCAATGATTTTATACAGTACCAAAAATCAGCATCTTAAAGCTTCACTGGAAGAAGCTGTTTTTCGTAGCCTTCCTCCTGATAATGGACTTTATATGCCTGAATTTATTCCAAAAGTTTCAACCGAATTTTTAAATAAAATTGAAAATTTGACTTTCAATGAAATTGCTTTTGAAGTATCGAAAACATTGTTGAGTGAAGATATACCGGAATCGGATATTCGGTTGATTGTGGAACGCGCGTTTGATTTTGATGCTCCTATAGTACCGATTGAAGACAAGACGTATTGCCTTGAGCTTTTTCATGGCCCTTCCATGGCATTTAAAGACTTCGGAGCTCGATTTATGGCTTCCTTGATGTCTTATTTCTTAGTGCGCTCGCAGAAAGAAATCCACATATTGGTAGCTACTTCCGGAGATACTGGTGGAGCGGTAGCACAGGGTTTTTATAATGTGCCGGGTATTAATGTTACCATTTTATACCCAAGTGGAAAAGTAAGCGATATTCAAGAAAAGCAGCTTACTACGCTTGGAGGTAACGTAAAAGCGCTGGAAGTGGACGGTACTTTTGATGATTGTCAGGCATTGGTGAAACAAGCGTTTTTGGACGATGAATTAAACCAAAAGTACAACCTTGCTTCGGCCAATTCAATTAATATTTCCCGTTTAATTCCGCAGTCGTTTTATTATTTCCGCGCTTATGCTCAAGTAAAGCATGTAGGATTACCTGTGGTATTTTCGGTACCAAGCGGTAATTTCGGTAATTTAAGTGCAGGTCTTTTGGCGTATCGTATGGGGCTCCCCGTATCGCACTTTATTGCCACTACGAATCGAAACAACGTTGTTCCTAATTATTTAGACAGAGGTGCATATCATCCTGTTCCATCCGTTGAAACAATCTCCAACGCCATGGATGTGGGTAATCCAAGTAATTTTGTACGGATGACTCGTTTTTTTGGCGATGATTGGCAACAGGTAAAGCAGGATATTTCGGGTTTTTGGTTTGATGACGAACAAACAAAAACAGCTATGCGCGAGGTATATGACCATACAGGGTATCTGATGTGTCCGCATACAGCCGTGGCGTATTTAGGATTGAAAGAGTATATCAACTTGACGAAAAAGGAAGTAGCAGGTGTATTTCTTTCGACGGCGCATTATGCTAAATTTTTGAATGTAGTGGAAGATGCACTCGGGACAAATGAAGTAGAAATTCCGACTCGTTTGTCTGATTTGTTAAGTAAACCCAAAGTGGCTACTTCTATCAGTAAGCACTTTGGAGATTTTAAAGCCTACTTACTGTCTTAATATGAATATTTTCGTTGCTCGAACTTCTGAACATTATCTTGCCGCTGTCGAACTTTTCAAGGAGTACGCTGAAGGATTAGGCATTGATTTACAGTTTCAGAAGTTCGATAACGAACTCCAAATTTTGCCAACCATGTATGGCCCTCCTACGGGAGAATTGTGGCTGGTCCAAGATAAAAATCGTTTTGTCGGTTGTACGGCACTGCGCCAACTTGACCCTCAGACCTGTGAATTAAAACGAATGTTTGTTCAACCGGCCTATCGAGGCCTGCATTTGGGTGAACAATTGATGAATACTGTATTGGTAACCGCCCGTGAGTTGGGATACCATTGTATGAAATTAGACAGCCTTCGTCGTTTAGAACCTGCGGTGAAACTCTATCTTCGTTATGGCTTTGAAGAAATTGCCCCTTATAACTACAACCCGGAACCAGATGTAGTGTATTTTGAGAAAAATCTCCTCCACTAATCTTCCGGTTCATCCCCAAAAAAATCCATTCATTTTGTCCTTTAACCGTTGGTGATAAAAAATATTTTATTACCTTGCATTGCATAGTACCTTTGAATCAACAATAAAGGCCAAAAGCCCTAAACAAAGTATCAATCAAAGCGAAATTGCTAACCAACTTTCTAACAATCAAACACAATAGCCATGAATAATAAACCCTTGCATCGTATTCAGAGTGAGGCCGTATTGGGCGGCGTAGCTGCCGGACTCGCGGATTATTTCAGTATAGATAAGGCTCTTATGCGAGTCATATTTGTAGTACTGATGATTTTTGCCAAAGGATTTCCCATTATTTTACTATATATTATTTTGTGGGTTGCTTTACCTAAAGGTGAACCAACTGCTGAAACGAACTGGACTGCACCCAATGTATCCGGACCTAAAAGAGACTATGGCCGAGGTGCTGAATTGATAGGTTATGCCCTTCTTCTCATTGGCGGATTTATGCTTTTTGACCGTCTTTTTTATTGGATGCACTTGCAGAAATTCATTCCGGCTGCAATACTCATTGGAATTGGACTTTTCATAATACTGAGAAGCAGTGATAAATCCAATACAACAATCGCTGACAGCAAGCCTGCAACGCCTTCGTGGACCGACTCTGCCCCAATCAATGACTGGCAACCTCCCAAAACTTCTGAATCAACGGAAACTACCAGTGAGTCAGAAGAGCCCAAAGCCTAATTTATATAAACCTCTAAATTTCTATAATTGCCATGAACTATCAAAGCACATTCTGGGGAGTTATCCTCGTATTAATCGGCGGCCTTTTGCTCATGCGTGAACTTTTCGATTGGTTCGATTTCGAACGATTCTTTTGGCCAGCCTTATTTATTGTGGGTGGTGCACTCTTGATTTTTAAAGATAAACTGAAGAAAATCTCTTAACCCCAGAAACCATGAAACAATCTTCAAATGCCCTTTTTTGGGGTTCGTTCTTATTGGCTGTAGGTTTACTGCTTATGGCCAAAACTCTCGGTTGGTTTCACATTGATTGGGGAATGACGCTTCGTTTTTGGCCGATTTTGCTAATCTTAGCGGGAGCTAGTCTGTTGCTTAAACAAAGTTGGTCAGGGGTTTTAACAGCTATTTTGATAGCAATTGCGATACCTTCAGCCATTATCAACGGCGCTCACAAAAAATTCGATGACTGGAACGACAGAGGCATCGAATTTAATTTGGACGATTTTGACGACGATGATGATAATAATAACGACGACGACAATGATGAGTATGACAAACGTTCTGAATCTTATCCCAAAGACGGCGATACGCATTTCTCTGAGCCATTGACCGAAGGTATTACCGAAGCAACGCTGAATTTTGGAGCAGGTGCGGGTGAATTCAAAATTGACGGAACTACGACTCAACTCGTGGAGGCTGATGCCGAAACTGAATTTGGCAATTACATAATGACAACCAAACGCAACGAAACCACGAAAACAAGCATTGTTGATTTTGAAATGGAAAGCAAAGACAGCACCAATCGCAAACGCATTCGTATCCGTGATTTTGATGATATGGACAATCACGTCAATATGCGTTTGAGCGATAAGCCTATCTGGTCGTTTGACATGGGATTGGGAGCGGGAAAAGGCAAATTTGATTTGTCGGCTTACAAAGTCAAAAAAGTAAAAATTGGCGCAGGGGCTGCGGAAGTGGATTTGAAATTGGGTGAAAACGTTGAAAATGACGCTGTCATTGACATTGAGGCAGGAGTCGCCTCTATTGAAATTGAAATACCCGAATCGGTAGGATGTGAATTTAAAATAGATGGAGCGCTTAATTCGAAGGATTTAGACAATTTTGAAAAAATAAGCGACGGACTTTACCGTACTTCCAACTATAATTCAGCCAAAAAGAAAATCAAAATTTCTTACGAAGGCGGCTTATCAAAGTTGGAAATCAACAGATATTAAAGGAGAGGAGTTAGGAGCCGGAATTGAGGAGTGAGAACGGAAGTACCCGTTCAGTAGAAATAAAGAATGAAAATGCTGTTGGGTTAAAATACCGGCAGCATTTTTGTTTTTTGTACCTTTGTATATTACACAACAAACCCGCCTGTTTTTCGTTAAAAACTGGCAAACATTCGCATAAAAATGAAAAAACTACTGACTGCTGTTGCATTGCTTACGAGCATTTCGCTTTTTGCCCAAAGCACTCCAAAAGAGTTTACGATTTCGGGAACGGCTAAAAATTTGCTGCCGAATGATAAAATCTACCTCGAAATAGCAGGCACTCAACCACTCATTGTCGTTGATTCGGCATTGGTAGGCGCCGATAAACGTTTTACATTTAAGCGTAAAGAAGTAGACGAAGGAACAGTTTATCAGGTTAATTTAGCCCGAGCTCAACGCGTAATTGTGTTGATTGAAGGCGGAGAAGCGATTGACATTATTGCCGATGGTACTGAAAAAGGCAACGCCGTTGTTAAAGGTTCAAAAAATAATGACTATTACCAGCAGTTGATTGGGATGTACAAAACCATGAACGACAAATCCCTCAAATGGCAGGAAGAATATGCACAGGCCGAGCAGAAAAAAGATAGTAAGAAAATTGCTGAGATTCAGCAGGCTTTTGAAGCTGCCGGCAAGGATTTTACGGCTAAAGTAAAGTCGATGATCCCTGAAATGGGAACTTCATTATCGGCTTTGTTTGCGACCAATTTCTTAAATCCTGAAGTAGAATTTGCTACAATTGATGCACTGGCAAAACGTTTTGAGAAAGAACGTCCAACCATGAAACAGGCTCAGGTATTCGTAGGAAACGCGAAAAGAATACGCGGTATTCAAATTGGAGATGAAGCACCGGAAATTACTCTAAACAGTACTGTTGACAAACCGGTCAGTCTTTCGTCATTGCGTGGAAAAGTGGTACTGATTGATTTCTGGGCTTCTTGGTGCGGGCCTTGCCGTCAGGAAAATCCTAATGTGGTACGGGTTTACAATCGCTTCAAAGAAAAAGGGTTTGAGATTTTCAGTGTTTCGTTAGATAAAGATAAAACTGCTTGGATAAAAGCCATTGAAAAAGATGGATTGATTTGGTCAAGCCATGTATCGGATTTGAAATATTGGCAGTCAGTTGCGGCCCAAACCTATGGAGTAAACGGAATTCCTGCTACTTTTTTATTGGATAAAGACGGTAAAGTAATTGCCAAAAACCTACGGGGCGAAGCCTTAGAAAAGAAATTAGAAGAGGTATTGAAAGTGAATAATTAGAATTCAGTTTAGATACTGACAACATTTTAAAATTCAAACTAAACTTTCCGGGTTATCATAACTCGGAAAGTTTTTTTATTTTCAACCAAATCTTAATCTTTACATCTTTTCTATTAAACAAACCCTTTACCATGATGCGTTTCTGCTACCCTTCTTTATATCTTTTTGTGTTGCTTTTTTCTGCTTTTACGGCCAACGCCCAAACTTCTGATTTTACCCCTGAACATGAGTTTACCAAAAACTGTGAAGGACCTTCCGTGGATGCAGAAGGCAATGTCTATGCAGTTAATTATGCGATAGACGGTACCATTGCAGAAATTCCCCGACGCAATAGAGCCAGCATTTTTCTGACCCTCCCTAAAGGCAGTACGGGGAATGGTATTCGGTTCGGCACTGCCAATACTTTTTACGTAGCTGATTTTACGGGGCACAATGTTTTGAAAGTAAATTTACAGACCAAACAGGTAAGTGTGTATTGTAACGAGCCGAGTATGAATCAGCCAAATGATTTGGCTATTACGCGCTCCGGGCATATTTTTTGCTCTGATCCTAACTGGAAAGAGGGGACAGGTCAGCTTTGGCACGTTTCACCGGCGGGGAAGGCCCGAATAATTGCGCCAAATATGGGAACAACGAATGGGATAGAAGTTAGTCCAGATGAAAAAACGTTGTATGTCAATGAAAGTATTCAATTGAACGTTTGGGCGTTTGACTTAGCTGCTGATGGAACGATTTCGAATAAGCGTCTTTTAATTAAGTTTAACGACGGTGGCATGGATGGAATGCGTTGCGACAATGCCGGAAATCTGTACATTACTCGTCACGGAAAAGGAGAGGTAGCGATAGTTTCACCTCAGGGCAAAGTAATAAAAACGATTACTACAAAAGGGAAAAGCGTTTCCAACATCTGTTTTGGTGGTAAAAAAGGCCGGACCTGTTACATTACCCTTCAAGATCGCGGTTGTCTTGAGACTTTTAAGGCAGATGCGCCGGGTCGAGAATGGGTAATGATGAGGGAGTTTTTGGGAAAGAAATGATTTTACTATAAATTTACTTACTGTAAATAATCTGTGCAAAAATGATTAAATTCAGGAAAAAACTATACTTATATGGCAACGATGAAAATTATCCTCACAGACGATTTAGGAGTAGGAATAAATACACGGAG
>NZ_JAIXST010000248.1 GCF_027484545.1 Runella sp. | reverse complement strand
ACTATTTTACAATGTTACAGCCAAAAAGTTATTAGGCTATCTTATGAGATGCTTATTTTGCCCAATTCCCAGGTAAAAAAAATTGAAGCAATTTGTGACAATTTTTTTTGTATTATAGGTCAAAGACTTATTCATTTCAAGATTAAAAATAATAGCGTAAGCTATGCAAAGTCCGTAGTAAACGATGTAGTAAAAGACTTTATTCAAAATCCAGAAAATAAAGACCAGTTGTTTTTATTGACAAACAAAGGAATCCTTTCTTTGAATACTGCTAATATGTGTGTAACAACGCATTGTAATTTGGAAAATATAGTAGAGCCTAAAATATTAACATCTATCACAGACTTTGAAATTGATAAAAACTCACTCTGGTTATTGAAAGAAAATAGTTTTTTAAAGAAAATAAAATTGACAGATAGACAACCTACACTTATTGAAGAGAAACCTGTACCACAGGAACAAGAAATATTTAAAATACAATTTTACAAAGAATTGAAGTTCATAATGACTCAAAAGGGCCTATTTAAAGATAACTTTAAAAATCTACTTTGTTCTGGTGATAAACTTGTCATTAAGTTTTCAAAACTCAGTTTTTTTTTCACTTTTTCATCAAAAGGAGTTATATGTACTGCCAGAGATTACGATATTAGGTTTAGGGATTTTCATTTACAAGCAAATAGTGAAGACGTCAGAGATGTTTATCACGATAATGACAATGATTTGTTTTGGATTGCAGGGAGTGATTTAAAAGTATTTTCTTGGGATAAGGGAAACCTTCTATTACAATTAAATAATAATTCTAAACCAGCCTTTTCTTCTACACAATCAAAAACTATATGCCCAATAATAGGGACAAAAAAAATTTTAATAGGAACAGAAGGTTCAGGTATTTTTCTAATTGAATATGAAAAAAAATATAGTATTCCAAACCCAAGCCAATCTATTGCTTATAATAAAAATATCCACACCAATCAAGTTCCTAAACCTAAACTACCAATTAAGAACATATTTGTACTGAAAAATTTTGAAAAAGATAGCACAACTCTATCTCCTTTGGATATGATCCCCTTTTTTCGAAATATTAACGAAAATATTGATTTCAAGCAAGTTGAAATAAAAAAAGTAAAAATAGAAGGATACGCCTCTAAAACAGGCAAAGGATCAGACGAAACTAAAACGACAGAAATTTCACAGAAAAGAATAAAGTTTATTCGTCAAAATTTGACTGAAAAATACAAATTAACTGATGGGTTTTTTGAGGAACATAACTACGGTGATAAAAACCCGATAAATAGAAACGACCCAAATAGCCCTGAGAACAGGGCTGTTATTGTTACTTTTGAATATAATTTACGAACAAATAAATTGTAAGCACACTTTTTGCCTTCTGCCCAGCACTTCATTTTTTGAGGGTATTAGCTGCTTACGAGAGCAAAATAGATATCCTTATAAAGGTTTTAAACCTTTATAAGGATTGTTTCTACATCCGCTCTGGCACTTCAATCCCCAATAATCCCATTGCCTTTTGAATACCGTCCGCTACGGCCTGTGAGAGTAGCAGGCGGGCGTGTTGTGCTTCTGCATCGGGCTCCTGAAGAATTGAAACTTCGGCATAAAAAGTATTGTACGCCTTGGCCAATTCATAGGCATACTGCGAAATCAAGGCCGGCGAATAATTGCGGCCAGCATCGGCAATACGCTCAGGAAATTGAGTTAACGTAAAAATCACCTCACGTTCTGAATTTGCCAGTGGAACCGCAGTAGCGGGTTTTGCCCAATCTACACCCATTTGTACTGCTTTGCGCAACACGGAACGCGTACGGGCGTGTGTATATTGGATAAATGGTCCCGTATGTCCGTGCAACTCAACCGATTCGGCGGGGTTGAACATCATTCGTTTTTGAGGATCAACTTTCAACAGGTAATATTTCAACGCGCCTAAACCCAACATGGAGAAAAGCCGTTGTTTTTCAGCTTCGCTAAAATCCTCTATTTTGCCTTTGGAGTTGCCTTCTTCTGCGGCAGCGGCAGTTACTTCAGCTACCAATTCATCCGCATCCACCACGGTTCCCTCCCGCGATTTCATTTTGCCCGACGGCAAATCTACCATCCCGTAGCTCAAGTGATAGCAACCGTCCGCGTAGGTACGGCCCAGACGTTTCAAAATAGCAAATAAGACTTGAAAGTGATAATCCTGCTCGTTGCCTACGACCCAAATGGATTTGTTGCTGTGAAAATCGCTGAATTTAAGATCAGTAGTTCCCAGATCCTGCGTCATGTATACCGACGTTCCATCACCCCGCAAGACAAGTTTTTCATCCAAACCTTCGGCAGTTAAATCAATCCAAACCGAATTGTCCGGTTTTTTATAGAAAATGCCTTTAGCCAATCCTTCATCTACGGCATCTTTGCCAAGCAGATACGTCTTTGATTCATAGTATGTTTTGTCAAAACTGACCCCAATTTTTTGATATGTATCGTTGAAGCCGGCATATACCCATTCGTTCATTTGCTTCCACAGCGCCAATGTTTCAGCATCCCCCTGCTCCCATTTCAGAAGCAATTGCTGCGCTTCCAGAATCCAAGGTGCTTTCTTTTCGGCTTCCTCTTTGCTCATTCCTTCTGCGACCAAAGTCTCTATTTGCTGTTTGTATTCTTTATCAAACAACACATAATATTTCCCAATCAAATGGTCGCCTTTGAGCCCGGACGATTCGGGTGTTTCGCCGTTTCCTAACTTGGCATACGCCAACATGGATTTGCAAATATGAATACCGCGATCGTTGACCAAACAGGTTTTACTCACATTGAAACCGTTTGCTTTTAAAATTCTCGAAACCGAATCACCTAAGAAGTTATTACGTAAATGGCCTAAGTGCAAAGGCTTATTGGTATTAGGCGATGAAAATTCTACCATTACCGATTGACCGTTTGCAGGCGCAAATCCAAAATCAGGGTTAAGGGCCAATGCATTCAACGCTTCAATCCACGCCGATTCGGCAATGCTCAGATTTAGGAAACCCTGTACGACATTGAAGTTACTAACCACACCCGAATGCTCCACCAAGTACTGTCCAAGAGCATTGCCGATTTCAACGGGAGGTTTTCGTAGGCTTTTGGTATAGGGAAAAGTGACAAACGTATAAAAACCTTCAAAATCTTTTTTGGTAGGTTGGAGCGCAATAACTTGTTCTTCAACGTTATAAATCTCTCTTAGTGCGCTTTGGAGAGAAGTCTTGATAAGGGATTCGATTTGCATGGTAGGTTATTCGTTAATCCGTTATTTGTTGAATTTATTGATTATTTTTCCTAATTTACGTTGAAAAATCAATCATAAACTCACAATAACGGCTCAAATGAGCCGCAAAAGTACGGCAATTTCGGCAAGCAAATTATTGTATTACTAAAAAATGGTTCTAATTTCGTACCTTTCTACACATTAAGTTACGCCATGAAATGAAAAGCCTCCATTCTCTCATAATACTACTGATAGGAATTTGGCTACCTCTCGCTGCCGTTGCTCAGTTGGAGCAATCGTCGCGGCTGGAGTTTAAGGTGAGCCAAAGTATAGACGAATTTTTCGATGTTACGCCCCTTGACAAAGACGGCTTGCTGGTTACCCAGCGCCAAGAAGAACATTATGGGAATGAAAAGTGGTCTTTTTATCGGTTTGACCCCGACCTCAAGCAACGTTGGATGACCGAATACAAAGTAGCCTACGAACTGCATCCCATCAAATCTTACTACAATCAGCATTTTCTCTTTTGGCTATTGCAGGAAACAGACACCGATAAGGTCACCGTACTGCGTTTGGATTTACAAAATGGTGAAACCGAAACCTTCAAAGGAGATTTGCTTACCCGCGCTGATATTGTTCATTTTAAAGTCCTTGGCAATACCGCCTTTATTGGAGGCTACCACCACAGCCGCCCCGTCGTAATGGCCTTTTCTTTTTTTGACAAAAGCATCAAAGCCTTGCCGTATTTATACACCAGCAATACCGAAATCAGCAATATTGAACTTGACGAACAGCGTAATCAGTTGAGTGTGCTGCTTTATACAATCAAACGGGGAGATTGCCAATTTACCATTAAAACCTACTCGTACGAAGGCCGCCTTATTAAAACAACCACGATGCCTTTTGAGGATGATAATGGATTGATAACGGGCAAAATCCTGCCGCTTGACGAAACGTCGTCTCTCATTGTAGGCAACTATGCGCAGGGCTGTACGCAATATTCGCAGGGTTTGTATTTTTCCAGAATTAAAGATTCAGAACCCGAAAAACTCCAATGGGTCGATTTTTCAAAACTCGAAAATTTCTTTAACTATCTGAAGCCCAAACGGAAACAACGCGTAGTGGAGAAAATTTCTAAACGGAAAGAAGAAGGAAAGGAACCCAAATTCAGGTACCGATTGCTGGTTCACGATGTCATCAAAAATAACGATGAGTTTGTTCTGGTCGCAGAGGTATATTATCCGGTTTATAAAAACGGGAGTATCTATTACGGAGGTGGAATGTCACGCAATAACAATCGCGAATACGACAGTTTTCGTTACACTCACGCCATTGTTTGTGGTTTTGACAGAACAGGCACTTTACTTTGGGATAATTGCTTCGCGCTTGACAATGTAGAAAGTATTGAATTACTACCGATGGTACAGGTCACCCGGCGCAATGAGTTATTGGTATTGGGTTATCCCAAAGATGGTAAAATAAATACCGAAGTGATTGAACGGAACAAAGTAGTACGCGAACGAGAAGCCTTCGTCATCAAAACGTCGGATGAAAAAGATCGTATTGTCGACAGTGATAAAGGTGTCTTAGCTGCGTGGTACGACCGTTATTTTTTAGCGTATGGATACCAAAAAATCGGCAGTGAAAAGTGGGTAGGGGCACCAAGAGAAGTATTTTACGTTAATAAACTCTCCTACGATCCTAACGCACCGCGCGAAACTAAGGAAGAAGCTAAAAAAGGAAAAGTTTCGGGAAACTAATATAAGGAAAAAGGGTAGAGGTAAATGTGTAAAGGGCAGACTTCATTACCAACTATTTATGGCAATTTTTACCCGTTTCTAAACAGCTACTTTCTCGTTAAATGCTTTTACGATTTGTGCAATTTCGGGCAACAGATCAGGATTTTGCTCAATACCATTACCCACCACGATGACGTCAGCCCCTGCTTCCAGAGCAGCCTGTGCTTTTTGAGTGGTATTAATGCCTCCTCCAACAATAATGGGCGTATCTACCGATTTGCGTACGGCGGCAATCATCTCAGCCGAAACGGGCTTTTGAGCACCGCTGCCGGCATCCAAGTACATTATTTGCAGTCCCAATAACTCTCCTGCCATCGCTGTACAGGCCGCTACACTCGGTTTATCGTACGGAATGGGCGTAGTATTGCTGATGTAGGAAACCGTGGTAGCTCTTCCGCTTTCAATCAGCATATAGCCCGTGGGTAAAATTTCCAAATTGCTTTTTTTCAGCAACGGTGCCGCAATGACGTGCTGCCCGATAAGCAACTCTGGATTACGCCCCGAGATGAGTGAGAGCAGCAAAATCGCGTCCGCAGAAGGTTCAATGTGAAGGCTGTTTCCCGGAAAAAGAATAGCGGGAATAGTAGTATGGCGACGAATAGCTGCAATGATTTCGTCGGAAGCGTAACGCGTAATCAAGCTCCCTCCTACAAAGAAGAAATCTACGCCGTAGCGCATGCTTTCGGCCAACATAAAAGGAAACGAAGAAAGCTCTACCTTGTCAGGGTCGAGCAATACTGCGAATGCTTTTCGCCCATCCTGAAGGTTATGCCGAAGTTTCGTTCGTATTTCTGACTTCATTCCTATTTTTCTGTGTGGCCAAAAAATCCATTAATTTTTGTCTTGCCATTCCCAATGCCCATGTTATTGCATAGGAAGTAACCGCTTTGGTTATCCACGAAGAACTTTCTTCGCGACGTTCAATGACAACGGGAGTCGTATTCGTACTCGCCGTTTTGATTTCGGGCTCTTCGTCGGGCAGCAACAATTCAAGCAACAGATACGCCGCCGCTATCGTCCCTCCAATCACTAACGCCTGTTTACCAATACGTTCGGCATCTATTTTCAAGTCACCCATTTTTTCTTCCAATAGCCGCCGATACCCCTCTGACACCTCTTTTAACACTGTTTTTCGGCCGTTGGTATCCCCAAAAGGCTCCTCAAAAGTCAGCATATTTTTTGGAATTGAAGCCATTTTTTTAAGTAACCCTCTACTCATTATTTAGTATTCATTTGAATTTGATGCACAAAAACTACTCCAAAAGTCGTAAAAACCTGTTAGATGCCCAAAATTGAACCTAATTTTTAAAGAAATTGTAACGCAAGAACGTCTAAGCATGTACATTTGTACAGTAATATCAATAATAAATAAAAAATGCCACTCGACCAAGAATTTGACAAAGAAACAGCCGCAGGTGACGAAATGACCTTTATAGAACACCTCGAAGAATTGCGATGGAACATCATTCGGGCAGTAGGCGCTATATTAGTCTTTACCATTGTTGCTTTCATTTTTATTGAAGAAATCTACGATAAAATCATATTGGCTCCTTCTCGACCCGATTTTTGGACCTATCGAATGATGTGTAAGATTGCCGATTTTACAGGAGCCGAGGGACTTTGCATTGACAAATTAGATTTTGAATTGCAAAGCCGGGAAATGGCAGGTCAATTTACGATGGCTTTACTTTCTTCGGTTATTATAGGTTTACTGTTTGCGTTTCCTTACGCCTTTTGGGAAGTATGGCGTTTTATCAAACCCGGGCTGAAACCTTCTGAAAGGAAAGTATCCCGCGGAGCTGTCTTTTACGTCACCTTTCTGTTTCTATCGGGGGTTTTGTTTGGATATTACATCGTATCCCCTTTGGCTATCAACTTCTTAGCTAATTTCCAACTTGATCCTCGCATCAAAAATCAATTTGATATTACTTCCTACGTAGGGCTGATTTCTGTCCTGACTCTGGCCTGCGGGCTTACTTTCCAGTTGCCGGTGGTTGCCTTTGTGCTCTCTAGAATTGGATTTTTAAATCCTCGCTTCATGCGCGAATACCGCCGTCATGCTTTTGTAGTTATTTTGATTTTGGCAGCGGTTATTACTCCTTCTCCCGACGTACTGAGTCAAGTGTTAGTAGCTATGCCTCTCACTCTCTTGTATGAAATCAGCATTTTGGTATCCGCTTGGGTAGAACGCACCAAAAAAGAGGATGCAGAAATAGAGGCCAAACAAGAAGAGGAAGATGCCCTTAGAAATCCTTGGGAACCTGAATCTGACATGTAATTGCGATGATTCAATTTAATGAAATATCTAAATCCTTTGACGGGCGTATGGTACTGGAGGGTGTCTCCGGTACCTTCAAGCCCAGCGATACCAGTTTGATTATCGGCGGTAGCGGTACCGGAAAGAGTGTACTGCTTAAATGCCTGATCGGCCTTGTAAAGCCTGACAAGGGCGAGGTTCTTTACAACGGAAGGGATTTTTGGAACAGTGACGAGGATGTAAGAAAACAAATTCGCCGGGAAATGGGTGTGCTGTTTCAGGGGGGAGCTTTGTTTGATTCAAAGACCGTAGCTGAAAATGTTCGCTTTCCCTTAGAGATGCTTACTCAAATGAGTGAAAGCGAAAAAGATGACCGAGTAGCCGTTTGTTTAGCTCGCGTGGGTCTTGAACAGGCCGCCAAGCGGATGCCTTCCGAAATCAGTGGGGGGATGAAAAAACGGGTGGGTATTGCCCGTGCCATTGTGATGAATCCCAAGTACCTGTTTTGCGATGAACCCAATTCGGGCCTTGACCCATTGACTTCCATACGAATCGACGAATTAATCAAAGAAATTACCGACGAATATCAGATTACGACGGTTGTCATTACCCACGACATGAACTCTGTGCTTGAAATCGGCGAAAAGGTCATGTTTCTTTACAAAGGCCATAAACTGTGGGAAGGTGATAATATGACCATTCTGAAATCTGACGTAAAGGAACTGAATGAGTTTGTGTTTGCCAGCAAACGCCTCCGCGAAATGGGGCGTTAAATTCTCCTCCTTTTAGCTAATGCTTTTCTATAAATGGGCTTTCTGTAAGCAAACTGTGCCCACAATAGAGGATAAAAAAGATAGTTGGTCAGTAAAGTAGGAGTACGAAATTCAATTTCATCAGCAATGATGGTATTGTTACCATCTTTGATAATACGGTGACGGTGCCTCCAAAAACTTAGAAAAAAGGGAAGTTTTACCCCTTCATCCAAAAAGAAAATCTCCTTGTCAGTCCTTTGTTGGTCCGTAATCAGGCTCTTCCAGCGTTGTTTGAATAACAGAAAATTAAGCTCCAATTCTACCTCATCTCCCTTCCGGCAACCGTCAAATTGAATGACTTTAACGGGAGGAAACGGTGGGCTGAGTTTATTAAATAAATCTTCGGTAAAACCTGCCCATACCTGTTGGAAGGATTGTTGAACGGATGTTTTGATAGTTAACTTCATGATTCAGGGCATTTTGATAAAAACTTGGGATGAGCTACATTTGTAAATTTTACGACCAAGCAAAACCCCAATGAAATTAACCCATCCCGAAAAAAAACGGATAACCGTTCCAAAGACCAAGTT
>NZ_JAIXST010000088.1 GCF_027484545.1 Runella sp. | reverse complement strand
GTGCTGTGACAACTTGGGCAAAATAGGTACATAATCTTTGAGTTTAGTCACTCCAAAGTTAGGCATTTGCCCCAGTTGTCTATTTTTTTGTTATAGCATTACTTTGCGCGCACTGCCTTTTTTGTACTATCGGCCTTTTGTGCTGCTGCAAGTTCCTGTTTTTTCAGTTCAATATCAGCTTCTAATTTTTTTAGATTGTAGCCGATTTCGCCTTGAAGTGCGGACAACTCTTTTTGCTTTGTAAGGGCTTCAAGTTGGTATTTTGACTGTTTGGTTTGTTCAGACTGACCTAAAAAACCAAAGACCGTGTTGGCAATGGCTCCTATGCCAGTAATCGAATTAGCCAATTGAGCACCTGATATACCATTAGTGCCTGTTTGGGTTGAACCGGCTTGAATATCGGCAGTTGATGTTAAGTTGCTGATTTCAGCTTTGCCCGAAAGAGAATCAATCTTAGGTGGATTGAAAAAGATTCCAATACGTCTAAACAATTGTTTCAATTTCGTGTCAGGCACACCATCAACGCTAACACCCTTCATTACATACGTATCTGCCATGGTTTTATGCGTTAATCGTTGTCTTACGCAATCTCAATCTCCTTTAAAAGGTCAACGCCTGTATGAGGGTCGTCAAAATCTTCTACTTTGAGGCTATCTATGATACCATACAGTTCGTCATCAAAATCGAAAGTCACGTCGTCTTCAATTTTTAGAAATTCCATAAACACCAGTTTAATTTCAGCGGCATTTTGGAAAATGGCTAAATCTTCGGTTGAGATTCCTAAACCCTCACAAAACTCAAATAAATCCTTTTTGAGCCGTGTAATCGAATCATTGAACATATTTAGGTCATGTCCATTCCAAGTACAACCATCGGAGTTATCTAACCATTCATCAATCAGACGATTGAACTGATCCACGTATTTCTTTTTGGCAGCTCGCAGTTGATTATTGGAATGTTCTGCCAATAGACCGCTGAGTAAATTTTTTACTTCAGCTTTAGGAACGCTTTCGTCGGGATACGCATCTACTGCTGTATCTACAATGTCTGGAGTAGGTTGCGCCTGTTTGGCGAGAATAGACCGTACCGTAAATACAGAAATGCCAACTTCATTGGCAATGTTTCGTAGGCTCCAGCCGTCATTTTTTAAGGCAATCACCTGTTCAGTTTTTGGATTCATAAAATTGTTATTTAGTGGTAAAGGTTTGTGATGGGGAAATAATAGGCAGACCAAAAGTCTGCCCTTATACGCCATCTGAATAAATTACTTTGTAGTCGTTTCAAGTCGACTACAGCACAAAAGTAAAAGCGAACAACTTTGTGTTGTTCGCTTCGGGAGACTTAGGAAGGATTGGGAAAGATAAGGGTAATTAAGAAGGGATGGGTTGTTTTAGAGAGCTAATTCTATTACCCAAAAACCCAGTACATCTATGATTCTTTCGATTTGTGCGGGTAACAAAACTCTATCATTACCAAAGTCAAGGCCGTGTCGTTTTAATCGAGCATTGAAGGCTTTATCCGATATGTTGTAAAGCAAGGCAATTTCTTTACGGCTCATAGCACCGTTTATTTTGTACTTGTTCATAGCAAAAATGTTTATTTGAGGTGTGGATAATTTTCATTGGGGTAATGGGCTTAAAATGATGTTTTTAGCTAAAAAATGAGGACAAATCCGAGGACTTTTTAGAGCGGTATGGCGTAACTATTTGACAGTCAAATAGTTAATAAGTTTCTCTCTCTCTGCCAAAAGGCTGTAAATCGTTGATTTACAGCCTTTTAATTTTTTAAACCTGCCCAAATTTCTGACTTTAGCCAGGTGTTCCCTAATTTTCTTTTGAGCGTTTTCTACGCCGCTTTTTGTTCATATAAATGCTTCTGAAATTCGATAAATAATTGGCGTATTTTGGAAACCTCTCCCAGTATCTTTTTTGCATCTTCCAACGATTGATATTTGTTGGTCAGCAAAACGGGCAGCTTCTCTTGGTCGAGTTCTTCTACGCCCGTTTCAATGTATTTGCTCAAAACAAACTCAATAAACTCTTTTTGTTTGTCATTGAGTAAGGCAAAGATGGTCGCCTGTGCAGCGGCTACCCGTTCCTGCCGAGTTACTGTTTTATTTTCATTATAAAACACATACTCCAGTACATCAAACAGGTCGCTTTTCTCCATGTCCACCAATTGCTGTAACACCAACAGATCACTTTTTGGAAAACCGGCTTCTTCTACTTTTTCCAACAGCGTTTTTCTGGTCAATGGATTGCTCCAAAGAGTACGCAGCTCTTCTTCATTTTGAAACAAGTCGGGCATTTTGCCAAACAGATTATCCATAAACTCCTGAGCCGAGATGGGGCGGCCATCGGCACTCCAAAAGGAAGTGGCAATCATGTGCTGAATCTCCCGCTCTTTGCCATCGCGCAGTTTTATTTTTAGACGTTTTGGGGTTTCTCCTTCTCCCTGACCGCCCTCGCTTCCTTCTGAATTGTCTGCTTTTTTCTCCGGAGTCTTGTAGGGTTCTTTGGGTTCACCAACGCCACCGGGCGGTTCCGGCGCTACGGGTTCTCCATCCCATGCCGGGTCGGCAAAATGATGGTACGCATCTACGAAGTCGTAAATGGTAAAAAACTCTTTGCCATCAAACAAACGAGTGCCACGCCCTACAATCTGCTTAAACTCTATCATGGAGTTGACGGGACGCATCAACACAATGTTGCGAATGTTTCGGGCATCTACGCCCGTAGAAAGCTTTTGCGAAGTGGTCAGAATGGTTGGGATAGCCTTTTCGTTGTCCTGAAACTCCCGTAAAAACTGTTCGCCTATTTCGCCATCGTTGGCCGTGACTCGAACACAATAATTGGGTGTTTTGCTTTTCTTGTATTGATTCACCAAATCACGAACGGCAGCAGCGTGGTCTTGCGTGGCACAGAATATAATGGCTTTCTCGTTCTGATTGGCTTCGTCCATGTAAATCTGAACTCGCTTCGCTTCTCTTTCCTTTATCTCGATTATTTTGTTGAAATCGGGTTCGGCATACCGTTTTCCCTGCTCCACTTCGCCTTCTATTACCTGATCGTCGCTGGTATAGATGTAATCGTCGAGCGTGGTTTGGATGCGTTTTACCTTGAAGGGTGTCAAGAAACCATCGTTGATGCCTTCTTTGAGCGAATAGATATAGACCGGCTCCCCAAAATATTTGTACGTATCAACGTTACCCGCTGTGTCTATTGCCCTCTTTGGGCGCTTGGGAGTAGCGGTCAAACCCAACTGAACCGCAGGCGCAAAGTATTCTAAAATGCCTCTCCAGTTTCCTTCGTCGTTGGCTCCGCCCCGGTGACACTCGTCAATGATGATGAAATCGAAATAATCGGCAGGATATTCTCCAAAATTAGGCTCGTTTTCGCCCGTCATAAAGGTTTGGAAAATCGTAAAAAAGATGTTCCCATTCGTCGGAACACGAACTTTGTTTTTTTGGGGATTGGTCAAAAAAGTATTGACAACTACCTTTTTTCCATCATCGTTTATATCTCTGATTGCCTTTGGGCTTATCCTTAATAAAGCATCTTCTTTAAAGGCAGCATACCTACTGAACTCTCCGTAGGCTTGGTCAGATAATACATTTCTATCAGCTAAAAACAGGATGCGGGGTCTGCGACTGCCATCCCATTTTAAATTCCAACGGGTTTGAAACAATTTCCAAGCTATTTGAAAGGCAATCGTTGTTTTACCCGTTCCCGTAGCGAGGGTCAAAAGGATTCGTTCTTTTTTATTGACTACGGCTTCCAATACTTTATTTACGGCAATTTCCTGATAGAACCTTGGCGGCTTTGTACCTCCAATGGTTTCAAACGGTACCGAAGCAAATTTCTCTCTCCAGTCGTTTTGTTCGGCAAAGGTTTTATTCCAAAGTTCATCAGGTGTCAGGTAGTTGGCTACCAAACCTTCCACGCCTGTTTTCAGGCAGATTTGATAAATCTCCTTTCCGTTGGTGGCGTAAGTGGTTTCTAATTTAAGCTTTTCGGCGTATTGCTTGGCTTGGGCTACGCCTTCGCCCACTCCCAACTCATCACTTTTTGCTTCTACTACGGCCAACTTAATGCCTTTGTACACCAATATGTAGTCGGCCTTCATCGGCCTGCTTCTGACACCACCCACGTTTATTTTACCATTGGTAATTTGGGCTTGCCTTTCACGAAGGACTTTAGAGCCTTCTACCACGCCCCAACCACACGCCCGCAGCTTGGGGTCGATGAGTTCGGCTCTTGTTTCTGCTTCGTTCATAATGCTATGCTTTATGCGATGGCTTCTGCGTATGCGATGGGCTGCACCCACCGTTAGGGTATGACGCCCCTTCGGGGCTAAGGAGGATCCCCATCATCATTAGCCCCGAAGGGGTATAATCTGCTAACTTAGGGTGAAGCCCTATAGAGTGGTGGAAGCCTATGAACGAATCCCCATGAAAAGCCCTGAAAGGGCGTAATGCCTCTGCGAACAAAGCGATGTTAGTCCCAAACATACTTCTCATCGTATTCTACGTTATACTTTTTTAGGAATGCGCGGTATTCGTCTTGAAAAGTCTTCTTACTGTGGTGTTGATGCTGATTGGCGATGTAGGCAATCACAATATCTACTTGACTTGGATTTACCGAAAACGCGCCGTAACCGTCTTGCCAATAGAAGTTTTTAAGCGATTCATCTTTCGTTTTCATCCATTTGGAAGAATGAGATTTTAGTTCTTCCATTAGTTTCATCAGGGCTATCTTTTTGGAGAGCATACACAAAATATGAATGTGGTCGGTGTAGCCGCCTACTTTTATTACTTGACAGTCGAGCTTGTTGCAGATACCTCCAAGGTAGCTGTGCAGTTCGGCTTCGACGGGTGGGTGTATCAGCGGTTGTCGGTATTTGGTGCTAAATACGATATGAACGTAGTTTTTTACAAGCGACTGTCCCATAATTTATTAGTATCGAAATGAATAACTAAAAGCCCTAAAATGCCCAAAAGCCCTGAAAGGGCGGTATATCTTAACACAGGGTATCGCCCTGTGGCATACAGAGTAGCAGGGTATCGTCCTGTAGCAGGAGTGGCATCGTCCTGCCAATCAGGCGATTCGGTCGCCACCCTGTCATAAAATGCCCCCCCCCCAAAGCCCTGAAAGGGCGGTATAGTATTACGCCCTTTCAGGGCTTTGGGGGATGTTTTTGCCCATTCGTAGCGACGGGCGATGCCCCTCGCTACGATATTCCGCCCCTTCGGGGCTACGCAACTCCCCCCTAAATGCCTTTTGCAACACACTCTTTTTCAACTCCTCCAAATCATTGATTTTTTGCTGATAAATGCCCTCTAACCGCTTCGTTTCGGCAGAAAGTGCATTTAGTTTTTGTACAATCTCTTTTTGTTCTGCTACCGTTGGAAATGGAAATAATTCATTTTCAAAAGTTCCCATATTGATATTTGCCTGTGCACTTCCTTTGCCCAACGATTGTATTCTTGCCTTAAATGATTGTAACAAATATTCAACAAAATCTCTATCAGCTAAATTTTCATTAACTACTACACCAATAACACTATCTGGAAAACAGGCATCAAAAGTTAATACCCCTGTTTCGGCAATATTTGCCGCTATTGTTATGCAAATCGTTCCTGCTGGCCAAAGCTTACTTTGCGCAAGTCCTAAGTCATTATATGTCTGTGTGTATTCTGTAATGTAATGATTACAGTTACGTATATCTCCAGTCTGAATAAAAGGATAGGCACCACCATACAATCCTTCAAAATTTCTTGGACGATGCCTTGATTTTCCTCTTCCAAACGATTTTGAAATCTGCTCCAACGTCTTCTCCTCCCAACCTTCCCCTTTATTCTCAAACACCCCTTGCAAATAACTCTCAAATAACTCCTTGGCATTTTTGAGGTTTTGTTCGGCCTTGGCTTTGGCCTTGGCAATGCCCGCAAAGGCTTCATCTAATATGGCTACGATGCGTTGTTGCTCGGAGAGCGGGGGAAGGGGGATTATAAAGTTCTTTAAATTGCCAGCAGAAAGATTTGGCTGAGCTGCACCATTTGCAAAATCAGTAATCATATCTGCACAGATTTTACTTTCAAAATAAATCATTAAAAAGTCGGATGTTACTTTTGATTTAGGGCGTACAATAACTAATGATGATGCTATTGCACCCTCTGAAAATTCATGAACTTTTGCAAATTTGCCAAGTGAGCCTCTTAAACAAAATAATATATCACCCTTTTGAACTTTCCCGCTTCCCAATAGATCAAATCTCTCTTTTGAAATATAATCCATACTATAAATATCAAGCCCATTTGAGGTCAAATGTCCAGCATTGATAAAAGGGATACCCATTTCAGTTCTATGAGATTTTGAAGGATAGTTTACTCCTCTATCACCATTTTCAAATTCACATATCTCGCCCAATTTCTTTACTTCCCAACCCTTCGGCAGGCTTATTGCATTGCCTTCTTTCATATCAGTTCCAAAATTGAGTTTAAAATCTCTGCGCTTTCTTCATCCAAGGCTCGCATTTCTTCTAAAATTTCCTGCGGGGCGCGGAGGGCGGTTTCTTCTTTTTTGTTGGGGTTTTTGGCACTCAAATCGTAGGTGGCGGTATCAATGGCAGCCACGTCGAGCGTCCAAGAGTTTTCGCTGTCGGCAAAAGTCTTTTGCAAGGCTACAAAGTCGGCCAAGTCGCGCTCGTTGAGGGCATTGGTTTTTCCGAGGTTACGGGCGAGGTTGAGTTGGTAAAACCACACTTTCTGGGTAGGTGCTCCTTTCTCAAAAAACAGCACCACGGTTTTTACACCTGCCCCCGTAAACGTGCCCCCCGGCAAATCGAGTACGGTATGGAGGTTGCAACTTTCAAGCAGGAGTTTGCGCAGGGCAATGCTGGCATTGTCGGTATTGCTCAGAAACGTGTTTTTAATCACTATCCCCGCTTTGCCGCCTGCTTTCAAAACTTTGATAAAATGCTGCATAAACAGCGAAGCCGTTTCTCCCGTTTTGATGGGGAAGTTTTGCTGCACTTCGGCGCGTTCCTTGCCCCCAAACGGCGGGTTGGCCAATACCACATCGTAGCGGTCTTTTTCCTGTATGTCGGCAATGTTTTCAGCAAGGGTATTGGTATGCACAATGTTGGGCGCTTCTATCCCGTGCAAAATCATGTTCATGGTACCAATGATGTAGGCCAACGATTTCTTCTCTTTGCCGTAAAAAGTACGTTTTTGGAGTATTTCCGTTTCTTTGGTAGTAAGGGCTTTGCTGTTTTTAAGGTAGTCAAAGGCTTCGCACAAAAAGCCCGCCGAGCCTACCGCTCCGTCAAAAATTCTATCCCCAATCTTGGGAGCCACTACTTTCACAATGGTCGTAATGAGCGGTCGGGGGGTGTAATACTCACCGCCATTGCGCCCCGCGTTGCCCATGTTCTGAATCTTTGACTCGTACAAGTGGCTCATTTCGTGCTTTTCCGCGTGCGTACGGAAACACAATTCGTCAATGCGGTTGATAACCTCGCGTAGATTGTAGCCGCTTTGGACGCGGTTTTTCAACTCACTGAATATCTCCCCGATTTTGTATTCGATGGTGTCGGCGCTTTCGGCAGAGGTTTTAAACTTTTTGAGGTAAGGAAATAGGTCAATATTCACAAAATCGACCAAATCATCACCCGTCAGGGCTTTATGATGGTCGAGTTCATATTCTTCAAATAAGCCAACTTTTAGTTTTTTAGGCATGGCCCACGTACTCCACTGAAATTCGGGGGCAATAATGCTTTGATACTCCATGCCGGTGAGTTCGGCGGCAGTGGCTTTGTCTTTTTCCAGATCGTCGAGGTATTTCAGGAACAGCACCCACGAGGTTTGTTCTACGTAATCCAACTCACTTCCACACCCTGCATCTTTGTGCAGTATATCGTCAATATTCTTAAAGGTTTGTTCAAACATGGATATTTGTTCTGATTTACTTTTTAGCCTTGTCAGCACTATTTGCTGAATTACAAATATTAAAAATAAAGTTGGGCTATGCTACTTAGGCGGCGGCTTGTTGCTGATTTAATTATCAAGCGGCGTTGTGGCCTAAAACGCAACCGACCGAAGTTTTTCGCTTTGGTCGGTGGTATATATGCAGCGTCAGGAAAGATGTGGTCTACGGCCCAATGCCCCAGGGCACCGACTCCGTTGATTTTATGTTTATTAGCAAAAGCTTTGATTTTCCCGAGAATGTAGTATCTTACCAAAATTACTGCAATTTCTGACGAAAATGTAAATCAACACGTCCCGATTCCATCACCACTTATCACGGGATTAGAGAAACTATTTATTCCTTTCAACTTCATCCTCTTAAATCGAACTGGTTATACGGAATCTCCTGAGCATTCAGGCCTGTATTTGCGTCTTTTTCTTAGTCGAGGTTTTTACAAATGACTGTTATTATGAAGGTTACGACCAGTACAGTGTTCGATATTTTGTCGCGTTTACGCGTTTATTTTAATGCTTTTCGTAATTATGAAAGCGATGAGCCGTTTCGTTCCGAGCTTTACAGTTTAGACCAAATGAATCGGTATGGTAAGGTAGTGGCCCAGTCGCACAAACTCCTGATACGAAATACCTCTGATAAGCTTCTGAAAAGGCTGGGAGATAATGAAAAAACGTTGTTGGAAGTACGTGATTTGTTGGTAGAAAGCATCAGAGGAGGGAAGGCCATTACACCCGGTGCCGAATGGCTGCTTGACAATTTTTATCTGATTGAAGAACAGGTAGTCATTGCAGAAAAACACTTGCCCAAAGGATACAGTGAAGGGTTGCCCTGCCTTTCTGACGGAATTTCGACGGGTATGCCCCGGGTATATGACATTGCCTTGGAAATTATTTCCCACAGCGATGGCCGGGTAGATGTAAGAAGTCTGAGCAGTTTTATTGCTGCCTACCAGACCTATACCGTACTCACGTTGGGTGAATTGTGGGCCATACCCATCATGCTCCGATTGGCGGTGATTGAAAACCTGCGCCGGGTGGGTGGAAAGATTGCTCTGGGCATGGTTGACCATAATTTGGCCGATTACTGGGCTGATAAGATGATTACTACGGTCAAAGATGAACCTGCCAACCTGATTTTGACCATTGCCGATATGGCGCGTTCAAAGCCCGCTTTGTCGGGTCCGTTTGTGGCAGGTTTTACGCGGCAACTGCAGGGAAAAGGCCCGGCATTGGTACTGCCTTTGAGTTGGATGGAACAACAGTTGTCGGCAGCGGGGAGCAGCAGCAATGACGTTGTTCAGCAGGAAAGTCAAAAACAGGCAGCCAATCAAGTCTCGGTACGAAACTGCATCGGGACGCTTCGAATGCTCGGAGCAACGGATTGGCGCGATTTTGTGGAAGAACTCAGCAGTGTAGAAAAGGTACTGAGACTCGATAGTGCGGGAACGTATCCCCAAATGGATTTTGCGACCCGCGACCGATACCGCCACGTCATTGAGACTATTTCCAAAGCTTCTGCTTTTTCAGAAACCGAAGTGGCGAAAAAGGTACTTGAATTGACCGAATCGCCGCAAATCGACCCTCAAAAACCGGAAAGAGAAAAACACGTAGGTTTTTACCTCATTGATAAGGGCTTGAAAAAGGCCGAGTTGGCCGCCGGAATGCGTTATTCCCTGAAAAAACGACTGTTTCAAGTTATCGGCCAAGTGCCCGTATTCCTCTATTTATTTTCTATAGTTTGCATAACTCTGTTGGTAGCAGGCGGGATGTTATATCAGGCTTACAGTTACGGAGCACATGGCAGGTTGTTGTTGACGGCAGTAGCTATACTCTCTGTTTCGGGAGCGGCCCAGTTGGCGGTTTCTCTAACCAACTGGTTTTCTACGATTTGGGTAAGACCACAACTGTTGCCCCGCATGGATTTTTCGGGAGGTATTCCTGCCGAATGTCGTTCGTTGGTGATTGTGCCTACCATGATTTCAAGCAAGGCGTATATTGACGAACTGGTGGAAGCACTGGAAATTCGTTTTCTGGCCAATCGGGAAGCTAATCTGCATTTTGGACTGCTAACCGATTTTTTGGATGCCGATGCCGAATTTCTGCCGGAAGATAATAGCTTATTGGAATGGACCAAAGGTAGGATTGAAGCCTTAAATCATAAGTACAAACGGCTGGAAGAAGATGTTTTTTTTCTCTTTCACCGTCCAAGAACTTGGAGTGCTTCTGAGCAGAAGTGGATGGGTTACGAGCGCAAAAGAGGAAAACTGTCTGCTTTAAATGCGTTTATTCGGGGGCGGAGCCAAGGCGAATTTTCGTTGGTTATTGGTAAAACTGACGTTTTGAGGCAGGTAAAATACGTCATTACCTTAGATTCCGACACGCAACTTCCGCGCGAATCGGTCTGGAAATTTGTCGCAACCATGGCGCATCCGCTCAATCATGCCATCTACAGTCCCGAAGAAAAGCGGGTGACGGACGGCTACGGAATACTACAACCCCGATTGGCTTCGGCCATTCCAAAAACGGCTACGTCGTTGTATTTGCGAATGCAGAGTGATGTGTTTGGTATTGACCCTTACACCCGCGTTTCTTCGGATGTGTATCAGGATTTGTTCGGCGAAGGCTCCTTTATCGGCAAAGGAATTTATGACGTGGACGTGTTTGAACAGGCTTTAAATCAGATTTTTCAGGAAAACCGTATCCTGAGCCACGATTTACTGGAAGGCTGTTATACTCGTTCCAGCCTGATAAGCGACGTACTCTTATACGAAGAAAACCCCACTCAGTACCAAGCTGACATCAAGCGACATCATCGCTGGATCAGGGGCGATTGGCAAATTGGAGCCTGGATGTTACCCTTTGTGACTGGCAGGAACGGCCATCTGGCTAAAAATACGCTCTCTGCTTTATCCCGCTGGAAAATTTTTGATAACCTACGACGAAGCTTATTGCCGCTGTCGTTGACGTTGCTTTTATTGATAGGGTGGTTTCTGTTGCCTTTACCTTGGTTATGGACATTGACCGTTACCGTCAATATCTTACTCCCCGTCATGGCGGCCGCAGGTTGGCGGTTGGCAAACAAGCCCATTGATTTGACCTTGAAGGCGCATTTGGCTGAAATAGGCGGTTCGATGCGAGGCACCCTGATTAGGTTTATGTTTGGCATTGCAGTCCTTCCTTATGAAGCCTTCCGCTATACGGATGCCATTCTGCGAACCAATTGGCGAATGATTGTTTCCAAGAAAAAACTCTTGGAATGGACTCCTTCCGCAAGTGCCTCTCGAAATACGCGCAACGACATGGGCTCGGTGTATCAATCCATGTGGATGACGTCCGTATTGGCGCTTATTTGTACCGTCTTTTTGGCGTACAGCGATTCGGAAGCACTGTTTGTGGCGGCTCCGATGCTTATTCTTTGGTTTATTGCACCGGCATTGTCTTGGCGTCTGAGTAGGCCCGAAGCCGAAGAAAGTCAATGGCTTCCCGAAGAACAAACCTTGTTTCTTCATAAATCGGCCCGGAAAACCTGGTCCTTCTTTGAACAGTTTGTTACCGAAGGCGAAAACTGGTTGCCACCGGACAATTTTCAACAACAACCCGTTGCCATTATTGCCCACCGTACTTCTCCTACCAACTTAGGTTTGGCTTTGCTGGCCAACCTTACCGCCTATGATTTTGGGTACATAGGTGGTGGCGAATTGGTACATCGCTGTAAAAATGCATTGGAGTCAATGCTCAAATTGGAGCGATACAAGGGCCATTTTTATAACTGGTACGACACCCTGAACCTGTTGCCTCTCTTGCCCAGATATGTATCCACGGTTGACAGTGGGAATCTGATTGGTCATTTGCTTACCCTGCGTCAGGGACTCTTGGCCTTGCCTGCCCAGCCTCTGTTTACCCGGAAGATATACGAAGGTCTCAAAACCACGACGCGAATTATACAGGATTTTTCTAAAGGACACCAAGCGGAAATAACCAAAAAAATACTGATTTTATTGGAAGGGGCTGCTACCAAAGAAAGCTCACTCAGCGATGTAAAGAAAAATTTGGATGAGTTGATTTTTCTAACGAATGAATTAACTCCGTACCAACTGGGCAGCGAAACGGAAGTATATACATGGTCAAACCGATTATTGTCGCAAATAACTGCCGTCAGGGAAGAGGTAATACAGTCGGTTCCGTGGTTGCAACTGTTGCCCGTTCCAGCGCATTTTGTTGACCTTGCGGCGCTTGATTCTATTCCTTCGCTTCTGTCCCTTCAGGAAATTTCGGAAGTGTTTTTGCCGCAGATTGACCTGTATGACGGACAAGCAAAACGTTCTGAAGAAAAAGAATGGTTGCTCCAACTGCGTGAATTCCTGAAAAAGGGCAGCAACATAGCCACCGAAAGAATCCGACTCACGGAACAACTGGCGGAAGAGTGCGAAGAGTTAAGTACCATTGAGTATGATTTTCTGTTTGATAAACCGACGGGTCTTTTACGAATCGGTTATAACGTAGATGACCAACGCAATGACAACAGTTATTATGATCTGTTGGCTTCCGAGGCTCGGTTAGGGATTTTTGTGGGCATCGCGCAGGGAAAATTGCCGCAGGAAAGTTGGTTTGCCTTGGGGCGTTTACTGACCAACTCGGGAGGTGATCCGATCTTACTCTCCTGGAGTGGTTCCATGTTTGAATACCTGATGCCGCAGTTGGTCATGCCTGCCTACGAAAACACGCTGTTGTACCAGACCAATAAAGCAACCGTAAAACGACAAATTGAATATGCGGCGCAACGGGGAGTGCCGTGGGGGATTTCAGAATCAGCCTACAACATGACCGATGCCAATCTGAATTACCAATACCGCGCCTTCGGCGTACCGGGCCTTGGCCTGAAACGCGGACTGGAAGAGGATTTGGTCATCGCACCCTATGCTTCTATGATGGCGTTGATGGTGTCACCGGCCAAAGCCTGTGCCAACCTGCAAGTATTGGCAAAAGAAGGGTTTGAAGGAGAGTATGGGTTTTACGAAGCGATAGATTACACCACAAGTCGTTTGCCCAGAGGTAAAACCCACAGCATTTTGTACTCCTTCATGGTTCACCACCAGGGCATGGGGTTTCTTTCCTTATCGTATCTGTTGTTGAACAAACCCATGCAGCAGCGGTTTATGGCAGAACTTCGTTTTCAGGCCACCCTCCTGTTGTTGCAAGAGCGCATTCCAAGAGCCACCGTTTTCTATGCTCATACGGCAGATTTGATTGAAACCAATTCCGAAACGAGCGATGCACAGATACGAAGCATCAATACGGCCAACACCCTGATACCGGAAATTCAACTCCTGAGCAATGGTCGCTATCAGGTGATGATTACCAATTCGGGCGGAGGATACAGCCGTTGGAAAGACATCACAGTGACCCGTTGGCGAGAAGATACCACCAAGGATGACAGAGGGATATTTTGTTACATCAAAGACGTAAACACGGGCAAATTTTGGTCAAATACCCATCACCCTACCCTCCAACCGACCAAAAATTACGAGGCACTGTTTTCATTGGGTCACGCTGAATTCAGCCGACAGGATTATGGAATAGATACTAAAACCGAAATCGTGATTTCTCCGGAAGACGATACGGAGATGAGACGAGTCCGAATCACCAACCGAACTCAGTCGGTAAAGGTCTTGGAAATAACGAGTTATGCCGAAATTGTGCTGGCGAGCCAAGCTTCGGACGAAGCGCACCCGGCCTTTAGCAATCTTTTTGTGCAAACTGAAATTGTCCCGGATTATAAAGCGATTCTCTGCACGCGCCGTCCGCGTTCGCAGGATGAATTGCCGCCGTGGATGTTTCACCTCATGGATGTTCACGGAACCGCCACGGAAGAGGTAACATTTGAAACCGACCGTCGCCAATTTATCGGCAGAGGCAGAACCTTAGCCTTTCCGCAGGCGATGGAAGTGGATGTGCTGTCTGGAAATCAGGGAGCTGTGTTGGATCCCATCGTTTCCATTCGGCACCGCATCAGTATCAAACCCAACCAAACGGCAACCATTGATTTGATTTACGGAATCAGTGAAACCAGAGAAGCCTGTGAAGCGCTGATGCACAAATACCAAGACCAACATCTTAAAAAACGGGCATTTGAACTTTCTTGGACCCACAGTCAGGTGTTGCTCCGGCAAATCAACGCCACCGAAGCAGATGCCCAGCTATACGACCGCTTGGCCGCATCGGTTATCTATGCTCATCCGTCCTTACGCGCCGATCCCGCAGTACTCAATGCTAATTTCAGAGGACAATCGGGACTGTGGAGCCATTCGGTTTCGGGCGATTTACCCATTGTTTTGGTTCACATTTACGACCCGGAAAATATCGACTTGGTTCGGCAAATGGTGCAGGCACATGCCTACTGGCGTTTGAAAGGACTTGCTGTTGATTTGATTATCTGGAATGAAGATTACGGCTCCTATCGTCAGGTGATGCAGGAGCAAATTTTGGGGCTGATTTCGGGAGAAGCAATCGGCAATCCGGTGTACTATAAGCCCGGGAATATATATGTCAAATCTGCCGATCAGATTTCGCATGAAGATCGCATCCTGTTTGAAAGTGTAGCCCGAGTTATCATTCACGATAACAAAGGAACATTGGCCGAACAGGTAAACCGGTATTACAACGAAAAAGCAGGGCCGCCTATGCTGGAACCGAAACCGATTACTCTTCGGGAGTTCCAACATACCATCGCCTTACCGGATAACCTTTTGTTTTTTAACGGAACAGGCGGTTTTACCTCGGACGGAAAAGAATATAAAATCATTACCGATAAAAAACAAACCACGCCAGCACCGTGGGTAAATGTCATTGCCAATCCGAATTTCGGTACGGTAATTTCAGAAAACGGCTCCGCCTATACGTGGGCCATTAACGCCCATGAATACCGCCTGACGCCTTGGAGCAACGACCCGGTAAGCGATAGGGGCGGAGAAGCTTTCTACCTGCGCGACGAGCAAACGGGGCATTTTTGGTCACCATCTCCTTTTCCTGCTAGCGGAATAAGCCCCTACATTACCACGCATGGTTTTGGGTATTCCCTCTATACGCACATTGAGCAGGGTGTTTCCTCTGAAATGTGCGTGTTTGTGGATAAGGAATTGCCGATTAAGTTTATTGTGCTGAAAATAAAGAACCTGTCCGGACGAGAGCGCAAATTTTCGGCCACGGGCTTTATGGAGATGATTTTGGGCGATGTTCGTTCCAAAACAAACATGCACATTCTATCAGAACAGGAGATCAACAGCAGTGCTCTGTTCATCAGAAACCGATATAACACTGGTTTTTCGGAACGGGTTACGTTTTTTAAAGTGAACGGAGCCAATCTGAGCGTCACGGCAGACCGTTCGGAGTTTATTGGTCGAAACCGAAATTTGAATAACCCGCAGGCACTGTATCGAAAAAATCTGTCCGGCCGCAGCGGTGCCGGGTTAGACCCCTGTGCCGCCTTACAGGTAAAATTTGATTTGTTGGACGGTGCGGAAAAAGAAATAATCTTCCAACTCGGCAACGCAGAAAATACCCCGGCCGCTCAGGGATTGATTCAGAAATTTACCGACCGGGAAACTGTTTTCGAGTCCTTCCGGGAAGTCAAAAGCTATTGGGAAGAGGCGTTGGGGGCGGTGCAGGTAACTACGCCCGACAACGCTCTGAATGTATTGGCCAATGGCTGGCTGACCTATCAGACGCTGGCCTGTCGGATTTTTGCCCGGAGCGGTTTTTACCAATCCGGCGGTGCATTTGGCTTCCGGGATCAACTTCAGGATGTATTGTCTCTATTGCATACCCGTCCGGGTATTGCGCGGGAACAACTGCTTTTAAGTGCTTCCAAGCAGTTTACCGAAGGCGATGTACAACACTGGTGGCATCCTCCCGAAGGAAGAGGTGTGCGTACCCGTTGTTCTGATGACTTGCTTTGGCTACCCTTTGTTGTTGGCCGATACATCGAGGCAACCGGCGATAAAACTATATTAACGGTACTGGTGGGTTATTTGGAATCTCGTCTGCTGCATCCGGGAGAAGATTCGTTGTATGATTTACCCCTTAGCGGCAATCTCAGCGGGCCTCTGTATGAACATTGCGTTCGTGCTATAAAACACAGCCTTCGATTCGGGATACATGGATTGCCTTTTATTGGTTCGGGCGACTGGAACGATGGCATGGACCAAGTAGGCAATAAAGGGTTGGGAGAAAGTGTTTGGTTGGCGTTTTTTCTCTACGATGTGCTGGTTCATTTTGCCGATACCGCCGTTGACTACGGTGATACTGCTTTTGCAGAAACGTGCCAAAACGAAGCCATCACCCTTCAATCCAACATTGAAGCTTCGGGTTGGGACGGTGAGTGGTACAAACGGGCTTGGTTTGATGATGGTACACCACTGGGTACCAAAACCAACAATGAATGCCGTATTGATGCAATTGCTCAAAGCTGGTCCGTTTTGTCGGGAGCAGGATCTGAGGAAAGGAAGGTAACAGCCATGGCATCTTTGGACAAATACCTGGTCAGAAGAGACCTGAAGCTGATTCAATTATTAGCACCTCCCTTCAACGGCCACGGCCTCAATCCGGGCTATATTCAAGGATATGTACCGGGAGTGCGCGAAAATGGCGGGCAATATTCCCACGCCGCTATCTGGACCCTCATGGCGTTTGCCGCTCTGGGTGAGCGCGAAAAAGTGTATGAATTGTTCAGCATGGTTCAACCCCTGAGTCACGCTTCCGATGCCGCTTCGGTGCAGGTCTACAAAGTAGAACCTTACGTGATGGCGGCCGATGTGTACGCCAATGAATCCCACAAAGGAAGGGGCGGTTGGACGTGGTATACTGGTTCTTCGGGCTGGATGTACCAGTTCATCATCGGTTCCCTGCTGGGAATGGATTTAAAAACGGATGTGTTGCAATTCAAACCCTGTTTTCCAGCGGCATGGCCTTTCGTAACCATTCACTATCGCTTTGGAAGCTCAACCTACAAAATCACTGTTTATCAATTGCAGGATGGGGCGGATTCTTGGTGGAAAATCGGTGGAAATCAAGGCAAGGGCAACGCGGTGCAGTTACTGGACGATGGGTTGGAACATCAGGTGGAAATACATATACGTAGTTGAGATTAATCATAAAAATAGCTCCCTTCACCTTTTACGGAGTGAAAGGTGAAGGGAGCTATTTTTTGCCCTATTTACAAGAATTGATTGCAGGGCGGATTATTCAGCGCTGTTTTACTTTATTTCGTCGCTTTATTGTCCCTTCGTTTTAAAAGCAACTGAATCCAATTGTTTGATTCGCGCAATTATCCGTTTGATTCTGGCAAATGGTGGGTAGGATTTTAAGAGTACTTTTGCACAACAAAAAACAAACTCAGTTCACTTAAATCAAACAGACAATGAAATACAATTTGTTAGGAAACACGGGACTCCGAGTATCGGAATTATGTTTGGGAACCATGACCTTTGGAGGCAAAGGCATGTGGACAGCGATTGGAACACTACCTCAGGAAGAAGTAAATACGTTGGTAGAACATTCGGTTGAGGCAGGAATTAATTTTATAGATACCGCCAATGTCTACAGCGAAGGCTTGAGTGAGCAAATGACTGGAGCGGCCATTCGGAATTTAGGACTGAAACGTGATGATTTGGTGATTGCGACGAAAGTACGGGGCAAAATGGGAAGCGGGCCGAATGAAACCGGCCTCACGCGTAAACACATTTTGCAGCAAGTGGACGAAAGCCTGAAACGCCTGCAAATGGATTACATTGACCTGTATCAAATCCATGGTTTTGATCCACTTACCCCTTTGGAAGAAACGCTTTCGGCCTTAGATAGCTTGGTCAGCAGCGGAAAAGTGCGGTATATTGGTTGCAGCAACTTGGCTGCCTGGCATATTATGAAAGCGTTGGGAATTTCTGAACGAAATCATTTAGCCAAATTTGTTTCTTTGCAGGCGTATTACACCATAGCAGGACGAGACATTGAACGGGAAATTGTGCCGCTGCTTACCGACCAAAAACTCGGATTGATGGTTTGGAGTCCATTGGCAGGTGGATTATTGAGCGGTAAATACGGTCGTCATACTTCGCCGGAAGATTCTCGTCGCGTGAATTTTGATTTTCCTCCGGTCAACAAAGAGAAAGCGTATGACGTTATTGATATGATGCAGGAAATCGCTTTGACAAAAGAGGTGTCAGTGGCGCAGATTGCGCTGGCATGGCTGTTACATCAACCAGTGGTTACGACCGTCATTATTGGTGCTAAAAGGCCTGAACAACTGGAAGATAACCTGAAAGCAACGGGCGTAACGTTAACATCCGACGAACTTGCAAAATTGGACCGAATCAGCAAATTGTCGCCCGAATATCCCGGTTGGATGTTGGAGCGGCAGGGAGCGGACCGTAAAGCATAACCCCATTCATTGACTGTTGCAACCATGGCGAAAACGGAAACTCTCGAAGATTTTTACCGTCAGAAACTCAACGGAATGCCCGACGATTTACAGAAAGATTTAGGGCATTTCAATGCGTTTCGTATTGAAAACCACGGATTGGTCAGTAAGCCTCCGATTCAATATACGCGTCGTGAATATTACAAAATATCGCTCATCAGAGGTCATTTTGTGTATCATTACGCGGATAAAAGCCTGGAAGTATCGGGGACGACCCTGTTGTTTTTTAATCCTCAGGTGCCTTACACGTTTGAGCAATTGGGCGATACACGCTCGGGGTATTTCTGTATTTTCAAAGGGGAGTTTTTTAACGAATACATGCGCAACAGCCTCAGAGACTTGCCAATGTATGTAGCAGGAGGGAAGCCCGCTTACAAGCTTAATGAGGAACAGGATAAAAATGTAAGCCAAATCTATGAAAAAATACTGGAAGAGTTAGGGTCTGACTACCGATTCAAGTATGA
Source organism: Runella sp. (assembly GCF_027484545.1). Classification (GTDB taxonomy): domain Bacteria; phylum Bacteroidota; class Bacteroidia; order Cytophagales; family Spirosomataceae; genus Runella. The sequence goes on along the minus strand of NZ_JAIXST010000088.1, from coordinate 10,689 downwards.
ATTGATTCGGAATTACATCATGGAAATAGTGCATAACGCGCTCAAAATGCAGCCTTCCGAAAAACTCTACCAAAACATAGATGCCAACACCCGACTGACAGCCGTATTTTCTGAGTTATTGGAACGGCAGTTTCCGATTGAATCACCTTCTCAGCAGTTTGCGTTGCGTTCGGCCAAAGATTTTGCCGAGCAACTGAATGTGCACGTAAATCATTTGAACCGAGCCATTAAATTGAGTACGGGCAAAACTACAACGGGCCAAATATCGGAAAGACTCGCAAGGGAGGCCAAGGCGCTTCTGAAACATACCCATTGGAACATTGCCGAAATCAGTTACAGTTTAGGGTTTGAAGAACCGGCTCATTTTAACCATTTTTTCAAAAGACATACGAGTATGACTCCTTCTGCTTTTCGAGGTTAACTCTATCTTTGCGAACAATTTAAGCCATTATTTGTGCTGTCGTATGAAGATTTTTCAGCAACGTTTGCAATTAAAAGAAAGGAGAAGAGGATTTCACCTGATTACGGGTGAGGTGTTACAGGCAATGCCGCAACTCAGAGAGATAAAAATGGGAATGTGTCAGGTATTTATTCAACATACGTCCGCTTCGCTGACTATCAATGAAAATGCCGATCCAACAGTAAGAAAGGATTTTGAAACCTTCTTTAACAAGGCCGTTCCCGAGAAAGACCCTGATTATCTGCATGATTACGAAGGTTCGGATGATATGCCTGCTCATTTGAAGGCGGCTTTGTTGGGCTCTTCTGTATTAATTCCCGTACAAAACGGACAATTAGCCTTGGGAACCTGGCAAGGAATTTATCTGTGCGAGCACCGAAATTACGGCGGCACACGCACGCTGATGATTTCGCTTTGGGGAGTATAATGGTTTGAATTACTGACAATTACACAATTCCCGCTCTACGTACGTTTTGTTTCCTTTGGCGTTAATGTAATAACAGCCGCCGCTTTTGCCGATGTATAATGAATTTCCATTGTGAACTCGACACTTTGAATCTACGTTCAGCGGAGTTGACTGATAATCAAACCGTTTGGTTTGGAGCGCGTTTTGAATAGAGGTAGGGGCGTTGCTGAAAAAAGCAAATCCTGTTTTCTTTTCAATCGCTGATACGGTCGTAATGTAGCGCAGCCAACCTGTATTTTGTACTGCGCTGTTTTTGTTGGGAAAGTCAACGGCTATGACGGGAGTATCGGCATTGATGTCGTTCATCGTGCCATTTTCGGGCAATATGGTGATGATTTTGTAAATACGAGACGGAACATTGACGGTGTTATCCAATTGACTGAGTGTTCCTTTGCTTCCTTCTCCTCCTGTGCCATAGGTGCCGGCTACAATGAACAGTTTGTGTTTTTGTCCCACTAATTCTCGGCAAAATTCTTCCAGAAAAGCCCATGATTCCCGATTGAGTTCGGGTGCCTGCGGAATCATATTGGTCATTAAAAAGGTGCTCGAATTATTGGCGGCGGTAGAGGTACGGTCGGCCGACGGACACAAATGCCCACGATCAAAACCTGAATTTGTGTATTCGTTGGGTGTTACTTTGTGCCAGGATGAGGGCAAAGTTTCATCGGGGCGGAAATCATTTTGTCGGTCAATACTTCCCAACCAACTTTTAGAAAGCTCCCACGAAACCCAATTGGCATGACCCTTTGAACGATTGTAGGATAAAGCATACTGAGGCTTAACAATCAAATAGTTATCAGGGGATGAAAGATTGGTTTGAGCGTTGCTTGGATTTCCGAGTGCTAAATGAGTGCTTTCTGGTTTTTTTGCGGTTGTGGTTATTTTGGGACTACAACCGACGAGAATAGAAGAGAAACTAATTATATAAACTAATGAATGAATACTTTTCATTTGAGCAGAATTTGGTTTTGTATCTTTGTCAAAGGTCGGTTTTTTCTAACTTTTAATCAACAAACAGCATAATTACAATTGAATTTGCCGTGCTTCCTGTAATCAATACTTCGCACACTTTTTGCTCTGTTTGGACAATAAAATGGGTTTCCGTAGATTTGTTCATTATAAAAATAATAGTTTATGAAAACAGCATCGGCTTTGTTGGAAATCTATAATTCACTCAGTCCCCATATTCGTGATGAATTTTTGGACTTACTGAAAAAGCAACAGAACTCTACTGAAAACTCCCGTTTGCTTTCCAAAATTGAAAAAGGCTTAAAAGATGTTAAAAAAGTGAAGGAAGGCAAAGGAAAAACCTACACATTGGATCAGATTTTAAATGAGAGTTAGGGTTGAGTTTCATGAGACATGTCGGACTGACGCAAAGAAGTTCCTGAAAAAATTCCCTGGATTAGCTGAAGAGTTGATAAATTTTGAGGCTCAATTACTTGAAAATCCCAAGTTAGGGAAATCGCTTGGCGCAGGACTTTACAAAGTGCGTTTGGGAGGAAAGGACAAGGGGAAAAGCGGTGGGTTTAGGGTAATCAACTATCTGATTACCGAAGAGAAAGAAGTACTGATTGTCAATGTAATTGCCATTTATGATAAATCGGAGGAAGAAAATAGCCGTAAATTTACTTTGATTAAATTAATTAAAAAAATAGGGATTTACTTTGATAAAGACAACATGCCCTTCAAATCCATTTTTCTTCTTTTATTGCCGGTCGTGGCGGTTGTTCAAGTGGGGCTATCCCAATCTAAACAGCCTTCTTCCATAGGTATCACCGGTGATACTTCTGATGTCAACGTTCCTACTGTCAACGGGTTTGTGCTCGGAGGAGGAAGTACGGATGTAAAAGAAGCACTTCTGTGGATGATTGACCGTGCCAAAGGAGGCGACGTAGTGATTATCCGCGCAAGCGGAGCAACGGGATACAATGATTTTATCTATGGACTGGGAGGCGTTAACTCAGTCGAAACGTTACTGATTAACAGCCGCGAATTAGCCCAAAATCCCGCAGTAGCCCATCGTATTCGACAGGCCGAACTACTTTTTATTGCAGGGGGCGACCAAGGAAATTACGTAAAATTTTGGCAGGATACCCCCGTAGAAGACGCTATCAACTACCTGATTCATACCAAAAAAGTGCCCGTTGGCGGTACAAGTGCCGGTTGTGCCATTTTGGGAGAAGTAGGTTTTGCCGCGCTCAATGACGGGATTACTTCCGAGGAAGCGCTCACGAACCCTTTTCACCCCAAAATGACGTTGTTGAAGGGTGGATTTATTGATATTCCGATTCTGAAAAATACCATTACCGATACGCATTACAGCAACCGAAGCCGGCACGGGCGTCACTTGGCGTTTTTGGCTCGGATGAAATCCGATTGGAATATGAAGGCGAAAGGCATCGGAGTGGATGAGAAAACATCGGTTTGTATTGACGAAAAAGGAATTGCCAAAGTATTTGGAAGTCAGGCCGCGTATTTCATCATTGCAGATTCTAAAAAACCAGAAGTATGCCAAGAAGGGCAAAAATTAACGTGGAATCGTAAAATGAAAGCCGTGAAAGTTTATAAAATAATGGCATCTTCCACAGGCAGCGGTCTATTTGATTTGAACAATTGGAAACCATTGACGGAAGTGACGCGGAGCTACTGGTACGCTCGGGATGGAAAAGAATTTGAAAATTAAATGCGAAACAGTGCAACTTCGCCCGACCCTTTTGCATCTTATTGTCGAAACCGTTTTTATTCATCTAAACAGTCCATACAGCAATGAAATTTTTATTCACCTTCGCAATTGCAGCTTTCACATTTATGGGGGCAAACGCCCAAAAAGAAGTATCCGCCAAAGAAATCTTTAACGCCATTGACAAAAAGCAATCTGTCCAGTACGACGGTGTTGTCGTTATTGGAGATTTGGATTTGACGGAACTTTCCAATCGAAAAATCAAAAATGAAAATCGCGACTGGGAAGAAATCAAAACCACAGTGGAAGTGCCGATTGTATTTCGTAACTGTACTTTCAAGGGAGATGTGATTGCTTACAAACATCTGGAGGAAGGAAAAACCAACCGAGTTTTTAATATAGACATCACCAACGGAGGAAAAACCTATTCGACCGATTTTCGGGAAAATGTCGTATTTGAAAATTGTACTTTTACGGGAGGCAGCGAGTTTAAATATTCTACTTTCTCCAAAGTTTCCAATTTTTCAGGCAGCAAATTTGAGCATCAGGCAAATTTTAAGTATGCGAAGTTTCGCAGTGATGCGTTTTTTGCCACTATCAACTTCAACGAGTATGCAAACTTCAAATATGCAGATTTCAGCGATAAGGCGGAGTTTCATGATACCCGTTTTCGTGATTATGCTGATTTTAAATATGCGGAGTTTAGCGAAAAAGTCAACTTTACAAGCGGCCGTTTTCAACGTCATGCTGATTTTAAATACGCCGATTTCAACGATGGAGCAGCTTTTGACAAAACTGACTTTGAAAGCAGTACTGACTTTAAATATTCAAACGGAAAAAAATACGTATCGCGTTAATAATGAGCGGTTAACAATTGAAAAAGAGGTTGTCTCCGTAGCGAGGCAGCCTCTTTTTTTATACCAAATTTTTGCCTTCCCGCCATGATTCGCTAATTTTGAAACTTTTTGTATTCATACATTAAGGTAAAGTAGAATGCCCGAACCCGATTATTGTGCGGTATTTAGGTGTTTGAGTCGTAATTGGGTGCTATCGGCTTTGTTTTTTCTGGTCGTAATTCCTGTTTTTTCTCAAGTAACTGTCAGTTTCCCTACTTCTCGGATAGTTTTTCAGCGCTCCAACACGAACACTGCTTCATTTGTTGTGGTAGGTACCTATAAACAGGAAATTCCTGACAGGGTAGAGGTTGCTTTAGAACCCGTGTCAGCGGGGCAAGGTACCGCTATAGATTGGCAACTCATTGAACAAAAGCCCGCTGGAGGATTATTCTCAGGCACAATCTCGGCAACCGGAGGTTGGTATAAGTTGAAAGTGAGATTGATAAGAAATGGACAAATCAGTGAAAGCACAGAAGTAGATCGGGTCGGAATCGGGGAGGTGTTTGTAGTCGCGGGGCAATCCAATGCCAGAGGAATTCAAAATTATGGAGCACCGCCGGCCTACGAAGACAGGGTCAGTTGTTTTAACTACCTCAATGCCAGATTTGAACCCAATGAATTTCCTGAGCCTTCGTTTTCTCACTTAAATTCTGACAGTTACATTGCTCCTTATGGTTATTCTGCTTGGTCGTGGGGCGCGTTGGGGGACTTGTTAGTTGCCCGACTTAATGTCCCGGTCTTATTTTATAACGCTGCTTTAGAAGGAACGACCAGCAGAGCGTGGCGAGAAAGTACCAATGGATTGGCGCAAAACCCCTACGTTGGCGGTGTTTATATGAATCAGCTTCCTTATTCTCAGATGCGGGTAGCTCTTCGACAATTTGCTTCATTGACAGGGATTCGGGCGATACTTTGGCACCAAGGCGAATCTGATACGCAATTTGAACTGCCGGAATCTGAAATCGTATCCAATCTTCAACAGGTAATTGGACAAAGTCGAAATGATGCTGGACATAACATCAGTTGGGTACTATCGAGAGTATCTTATAATGCAAATACAAAGACCGCAGTCATTAATGCCCAAAACAAGGTTGTCAGCAGCGTACCTAACGTATTTAATGGCCCTTATACGGATGAGATTCAAATTCCCCGACCCGATGGGGTTCATATTCAGGGGAGCGGGTTGGTCACTTTGGCTCAAGCCTGGAACAACAGCTTAACTTCTGATTTTTTTAATAATTCCAATCCCCGCGGTGCTTTGCCGCTTCCTACGGTCAAAGCAGGTTGCGCTGAAGATGGACAAATAAAACTTATTGCTCAGGGAGGGTATGCAGAAACACAATGGAATATCGGAGGGAATGAAAAAGCAGTTACCGTAGGCAGTGGTAAGTATCGGATAAAAGTCAAAGACGTTTCTGGTAATTTTCTATATTCCCCTTCCATTGAGATTGGTGAAAGTAATTTTCAGGAACTCCCCCGACCTTCTCCTCCAATTGTGACCGCCAACAGTGCCACTACTTTTTGTCAGGGAGCAAATGTAGAGCTTGTAACGCAGGCCGCTTCTGCCTACCAATGGAGCAACGGAGCTGCTTCACGCAGTATTACAACCTCTGAATCAAACAATTATACAGTTCGAGTTCGGGACGAAAACGGATGCTGGTCGTTGCCTTCGGAAGCCGTATCAACTGTGGTGAATCCTGTTCCTGTTGCACCCACAATCATTGCGAAAGGTCCTTTGGCATTCTGCGCCGACAAAACATTGACTTTGGAGGTGGAAGGTGGGAATATAGCCTTGACAACTAACACACTCGAGTGGATTGGGGGGCAAAAAACCTCTACCATTGTTGTAAAAGAATCGGGAGATTATGCTGTGCGTGCTTCCAATCAGTACAATTGTTTTTCACCTTATTCCAAAGCGGTATCGGTTACGGTGTACCCTTTGCCTCCTGCTCCTACTGTCATACCAACCGGATTGGTTCGTTTTTGTGAAAACGAAGCCATGACGTTGAATTCCAACTCGCTCCAAACGAATATCTGGAGCAATGGAGAAACGAGTCAACAATTATTGGTGAGGCAATCGGGTCATTATACTGTCAGAGCGTTAGATGGTTGGGGGTGTATGTCATTGCCTTCTGCTGAAACCGTTGTAGAGGTTAGCCCGATTCCCAAACAGCCGGTAATTGAAAAAACGAGTAATTTTATAATGCAGGCTCAGGGAGACTACTTGCCCAATATTCAGTTTCGTTGGAATTTTGAGGGCGAACAAAAAATTACAATGGACAATTTTTTGAAAGGGCCAAAGACAGGAAACTATAATGTAACGGCATTTTATTTTTTAGAATCCACCAAAATGTGTTCCTCATTGCCATCGTTGGATTATAATTTTGTACTTGATTTGTCGGGAAATGGGTTGAATGTCTATCCAAATCCCAGCCTCGACGGTGTTTTTTCAATAGAAAGTTATGATGATATTAAAAATGCTCGTTTGCAGGTACTTAGTGAAGAAGGACGTTTGGTCTATGATAACCAAATACCGGATTTCATAAATTCTCAACTTGTAAAACTTCCGCGTTTGGCACCCGGGGCTTATGTGTTACGAATTGGAAGTTCAAGCCATTCTGTCATCACCAAAAAGTTGTGGGTTTTGCCTTACTAATTTTAGGAAAGGTTGGCATGAAAATTGACAAAGAATGAATCAGTGTTGGATTGTAGCAGTAAATGATGTTATTTTGCGGGTCAATTTTTGGAAGCCCTTTTTTTCCTTAATTTCTTTTAACTAATTTAACAATTAACTTTTAACTCAATAACGCGCAAGCAACTATGGCGTTAATCAACAAAATCAGGGAGCGATCAGGGATTGCGGTAATAGTTATTGCCGCCAGTTTGATGCTATTTATCGTCGGAGGCGACATTATTGGTTCACAGGCATTGTTTGGAGGAGGTAACCAAACGGTAGGAGAAATTGCCGGAGAAACGATTAATTACAAAGATTTCCAACTGAAGTTAGATCAGGCGCGTCAGGCGTTTGAAGCTCAGAGTGGCCGGGCTGCTTCGGAAGCCGAACAGCAAAGCCTTCGTGAGCAGGTTTGGAATCAATACCTCGTAGATTACGCTTACAAAAAAGAATTCGATGCTTTGGGATTGAAGGTAAGCAATGAAGAATTGGTGGATATGGTACAGGGAAACAACGTTAGCCCGGCCGTTCAGCAGTCATTTACAAACCCACAAACAGGCGTTTTCGACAAAACTCAGGTAATCAGTTACTTGAAAAACCTCAAAAACCTACAGCCAGTACAACAACAGGCATGGCAAAATTTTGAAAAAAGTTTAGCACAGGATCGTCTTCGTCAAAAATACGAAAACCTGATTCGCCTGGGTAGCTACGTAACACGTGCTGAAGCCGAAAAAGAATACCAGGCGCAGACAACAAAAGCGTCACTTCGTTATCTTTTTGTTCCTTTTTACTCAGTTGTTGATACAACTATCAAGGTAACAGACTCACAGTTGGAAGACTATTTGGCTAAACACAAAGACGAGTACAAAGGATTTGATTCACGTACTATTCAGTATGTGTCTTTCCCAATGGTTCCTACCAAGTCGGATAGTGTAGAACTTTACAACAAAATCAAAGACTTGGCACGTGGCTTAGCCACTTCAACAAGTGACTCTACTTTTGCCCGTATCAACTCTGATGTACCGACTAAATTGTATTGGTCACTTTCAGAAATGCCCGATCAATTGAAAGTTGCTGTAAAGTCATTTATTCCGGGAAGTGTAAACGGCCCTTATCGTGAAGGAAACACCTATTTCATTTATAAATACGGAGGTACTAAATTAGATACGTCTTCTACGGTAAAAGCAAGTCACATCTTGATTCGTGCAGAAGGTACAAGCGATTCAGCGAAAGCAATTGCCCGTACGAAAGCGACAGATTTGTTGAAGCAATTACAGGGAGGAGCCAATTTTGAACAATTAGCCGCTGCTAACAGTACAGATCAGGCTTCAGCACAAAGAGGAGGTGATTTAGGTTATTTCCGCGAGGGAGTGATGGTGAAACCATTTAATGATGCTGTTTTCGCCGCGACCAGTACAGGTTTGATTCCTCGCTTGGTTGAATCTGACTTTGGTTTCCACATTATCAAAGTGACTGAGCCTAAAACGAATGTGTTGTACAAAATAGCAGCGATTGGAAAAACGATGACACCAAGTCAGGCTACTCGCGATGCGATTTATGCAAAAGCAGACCAGTTTGCATTGGAATCAAAATCAAAAACTGCTTTTGACGAATCCGTGAAAAAAGATAAAGCACTAATTGTACAAACTGCCAACCGCATTCCCGAATCAGCTACGAATATCAATACATTGCAAAATGCGCGTGAAATTGTTCGTTGGGCATTCAATGATGATACTAAAATGGAGCAGACTTCGCCTGTTTTTGAAACAGATGAGCAATATGTAGTGGCAATTTTGACAGGTAAATCTGAAAAAAGTAATCCTACGATTAATGATTTCCGCGACGAATTGACATTGAAAGTTCGTAATGCTGCCAAAGCAGAACAAATCGCTAAGAAATTAGGCACTATTCAAGCTCCAACTTTGGAAGCTATTGCTCAAAAATACGGAGCAGGTGCATTGGTAGAAAACGCAAATGATATTTCATTGGCTACGGGCTTCCTGACAAGTGCAGGTCTTGATCCAATCGCATTGGGTAGAGGATTTGGTCTAAAAGCTGGTAAAAAATCAAAAGTTTTTACCGGAGAAAATGGTGTGTTTATCATGGAAAAGATAACGGATACACCTGCTCCAGCCATTGGTGATTATTCTATGTATAAAGCCAACTTACAGGCTAAAAATATGCAGGCAAGCTACTTGCTGAACGAAGCGATTCGTGAAAATGCAAAAGTGGTAGATAATCGTGCTAAATTCTTCTAATAAGAATAAAGCAATTTTTTATGATGAAGCCCCGTCCATTTGGCGGGGCTTCGTTGTTTGTACATGGTAATAAAGTTTTCCACCATTTTAGCTCTTTTTAATTTGAAAAGAGCTTGATAAGGTAATAACCGCTAATAGAATAACTTCTTAATCGTTCCTCCCATTAGGCTATTGACATAGAAAGTATTGGGGGCGCCTGCTACAATGGACGTGGGCAAATTTAAGCCCTGTATCCAGATACTTGGCTGACCACCCGAGATGCTGGTAATTCTGCCCGTATTGGGAATAGGACCCATTTGACCGAATTCCGCTACAGTCAAAACGATAGGGCGTTTGCCAGCTCCGAGAATAATATCTACCAAACTGGTGAGACCATCCTGGTAGATGGAGATATTTCCCGCAAGGTCGATTTGATAAATCCGTGCTTTGCCTGATGGAAAAGGGAAGCCACCAGTGAAGTTACTAAGAATTTTTGACCGTCAAACGCAATTCCTGTGGCTACTGCCTGAATAACAGGTGGGCCAACCATAGTGGGGTTAGGAATGCTGGGAAGCGTAGCAAACACACTGAGTACGCCGGCAGGCGTGCGCTTAATAATAGTATTTTGCCCCGCATCAGCAATGTACAGATCTCCATTGGGGCCAAAAATCAGATTATATAAATTAGAATCCTGGGTATCTTCCGGGAATTTATAATCCAATACAAATTGACCAATGGGTTCGCTTGTTAGTTGAGCAACCGTAAGCGGCGGATTACCCGGTTTAAACGACCCGACATTCGCTTTGTACATTTTCTCGTCCACGCCGTGCAGAATATAGAGGATGCCATCCTTATAAGTCAAGTGATTGAGGCCGTCGGGTGTATTTTCTGGACTTACTGATACGCTGAATCCCGTAATGGCCGGGTAAATTTTGCCGTCAGGTGTCATGACGGAAACCCTTCCGGCAGCTACTTCGGTAATCCATAGTTGTCCTTTGTCATCAAAGGCTAAGCCGAGTGGAGCGGCAAGATTGGTGGCTACATCCTGCGACTGTATTTGAGCAGAGCTTGTTGGCAGGCGGTGATCTAAGCAACTTGTTACGAAAAGGAGTGCCGCTAAGGCAGTTGTGTTGAGTAATTTAGTGTGCATTGTTTAAAATTTTTGGCGGTGTATCAAATGTAATGCTGCCTCTCCAAGTTGAATTGCCAAAAGCACCAACCAATCGCCAAGTTGTGCCACTTGTCCAATTTGGAAAAGGATAGCGACTTTCTG
>NZ_JAIXST010000100.1 GCF_027484545.1 Runella sp. | reverse complement strand
TACTGTAAATATCTCACTTATCCACATTTCAACAAAAGAAAAAGAAGCAAAAAGAAAACTTACAGTAATAACAGTTTTTATTATAAATAATCAAAGTGCAAATCTAAAGGGCGGCCCCGCGTCGGAATGACAAAGGCGTGAGCCCCGGAATGACAAAAGGGTAAGTTATGGGTCGGGTTGTGAGCACCCTGACGAGCATTTTTGTCACCCCGATCCCGAACGCTTTCGGGAGAGGGGTCTGTGACCGCTTGGGTGTAGATTCCTCCTATGGTCGGAATGACAAAGGCTGTTATGGCGTAACCCGTGCTAAAATCAGCTCTTTAAGTTTGCGCAGGATATAGACGATTTGGAGAAGTTCGGGCTTTTTGGTTGAGTCAAATTGTGGGCTTACGCAATAGTCCGAGCCTGTAAGTGTTGCAAAACGCCAGTTATTTTCTTTCACAAAGCAGCCGTAAATACACTTTCCGTCTGCGTTTTGTTGCTGTGCCAGTAGCATTGCTGCCAGCATCTGCCCTTGTGGGTCTGTCTTTCCCCAAAGTTGCGCTTGCTTGAATTCCTGTAAGAAAAAAAAAGGCTTATCAGGACTACCACCTAATTTAGGCGTGGCTACCATACAATCAGTGATAACGTGCAGTTCATACTGTCCAATTATCCCATCTAAAGGACGTTCAAAAAAAGTTTTGCAAACGCCTTCTATATTGGGGTCGGCCACGTTCAAAACAGCACTGATAAAGTGCATTTTAAGTTCTTCCTCATTCCAGCCTCTTCCCATTTTTTCGTAGCGTATGAGGGCGGCCTCTAATGTTTGATCTTCAAAGTCCGTTAAGTTTGTATAAGCATTAAGCCATTCTTCAAGAAAACTACATTGTTTTACAGGCCTAATACCAAAGGTATCCATCATTTTATCGCCTCTAAACTGATAAAATCGTTGTGTTGGTTTGGTCTCCATCTCACTTTGGTTTTGATTACTCTAACAAAGATACTCAAAAACTGTAAACACTATCCTGCGCTGCTGCCTCACCAAAAATGAGGTAGATTTCTACAGAATGACAAAAACAAAGAATGGTATTCAACAACTCTTCTAATTTGATACCCCCTACCAAGCCCAAATCAATGAGCATGGTCTCGGATTGGGCATCCTTATGATAAGTAGGTTTTTAAAACGCAACCGTGGCACAATTGCCGTGGAGAGCCCCCAACAAAATACGACTAAATTTGTCCTCTCATTGCCAACTACCGCTGCGGTATAATAATATGTTGGGCTTGGCATGTTTTTTGACAAAACGGTTCATCCACTTCTATTGATACTCCCCACCTTTCGATTGGTACACCTCACAGGTTATTAGTCCACTCTTTGACTACCGTTTGCGTTAAGTTGCACAATCCTTGATGGGTTGTAAGAGGAACAATATACGTGTCTTAGTTATACATTCCCTACAACATCATCACTATGTTTAAGCATTTTACCTACTTCACGCTTTCTTCCATGTCATGGATAAGGCACTTAACCTACTTTTTGCTTTCTTTTTGGAGGCAGATTATAAGCTTGCCTAAAATAGCAGTAAACCTCCTGCCCCTAATGGGCTTGTTGCTGGTGTTTGAACAAGCGCACGCGCAAACCTGTCCTGTTACCACCTTACCCAAGCCTATAAGGATAGTGGGCGATTACCGTAACGTAAGTGTGCCAGATGCACAGGGACGTACTTTTATCAACAATTATACCTACAATCTACCAGCGACTAATTGGGATGACTCACTTGGTACACCCATTGCCAATGCGAACGTAGGGGGTGCTACGGGCACCTCGTCTGAGGAACTTTATCGGCATACTGTTAGAGCTCCAAAACTCGACTGGCATATTGCCGTGCCTAATGGTACTTATCAAGTATTACTGCATCATTCAACTATATCGGCAGTAGCAGGTCGTATTCTGGACATTACGCTCAATGGCACCCTGGTAGATGCGGCCTATAGCCCTTTTGCGGCCTCAGGCAACACTGCCAATGCGGCAGTAGTAAAATCTTATACAACAACCGTTACAAACGGAGACCTGTCTTTGGCTATTGAGGCCGCTACGGGTAGTTCGTTTCCTCAAGGTATTCTAAGTGGCTTAGAGATCATTCCTCTTACCCTGAATGGGGCTGGTACGCTGACTATCAATAAAACAACGGTAGCGGGCTGTTACTCAGTCAATGGAGTTAGTAAAGCAACCGTCAGCGTGGAGGTAGGCTGGGCCAATGCCGTTGGTCCGATTACGGTTTCCTATGCTGGTCAAACCCAAACCATCAACCCAGGAAGGAACTTAGTAGATTACCCCCCCTACAATCAAAATGGTGCTACATTTATTCATAGTCCTCAGGTGGTATCTTTTGAGGTTGATTTAAGTACAACGACCTCGGGACAAAGTGTTACTGCTACTTGGAACAATGCACCTTCTTGTCCTGCCACCAGTGCCCCCATTACACTACAGGCCCCCTGTCCGCCAACAACTTGTGCGGTTAATCAGACAGGTGGGAAGGTCTTCAATGATTTCAATGCTGATGGAGTGAAAAATAGTGGCGAATATACAGGTATTGCTGGCGTGACAGTTCGAGCCTACGACTGCAACAACCAGCTTGTGGCTACGGCTACTACCGATGCCTTTGGGGCATATAGCTTTACGGGTCTTTCGGCAAGCAGTTATCAAATAAGTGTAGAGTTCGCAAACTTACCTGCTTATGCGAGTATGGGTACGCTCAATGGCGTAGATGGCCGTACCACGGTACAGTTTGTCAATGCCCCCGATTGTTCGATTGACTTAGGGGTTCTCAACAACGTGGATTATTGTCAAACTAATCCAAATGTGATTTGATTGTTCCTTGTTATATCAATGGAGATCCACAAGACTCTGGTACTGCTACCGAAGCGGCCCTGGTGTCAGTTCCTTATAATTTTACAGCTCCCCGCAATGACCCCAACGCTACTTATTTGGCACGTATTCCGCAGGTAGGTACTGTTTGGGCAACCACTTACGATAAGTACCGTAAGGCACTTTATTCGGCGGCGTTTGTCAGAAGACACATGGGGATGGGGCCAGGGGGGTTAGGTGCCATCTACAAAACAGACCTAACCACCAACGCCACCACCACGTTGGTAGATGTTACGACTCTCGGGGTCAATTTGGGCAGTATTGCTGATAATGCAACCCGTGGATTGGGGGCTAAAACCGCGCAAAGTGCCGACGCTCAGGGTTTCACGGCAGTGGGTAAAGTAGGAATGGGAGGGATGGACATCTCCGAAGATGGCAATTCGCTTTACTTCATGAACCTGTTTCAGAAGAAATTGCACGTGCTAAATTTGTCTTCGCTGTCGCAAAGTGCCGAAGTAGCCATTCCTGACCCAGGTTGTGAAAATGGTAGCACACGCCCTTGAGCGGTCAAAATCTATAAAGGCTATGCCTACGTTGGAGTAGTTTGTGATGCTAGCACCTCTAAAAGTGCAGGTGACTTGCGAGCGTATGTATATAGAATGAATTTGACTACCAATGTCTTCGATACCAATCCAGTGTTTGATTTTCCACTTACATATCCCAAGGGATTTGCCTTTTGGGTAACTACGAGTCATACAGGTTGGTATCCTTGGTCGGATGATTGGAAAGATGTTTTCTTTACTAATGGATTCGCCCCTTGGGTAGGTGTTATGCACCCTGTTCCAATCTTGACCGACATCGCCTTTGATACAGATGGTTCTATTGTATTAGGCATTGGCGATCGAACTGGTTTCCAAACGGGCTTTCAGAACTGGTCGCCCGAAGGCAGTGGCTCGTACAGCAACGTTCTTGGCGGTGATATTTTACGTGGATATTATCAGAATGGTTCATACGTATTAGAAAACAATGCCAAGGCTGGGCCTGCTGTTGGCTCAGGTGTCAATAATGGACAAGGGCCAGGATTTGGTGAGTTTTATAGTGATAACCAAGTAACTGATGGCATTTATGCCCATGCCGAAACCGCGATGGGCGGATTGGCAATTCGTCCAGGTTCGGGCGAAACTATTTACACCGCAGTAGATCCACTTGATAATGTATTGAATGCGGGGGGCTTCCGTTGGATTAGCAATAGCACAGGTAATCCCACGTCTATTTATGAAGTATATACGGGAGGGGCTTCTTTTGCCAAAGCCGCATTTGGAAAGATGTCAACGACAATGGTTTACAAGATTTACCAACTGAAAAAGGTGTGGCAGGTGTGAAAGTAAACTTGTACGCAGCATCAGGCGGCACAAAAACAGGTAGTATTTTGCAAACCAAAACCACAGGAACAGACGGTTTGTACTTATTCACGGGCTTGTTGGCGGGCGATTACATCGTCGAAATAGACAAAACGAGCTTGAAAGACACCTGTGCCATTACCACCAAGCAGAATACAGGTAGTGACGATACGAAAGACTCAGACTTCAATCCAACCACTGGTTTGAGCCAAGTGGTGACCTTGAACCCTGTGTTCAACCCTACGACTCCGACGGAGATTTTAGCGACGAACAACTTGACGGTGGATGCATGATTGGTGAAAGTGTGCATTGTGCCCACTCGCACGGTACGTGCTACTGACCCCACTTGCTTGTTAGCGGGTAAAATTGAATTGACAGCCACCAACGGCGACAAATACGGCGTGAGCAAAGGCGCTACCTATATGGGCCCAGCCTACGCAAGTGCGACGGCTGTAGGTACGTTGCCAGTGTTAATCAAAGGCAACATCAGCCACGCGGCTGATTCAACTTGGACGATTCGGGTGTTTAACAAAGACAATACTTGTTTCAAAGACACGACCGTAACAGTGAAGGCATTGGTGAAAGATGCAACCGTGTCAGTAGCCAATGGTTTCCCAGTTTGCCGCGTAAATGGTACAGCTTATACGATTAAGTTCACCAAATCACCTGCGGGTGCAGTGGTGACAGCGAAAAACGTAGCCACAGGCGCGGCCATTCCCGTAACAGGCGACTCAGTAGCCAACATTGCTTCGACCGTGGCGAAAGTACGATTGATTGTCACCAATGGAGTTTGTAAAGACTCGGTTGATGTATCTGCGCCTGTTTGCGACAAACCAGTAGGTTCAATCGGCGACTTGATTTGGAAAGATACCAATGATAACGGCTTGCAAGACTTGCCAACCGAAAAAGGTGTTTCGGGCGTAAAAGTGAACTTGTACGCAGCCTCTGGTGGTACGAAAACAGGTTCGATTCTACAAACTAAAACCACAGGAACAGACGGCTTGTACCTATTCACGGGACTTTTGGCGGGCGATTACATTGTCGAAATAGACAAAACGAGCTTGAAAGATACTTGCGCCATTACCACCAAACAGAACATCCCAGGCGACGATACCAAAGACTCGGATTTCAACCCAACCTCGGGTCTGAGCCAAGTGGTGACCTTGAACCCCGTGTTTATCCCGACGACGGCAGCCGAGATTTTGGCGACCAACAACTTGACGGTTGATGCGGGCTTGGTGAAAGTATGCATTGTGCCAACGCGTACTGTGGTAGCCACGAACCCAACTTGCTTGTTAGCAGGCAAAATCGAATTAACGGCGACAAATGCGGTGTCAGCAAAGGCGCGACTTACACAGGGCCAGCGTACGCCAGTGCGACGGCAGTAGGTACATTGCCAGTGTTGATTAAAGGCAACATCAGCCACGCGGCAGATTCGACTTGGACGATACGGGTCTTCAACAAAGACAACACTTGCTTCAAAGACACCACCGTCACGGTGAAGGCATTGGTAAAAGACGCGACGGTTTCGGTCAATAACGGCTTCCCAGCTTGTCGCTCAAACGGCACAGCTTACAGCATCAAGTTTACCAAATCACCTGCGGGTGCAGTGGTGACAGCCAAGAACGTAGCGACGGGCGCGGCTATTCCAGTTACAGGTGACTCAGTAGCCAACATTGCTTCGCCCGTACAAAGTACGTTTGATTGTTACCAATGGAGTTTGTAAAGACTCGGTTGATGTAACAGCCCCAGTTTGTAACCAATCCGTCGGTTCAATAGGCGACTTGATTTGGAAAGATGTCAATGACAATGGCTTGCAGGATTTACCAGCCGAAAAAGGTGTGGCAGGGGTGAAAGTGAACTTGTACGCGGCCTCTGGCGGCACAAAAACAGGACCTGTTCTGCAAACCAAAACAACGCTTAATGATGGCTTGTACTTGTTTTCGGGATTGTTGGCGGGCGATTACATCGTCGAAATAGACAAAACGAGCTTGAAAGATACCTGTGCCATCACCACCAAACAAAACACAGGCGGTGACGATACGAAAGACTCAGACTTCAATCCAACTACTGCTTTGAGCCAAGTGGTGACGTTAAATCCAGTCTTTAATCCTACAACTCCGACGGAGATTTTAGCGACCAACAACTTGACGGTGGATGCAGGATTGGTGAAAGTGTGCATTGTGCCCACTCGCACGGTACGTGCTACTGACCCCACTTGCTTGTTAGCGGGTAAAATTGAATTGACAGCCACCAACGGTGACAAATACGGCGTGAGCAAAGGAGTGACCTACACAAGCCCAGCCTATGCTTCGGCTACGGCAGTAGGAACATTGCCAGTATTGATCAAAGGCAACATCAGCCACGCGGCAGATTCGACATGGACGATACGAGTGTTCAACAAAGACAACACCTGTTTCAAAGATACAACCGTGACAGTGAAGGCATTGGTCAAAGACGCAACCGTATCAGTAGCCAATGGTTTCCCAGTTTGTCGTCAAAATGGTACAGCTTACACCATCAAGTTTACCAAATCACCTGCGGGTGCAGTGGTAACGGCCAAGAACGTAGCGACGGGTGCAGCGATAGCAGTAACTGGTGACTCCGTGGCGAACGTGCCATTGACAGTAGCCAAAGTGCGATTGATTGTCACCAACGGTGTTTGTAAAGATTCCATCGAAGTCAATGCGCCAACTTGCGACAAACCCGTCGGTTCAATTGGCGACTTGATTTGGAAAGACGTCAACGACAATGGTTTACAAGATTTGCCCACGGAAAAAGGCGTGGCAGGAGTCAAAGTGAATCTCTACGCAGCTTTGGGCGGTACCAAAACTGGTAGCATTCTGCAAACCAAAACCACAGGAACGGATGGTTTGTACCTGTTCACTGGCTTGTTGGCAGGGGACTATATTGTTGAGATAGATAAGACAACTTTGCCAAATACGTGCGAAATCACCAATAAGCAAAACATTCCAAGTGACGACACCAAAGATTCGGATTTCAACCCCACATCGGGCTTGAGTCAGGTGGTTACCTTGAATCCAGTGTTCAATCCAACTACCCCGACGGAATTGTTGACGACCAATAACTTCACAGTTGATGCAGGCTTGGTTGTCCCTTGTGTGAAATCAAAAGTAACCTTGACAGGTGCACCCGTTTGCTCGGCAGATGTTCAAACTTACAGCATCACTTTCAGTGTGACAGGTAAAAATGGCATCATCAAAGTAAATAAAGGGACGCTGACGGGTGCTAATCCTTACACCGTCACGGGCATACCTTCGGGGGCTACCATCAAAATCACCGACAGCTTGAGTGCGGTTTGCAAGTTTGATACCCTCATTACTGGGCCGAACTGTAACTGTAACCCAGCATTACCGATGTTGCTCACCCCAAGTATGACGGCTTGTGCAGGAGACACCTTCCCAACCATCAAAGCGACGGTAGTGGGATTGGCTACGGTAGAATGGTTCACACAGCCAACGGGTGGTACTGCGGTCTTTACGGGACTCAATTACAAGCCATCAGGAACAGTACCAACCACGGGTGCGGTTTTCTACGCCCAAGCCCGCAGCACCGACCCTACTTGTCTGGCAGCTATTAGCACAGGCCGAGTAATGGCCACCATCAATGCCCAAGATTACACCAAGGAAGTGGATTTGGCCTTGAAGAAGTCCATCAACACCAAAATCGCTCAAATCGGCGATGTGTTGGCCTATACCTTGAAAGTGTGGAATGAATCCAACACCAACGCCACGGGCGTAGAGGTCACCGACTCCATTGCGACAACGGTGCAGTTCCAAACAGGTAGTTTCACGGCGAGTCGAGGTAGTGCGAGCATCACGGGTAATGTCATCAAATGGACCATCGGAGGCATTGCTGCGGCAGGCGTTCCTGCGGCAGGCGTACCTGCCAACGGTGACACCGTTACATTGACTTACAAAGTGAAAGCCACCCAAGAGGGTGTTCATTTCAACACCGCTGAAATCTCAAAAACCAACGAGAAGGACATTGACTCAACGCCCAGCAACAGCAAAGACGGAGAAGATGACATTGATCATCAATGCTTTACCGTACCTATCAAGCTGTGTGCCAGTGAGAAAGTGCAGGCAAGTGTACCGGCTAATCTGGGCAATGTACAGTGGTTTAAAAACGGAGGAAGCACAGCAGTTGCCACGGGGAATGTGGTCTTATTGACCGAAGTGGGTACGTATACCTTCACGGCCACCAATCAGACCTGTCCGACCAACGGTTGTTGTCCAGTCATTATTGAGCCGGGAGTCAATTGCTGCCCCGAAGATTTATGCATTCCGTTTACGGTTAGAAAAAGAAAAAAGTAGTAAAAGGGAAGAAGACGAAAAATCGCTGTTGGTAACCACTGACAGCGATTTTTAATTTTAGGGTGTATATTTGTCCATCCATCGCTAAAAATTATGCTAAAAACCGTAGTAAAAATAAGCAACGTAACCAATCTTTCCGATGCCCGATATTGTGCAGGAATGGGCGTAGAAATGTTAGGATTTTCCATTGACGAAGCTGCCGAAACGTACGTTGACCTCAAAAAATTCAATGACATTCGCTCGTGGATAGCCGGCGTGCAGATTGTTGCTGAAACTGAACTGACTGAAGCAAGCCTTCTTCTGGAAAAAATAGAACGCTATCAACCCAATGCCATTCAAATCAGCAATGCGGAACTATTGCCTTGGCTGAAAAGCGAAACGGCCAGGCCTCTGATTTTGAAAGTAGAAGCGGATCAGGATGCAGACACTATCGAGGAGATAATGGTCAAAAATGCCCCGTACGTAACCTATTTTCTGCTTGAATCCGGGTCTGACACACCGCTTGCCGGCGATTGGCAAGACTTCTTAAATACACTTTCAGCTCGTTTCTCCATTTTACTGGGCTTCGGAATCACGACCGAAAATGCCACTTTCCTGCTCGATGACGTAAACATATCGGGCATTGCCCTGCGCGGCGGTGAGGAGATTCGCCCGGGCTACAAAGACTTCGGTGATTTGATGAATGTTTTGGAAGCATTGGAAGAGGAGTAGAGCAGTAGCGAGAGGTCAGGAGTGAGGAGTCAGTGAGTGAAGAGTAACTTCTGTTGCTAATGTCCGTTTTTTACACCTATTTTGGCCTTCTCCCGTCATAGTTTTGCATTGATAAACAACCAAAACTATGACAACTCCTTCTTATAATCGACGTGATTTAATCCAATTGCTTGGTACTGCCGCCCTGGGTTCAATGGCCTCTCCGGCTATTTCACTTGCCCAATCTCCCACGGAGGAAAATAAACCGATTTACGTTCCCAATGGCACAGGCGAACGTTTGAAAATCGGGGGAGGCACGATGGTTTTAAAACTTCAAAAAGCGCAAACTCACGGACATGTGGCCGTAGCGGAAGCGACTCTTGCTCCCGGCTTTTTGGGAGCTCCTCCCCATTTACACAAGACGTTTGATGAAATTTGCTTTGTCCTTGAAGGCACTCTTCAAGTCTTGGTGGGGGATGAAGTTTTTGAACTCAAAGCGGGTGACCTACATCTGCGCCCACGCGGTGTGATGCATACGTTTTGGAATTCGGGCCAGCAACCTTCCAAGTGTTTGGAATTCAGCATTCCCGGAGGACACGAAGAATACCTCAAAGACATCAGTTTGCTGCTGAGCAAAGGAGTACCGCCGAAACCGCAGGATTTTGCCGAATTGGAAAAAAGGCACGACATCGTTTATTTTCCCGATAAACTGCCCGAACTAATGCAGAAGTATCACGTACATTTGTAATAAAGCCGTGTGATATGTTTTTCCATTTCTATGCACCCACTCCTGTCTTGCGCCCCTATGTTCGGGGGTATATGGTCATGCACGCGCAGGTGGGTGATGTACCGATTGTGAAACCATTTCCAGCAGGACCCGACCAGTGTCTCTACTTTTACCCTCGCGACCCGGTCGTTTCTTTCAAAGGAGAAACAGGAAAACAAGTGATGACAGCCGACAAAAGTATTATTGTTGGTCCTCAGGTTAGTCGGGTAAACTTAGAACTGCATCCCAATCACCTGACCGTTGCGGTATTTTTTCAGCCCGGTGGTCTTCATGCGCTGCTGGGCAAAATGCCCATGACTAAGTTTTTTGATTTTTCGCTGGACAGCGCCTTAATTTGGCCAGCAGAAATAAGAGAATTGAACGAACAGTTGGCTTCGACAGACGATTACAATCTGATGACGGCTTTAGTGGAAGGTTTTTTAGTAAGACAATATGCCCGTAATCGCCCCCAAGCAGAGCCTATTGACAAAGCATTCCAATTGATGCTTCATCCGCTTCAAAACTATT
This sequence comes from Runella sp., assembly GCF_027484545.1. Lineage (GTDB taxonomy): Bacteria > Bacteroidota > Bacteroidia > Cytophagales > Spirosomataceae > Runella. Next base: position 25,015 of record NZ_JAIXST010000100.1, on the reverse strand, counting down.
CTATTGAGCAATTGGCTGACGTTGCTTGCCTAAGTACGAGGCAGTTCAGAAGAAAGTTTTACGAAAAAATGGGTCTAAGTCCCATTGCATTCAGCCGTATTGTTCGATTCAGCAAGGCATTTCGTCTGAAAGAAAACAACCCGCATTTGGATTGGCTGGATGTAATCTGCCTAACGGGTTACCACGATTTCAGGCACTTACTGCGCGATTTTAAAGAATTTTCGGGAACAACCCCCACTCTACTGTCCGAAGATGAGCAACGCCATCAGGTCAGAATTTATACTTCGCTTGGGCATAGCCTATCCTAAAACAAGCAGAGAGGGGTTGACTCTTTTTTAGTTGAAATGAGTGTATAAAAGCTCTTTGGGGGTTCTTACCTTCTTCAATTTCGCAAGCCAATCGTTGGCTTCATCGCGATAACCCAAGGTTAGGATAGCCGTGCTTTTCAACCCTTTTGAGGCTAAGCCCAAAAGTTCATCCAAAGCCAGTGCGTCAAAGCCTTCCATCGGAGTGGCATCCACTTGTTGGTCTGCTGCTGCTACCATCGCAATACCCAGTGCAATGGCAGATTGTTTGGCCGTATGTGCAAAATTCTGTTCCGGCGTTTGGTTGGTCATTAATCCAATCAATCGGGTACGGTAGGCATCTGTTGCGCTGTCGGGCAAGCCTCTTTCAGCATTGGAGCGGGCAAAAGAAGTATTGATTCGTTCTACCGTATATTTATCCCAAGCTGCAAATACTAGAATGTGTGATGCATCCGTAATTTGACCTTGACCGTAAGCAATGGGTTTTATTTTTTCCTTTAATTCTTCGTTGGTGATGACCAAAATCTCGTAAGGCTGCAAACCCGACGAGGATGGTGAAAGACGTATCGCTTCCAATATATAATCAATTTTATCCTGCGGTACTTTCTCGCCCGTCATTTTCTTAGTGGCATATCTCCACTGTAAGCTTTCTATTAGGTCCATAATCAATTGTATGTAAATACATTTATTGTCATTACATACACCAACATTTATTTTGAGAAATAGTTCTGTTAAGGAACGGGAACCTACCGCACCTGAGGGTATCTAAGCGCGACAATTGCTTATTAACACCAGCCTGTCAGCGAGTTATTGCCCTGTTTTTTATTTACTTAGATTCTGAATGTATTCAGCGTTTGATTAGGTATTGAAACCACTTTTGTAGGTTACATTGAGCCAATTCGTAATACCATACAAAGCACTTTCGTTCAAGGCAATTCCGAAGGAAGTTGGTCAAAAGCCAACTGCAGGCAATTGCCACAACAAAGTTCTCCAATTCAGATAGGCTAAAAATCACCCATTTTTAGTGGTCTATTCCAGGTAATGTTACCCTACTGTGAAGTTTGATTTATGATTTAAAGGCCAAATTTTCAGTTATTTTCGCCCAAACCGCTTCGTTTAAAGTATCCCTCTTCCCCAAAATATAAAATAGAATTGGGTTACCTCCCTCATTTTTAGCTACACCCATAGTCAGGAATGGCAAAAAACTTAAATAAACCCTAACAAACGATTCAATCCTTATGATAAGACAGTTCATTACTTTTGCCCTCGAAAAACAGCATTAAAAATGGCGCATAACGGGTGATTTGTGCTTAAAATCTTTTCCGGAATTTTGTCAAAAGTTTTCAACTCCGACATTCTCAATAAAGAATTCTCATACGATTTAGTTTAGGTTAAGAAAGATAGCCGTAGGACCTTGTCTTACGGCTATTTATTTTTTCAAAAAACAGTAGTTCAACTTTCTGATTCTGTATGAAATTGTTTGACACCAAGTTAGGTCAATCCCTAAATCCCTTTCTCCAAGTTGGAGAAAGGGATTTAGGGATTGGGTTTTCCGGAGATAAAAAGTAAAATTTCGGCTTCCGCGGCTTTTACTTCTTAAACATTTATCTCATTGGTTATGAATAAAATAGACATAAACCGCCGGGAAACCATCAAAAAACTGGGTCTTGGCGGTTCGGCAGGACTGCTTGGACTTTTCGGCGGTGTTTCCAACGCCCAAGCCCGCGAAGAAAAAGAAACTCCATCGTACGCCAAAGCCATGAAACCCGTCAAAATTACGAGTGTCCGAGCCATCGCTACGGCTCCGCAAGGCTCCAATCTGATTGTGGTTAAAGTCGAAACTTCCGAGCCGGGTTTGTACGGCTTAGGATGTGCTACCTTTACCCAACGTGCCGCTACCGTGATTGTGGCCATCAATACCTACCTTAACGAGTTTTGTGTGGGTAAAGACGTGGATAATATCGAAGACATGTGGCAATCTACTTACGTGAGTTCGTATTGGAGAAACGGTCCCGTTTTGAACAATGCTCTCAGCGGATTAGACCAAGCGCTTTGGGATATTAAAGGAAAGCGGGCTGGGATGCCGTTGTACCAACTCCTCGGCGGTAAAGTTCGTTTTGCCATTCCCTGCTATACCCACGCCAACGGCAATACCCCCGAAGCAACGGTTGAAAGTGTAAAAAGCATCATGGAACGGGGCTTCAAATACATCCGGATTCAACAGGGTGGTTACGGCGCAGTTGGCAGTACGGAGCAAAAACCCGATTTCAAAGCGGCCGGTTTTGGGGGCGAAGGCGACAATTACATGAATGAACGCACGTATCTCAAATCCATTCCCATCTTGTTTGAAACCGTACGGAAAGGTTGCGGTGATGAAATCGAATTACTCCACGACATCCATGAACGGGTTCAACCCATGGATGCCATCAATATGATAAAGAAATTAGAAGATTATCGTCCATTCTTTATCGAAGATCCTTTTTCTCCCGAAAACATGAAGTGGTTTAAGCAACTTCGTACCAGCACGTCGGTGCCGATTGCAATGGGAGAACTTTTCAATAATATCAACGAATTTGTAGAACCCATGGTCAACCAATGGTTTGACTATATCCGTATCCACGTTTCGCAAATCGGGGGCATTACACCGGCAATGAAAGTGGCTCGGTTGGGAGAATGGTTCAACATCAAAACGGCTTGGCACGGTCCGGGAGACGTTTCACCCGTGGGTCACTCGGCTCACGCGCACATTGATTTGGCAGTTTGGAATTTCGGGATTCAGGAAGCGGTCTCATTCAATGAAAAAACGCTGGAAGTCTTTTCGGGCTGCCCTACCATGAAAAACGGCTATATGTCGGTCAATGAAGTACCGGGTATCGGCGTTGATATCAACGAAAAAGAAGCGGCCAAATACCCCATCACCACCAAATCCAACTGGCAGGTGAGGAAGTTTGACGGAACGATTATACGACCCTAAATAAATGAGTGAATTAGTGGTTTAGTGAATAAATACCGCAAAATCAAACAATTAACTATCTATACAACCCCTTGGCATTGCCCGTGTCCTCACGGACAATACATATATAGTTGAACCGTAGAACCATTCATCCAACGCAGTCCATTTGCAAATGTCCTTTAGCCCTTTTCTCAAACCCTTAACATGATGCAAAGAAGAAATTTTTTAAAAACGGCGGTTTTAGGCTCAACCGCCTTAGCTGTTGGGTTACCGTTGTACGAAGCACAAGCCGCTTCAAAATTGAAAATCACCAAAATTCGCTATTACGCAGCACCGGGATATAACAAACCGCTTTTCAATCAGGCGCGGGGAATTGTAGAAATAGAAACCGACGGCGGCATTATCGGCATCGGTGAAGGCGGCTCCAAAGACATGATAGAGCAATGCGCTCAAATGATGATTGGGGAAGATCCTTTCCGCATCGAACACCTTTGGCAGTATCTCTATCGCGGCATGTTTTATCCCCCGGGGCGTGAGAAATTACACGGACTGGGAGCCTTGGAAATGGCGCTGTGGGATATTAAAGGCAAAGCATTGAACGTTCCCGTTTACGAACTGCTGGGCGGTGCTACCCGCGACTATGTGGAATGTTACGCCACGGGATTCAGAGCCTCCAAAGCTAAAACGGAAGAAGGCAGAGCGCAGGATTGCATTGCCGCCGGGCTTCGTTCGTATCGGATTGGACCCACGGGCGGCAACGGTGAAGAACCTTTTGATTTTTACGATAACGTCAAGAAAACCATTGACTTCTGCAAACGAATTGACGCGGCCGTGGGCGGAGGAGGTAAATGGGCTATTGACCTCCACACGCGTTTTGACATGACCGATGGATTGAAAATTTGCTCGGCGTTGGAAAATCTCGAACCTTATTTTGTCGAAGATATTGTGCGTTCCGAAAATCCGGGAGTGTACAAAACCGTACGGGCCATGACCAAAGTACCGATTGCGGTGGGAGAACAGTTCGGCGACCGTTGGGATACCAACGAATTGATTGAAAATTGTCAGATTGATTACACTCGTTTCACGTTGCCCAATACCGGCGGCATCAGCGAATTCAAGAAAATAGCGTCTATATGCGAAACGCATTACGTGGGAATGATTCCGCATTTTACGGGACCTTTGTCCACAGCGGCTCTCGTGCACGTGTTGGGCGCAAGCAGTCCCATGCGTTGTTTGATGGAATTGGGTGGCGGCGAACCGGAACGTCCACCGTATTTTAACGAGGATTTTATTAACTTTAAAAACGGCAAACTGTATTTAAACGACAGCCCGGGCTTGGGCGTCAAGTTTGACCCACAAAAAGCCACGTTTGTGATGGAAGTAAAAGAAAAAACCAAGTTCCCACACCCAGTATTAAAAGCCCCTGACGGCTCCATTCACAATTGGTAGTTACGGGAAGGCTCAAAAACAATAGATTAATTCATTCTTTCAGCATAAAATTTCAGATGAAAAAAAGTTTAGTAGTGCTCGTCCTGCTCGGCAGCTTTTGCGGAGGGTTTATTCCTTCGGAAGATTTTCCTTCGGCCAAAATTACCAATGGCGAGATTGAAGCGGAATTGTACCTACCCGATGCGAATCGAGGGTATTATCAGGGAACGCGGTTTGATTGGGCAGGCGTAATGCCGCGACTGGAATACAGAAAACACTCTTATTTTGGCATCTGGAATCCTGCTAAGTATGACCCCCAACTCCACGATGCCATTGCCGGCCCCGTAGAAGAATTTGTAGCCGTGGGAATGAACGAAGCAGAAATTGGCGGTGAATTTTTAAAAATCGGAGTTGGGTCATTGATTAAACCCGATGCAAAACCCTATTCATTTAATACACCCTATCAAATTAAAAATGGAGGAAAATGGACCGTAAAAAAGTCGATTGATAAAATTGAATTTACCCACGTCATTTCTGACGCTGCCGGCTATGGATATGTGTACCGTAAAACCGTAAAACTGCTCAATGGAAAACCCGAAATGGTGTTGGAACACAGTTTAAAAAACACCGGGCAAAAACCCATCGAAACCCAAATGTACAATCATAACTTTTTTATGATTGATAACGAACCTACGGGACCCAACATTTACACCTCGTTTCCCTACGAAATCAAAGCCGAAGGTAAAGGGTTTGGCTCCATTGCGAAAACCGAAAACAGAGCCATTTCGTACACCAAAGAACTTGAATCGGGCAATTTTGTATTTACGGCCGGTTTGCAGGGCTTTGGCCTTTCACCCGACGACTACGATATTCTCATTCAAAACCTCAAAACCGGGGCAAGTGTACAAATTACCTGCGATCAACCTTTGGCGAAATTCGTGTATTGGGCGTGCCATACTACTTCGTGTCCCGAGCCTTACATCAAACTGTCGGTGAAACCGAAGGAAGAAGTAAAGTGGAAAATCAACTATAAATTTATCGCTCGTTAATCTCATGATTTGGTAGAACGCTGATTGTGTAAGATTCTTAAGATAAAATTATGATTGTCCGGAATGATCATAATAATCTTAAAAATCAGTGTTCCATTCATAGAATTTCAAAGAAAGGAAAAAAATGAATTATTGGAAATATGCCTTGGGTAGTTTTTTTACCTTACTGATTTGCGGTGCTACTTTTCAAATAACAACTGATAAAGACACAGACTGGCCCAAATACGGCGGCAACAGCGCAGGAAGCCGATATTCGGAATTGACTCAAATCAATGCTCAAAATGTCCGTCAATTACAAGTGGCGTGGTCGTACGATACGGGCGAAAACAATAATCCGGATGGACGAGGTAATGACATTCAGTGCCAACCGATTGTCATCAACGGCGTACTATATGGTACCACTCCTCGCCTGAAATTGTTTGCGGCAGATGCTGCCACCGGCAAACAACTCTGGAAAGTGGACCCGTTTTCCAACCCCAACGTAAAACCAAGTTTTCACCCCGTCAGAGGGGTAGTGTACTGGGAAGAAGGAAATGACAAAAGAATCCTTTATTCCGTAGGCTCAAAACTCATGGCCTTCAACGCGTTGACGGGAGACCCAATCAAGAGTTTTGGAGAAAATGGCCTAGTTGATTTGCACGCCGGGCTCGGCGACTCAAAAACATTGGGTTACGATGTCACTACGTTCAACATTCGTTCCACTACACCCGGTGTGGTATTCAAAAATTTGCTCATTATGGGCTCATCGGTTTCCGAAGGAGGCGATGCCCTCCCCGGTCACATTCGCGCCTTTGATATTCGCACCGGAAAATTGGCGTGGGTTTTTCGTACCATTCCGCTTCCCGGTGAATACGGCTACGATACGTGGTCGAAAGATTCGTATAAAAAACTCGGCGGCGCCAATTGTTGGGCCGGCATGGTCGTAGACGAAAAACGGGGAATGGTTTTTCTGGGAACGGGTTCCCCTTCGGTTGATTTTTACGGAGGAGACCGCAAGGGTGCCAATCTGTTCGCCAATTGTATCATTGCTTTAAATGCCGAAACGGGCAAACGCATCTGGCATTTTCAGACGGTTCACCATGATTTATGGGATAGAGACATTCCCTGCCCGCCTAACCTGATTACGGTAACGCAAAACGGCCCCGACGGGCGGCCCCGAAAAGTGGACGCCGTAGCGCAGGCCACCAAAGACGGGCTTATTTTTATCTTTGACCGAGAGACGGGTAAACCGTTGTTTCCCGTCAAAGAAGTACCTTCTCCCAAAGTGGCAGCCCTGCCCGGTGAAGCTCCGTGGCCGACTCAGCCCATTCCGACCAAACCTGCGCCTTTTTCCAATCAGTCGTTTACCAAAGCGGATATGTCCACGATTTCTTCGGAGTCATCAGCGTATGCCCTTTCTGTTTTTGAAAAAAGCCGGGGTGGACAAAAAAACCTGCCACCGAGCCCAGAAGAAACGCTTTATTACGGAATAGGTGGCGGTGCCGAATGGGGAGGCAGTGCCGCCGACCCGAACGGAATTATGTATGTGAATGCCAACAATATGCTTTGGTTGTTGAGAATGCAGGCCACCGCCGCACAAAAAAATACCGGCGCATTGACCCAAGGCGAGAAACTTTTTACCACCAATTGTGCAATCTGTCACGCAACAGATTCTAAAACCACGAACGCGGCAAATACGCAAGCCTATCCCAATTTAAAAGACGTTGGAAAACGATTGACCAAGCAGCAAATCAGTACCCTTATTGAAACGGGACGTAACAGAATGCCCTCTTTTCAGCATATTTCCAAGCCGGATCGTGAGGCCATCGTCAATTATCTCCTTAAAACGGAAGCTCCTGTAAAAACTGACGATATTCACCAAGTGACGGCGGTGGAAACCAAAAAAGGCAACCTATTTCCGTACACTCCTGCGTATCAAAACAGGGGTTTCAGTCAGTTTCGAGACCCTACCAATTACCCTGTCATCCAACCGCCTTGGGGTACGCTCAATGCGGTTGATATGAACACGGGTGAGTATGTGTGGAAAGTGCCGTTGGGCGAATATCCCGAATTGGCAAAAAAAGGAATTCCAACCACGGGCACCGAAAACCACGGAGGCCCCGTCGTCACAGCAGGAGGTTTGCTCTTTATTGCGGCCACTTACGATGAAAAATTACGGGCTTTTGACACCAAAACGGGGAAGGTTGTTTGGGAATACAAATTACCGGCAGGCGGTTTTGCTACGCCGATTACGTACAGGGTTAAAGGAAAACAATACATCGCCATTGCCTGCGGCGGCACCCGTTATGACCTAAAACCCGGCGGCAAGTACGTCGCTTTTTCCTTGCCTTAATTCATTCAAATTCGGTTTGCTTTAAGCACTTTTATTAAACCATATAAGGCATATAAGGAAATATAGGATATTGTTGCCTAAATACTTATTTGTTAATTATTCACTCAATCACCATTCACTAATTCACAATTGCACCCCTATGACCAAAAGCACATTTTCGTGGGAATTATTTAACAAAGCGCCCATTGTGGGCATTATTCGGGGATTGTCGTTGGAAGAAGTAGCTCAGATTCTGCCCATTTATCGGGATGCGGGTTTGACCACCATTGAGATCACTATGAATACGCCTGATGCCGAAAAAATCATTCAATATGCCGTTGAAAATGAGCAGCAAGGCTTAAACATTGGGGCGGGAACGGTCTGTACACAAGAGGACTTGCAGAAAGCATTAGACGCGGGAGCGCAGTTTATCGTAACTCCTATTTTGGATAAAAAAGTAGTCAAATCCTGCGTCAAACAGGGTATTCCTATCTTTCCCGGAGCGTTTACGCCTTCCGAAATTTTCAAAGCGTGGAGCTTGGGTGCCAGCATGGTAAAGGTGTTTCCGGCTACCCAAATGGGTTCTTCCTACATCAAAGAATTGAAAGCCCCGCTGAATCAATTGAAATTATTGCCCACTGGCGGCGTAAGTCTGGAGAACATGGTAGAATTTTTCAACGCGGGCGCCGATGGCGTGGGCATGGGCGGACAGCTTTTGGATAAAAAATTGATTCAGGACAAAGAGTGGCACAAACTCAAAACACATTTTTTACAATTTACCAAAAAACTTACCCGCCGATGAGCGCCCCGAAAATCAAAAATTACCGCTGGCTGATTGTGGTTTTATTGTTCACCGCCACCACCATCAATTACTTGGACAGGCAGATTATCGGTTTATTGAAACCCATTTTAGAAAAGGAATTTACGTGGTCAGAAACCGATTATGCGCGCATTATCATGGCTTTTACGGCTGCTTACGCCATCGGTCTGTTGGCACTGGGTTGGTTGATTGATAAAATAGGCACCAAGAAAGGGTATTCCATCACCATCATTTTTTGGAGCGTCGCAGGAATGCTGCACGCCCTCGCTCGGAGTGCTTTTGGCTTTGGCTTGGCGCGGGTGGGGTTAGGTTTGGGAGAGGGCGGAAACTATCCGGCAGCCGTTAAAACCGTGGCGGAGTGGTTTCCGAAAAAAGAACGGGCATTGGCAACGGGGCTTTTCAATGCCGGAACCAGTGTGGGAGTGGTCGTTGCTTTATTGCTTGTACCTTGGATATTGACCCGGTATGGTTGGCAGGAAGTGTTTTGGATTACAGGCGCATTGGGCTTCGTTTGGCTAATTTTCTGGCTTTTGTTTTACGATATTCCGGCACAGCAAAAACGACTGACAACTGAAGAATACGACTACATCGTGAATGGTCAGGAAAAGGAAGAACAAAGGGGAGGCGAGAAATCGAAGGTGAATTGGATCAAACTGTTTTCCTTTCCCCAAACGTGGGCTTACATTACGGGAAAGGGGCTCATTGACCCCATTTATTGGTTTTTCCTGTTTTGGCTTCCCTCCTATTTTGCATCCACTTTCAGTTTAGACCTCAAAAAACCCAGTTTGGAATTAATGCTTATTTATACGGCTACCACAGTAGGCAGCATCAGTGGCGGTTGGTTTTCGTCACAACTCATCAAGCGCGGCTGGCCCGTTATCAAAGCGCGCAAAACGGTAATTTTGGTGATTGCCGTTCTGGAATTATCAGTATTGCTCATTCAGTTTGCTACCGATGTGTGGGTTGCCGTAGGACTGATTAGTTTTGCCGTAGCGTTGCATCAGGCATGGGCCACCAACGTATTTACCTTGCCTTCTGACCTATTTCCTAAGCAAGCAGTAAGCTCCATTGTGGGCATTGGCGGGATGGCCGGCGCGGTGGGCGGTATCTTTTTCCCGATGTTAATTGGAAGTTTATTGGATACCTACAAAGCCGCCGGAAATTTGGCGGGTGGCTACAACATCATCTTTACCATTTGCGGTTGTACGTACCTGATTGCCTGGCTCATCATTCATTTGCTAACCCGAAAATCCAAAATGTTGGAGTTGACAGAGTTGGAGTAAAAGGATGTTTAAATTTTGTAAATCACTAATAAACAAAACCTTGCGCAGGGAAAGTGCCTGTCCAGCGTGGTGCGCGTAAGGCTTGCGCGGGGGAGCTTTGGACAGGCTGCCCTTTTCTTTGCTTCGTTTCTTTTGGGCAAGCAAAAGAAATGAAGGGGCTCACCAAATGAAATTTTTCAACATTGCCAATCCGAAGCAGAAAATTTTTAAACATACTCTAAGAGGAAGTTCTTTGGAAAAACGGAGAGTTGATTACAAAAAACTCGCCCTTTTCTACTCGCTACTCACTTCTACTTATGTATATTTACCCGTTCAAAAATGTGCTGCCTTCCATCGCTCAACTCAATTACTTAACCACTGATGATAACTCTTGACCAAACACTGAGTGCCCATTTAGAAAGCAATGTCTTCCCGGTTTATTTCAACACCTGCCGTTGGTTTGCAGGCAAAGCCCGGGTACAGAACGGATTTTATATTCGCAATGCCTTACCCATGGGCGAAGCACATATTTTGATAGTGGAAGCTACCTATCACGATGGCCCTTCTGAGTTTTATCAATTGCCTGTTACTCAAATTTCTGCTCATATAGAAATTGATGTAAAGGGGGTTTTGGAAAAAGGTGAAACAACGCAATTGATTGACGCTATTTATGACGACGGGTTTAGAAGCGAATTGTATAAAAATATTTTTTTGAGTCATACTTTACACGCTACACTTTACACTCTACACTTTCAGAAAGGTCGCGGCCTCTCCGATACGGACGCACCTGAAAGCATAGACAGCCGCGTGCTGCCCGTAGATTCCAGTAATTCGGCCATGCTGTTTGGCGGCAAATATTTCATGAAACTCTACCGTAAATTGTTCGACCAAACCAACCCCGAGGTTGAAATGGTGAGTTTTTTGACCCAACATTCTGATTTTGGCAACATTCCTGCCTATGCCGGCAGCATAACGTGGCAACGCGAAGGCCAACCCGATGTTACCTTGGGCATGATGCAGCAGGCAATTCGTGCCGATAAAGACAATTGGGTATTAACGGGCGATTTTCTTAACGATTTTATGTACGGCGTCCCCAATGGAATGTTCGGTATTAAGGAAGATGTGTTTGACCAAGTGGCTCTTTTGGGAAAACGAACGGGCGAAATGCACTTGGGACTCTATTCTCCGGAGGCCGACGCCGCTTTTGCTCCCGAAAAATTTGACGACTCTTATCGACAATTTTTATTAAATCGCCTTACGGATTTATTGAATCGCCGCTACGCGTTGCTGATTGAAAATTATACAAAGCTGGACAAACCCACGCAATGTCTGGCTTGGATTTTTATGGAAGCCCGCGAGTTGATTGACAGTTTTGCCAACGAAATGCTGACTCGTCCTCTGGATTCGCTCAGGATTCGTATTCACGGCGATTATCACTTGGGGCAGGTTTTAACCGACAACGGCGACTTTATTGTCATTGATTTTGAAGGTGAACCTGAAGCCAGTATTTCCGACCGAAGAATCAAACACAGCCCGCTCAAAGACGTGGCCGGTATGATTCGCAGTTATCATTATGCGGTTAGTGCCAAGCTGTTTGAAAGCCACGAAACTAAAAATATCTCTTCCGAAAAACTCCAAACCGTATCCGACCGTTGGTACAAACTCATCCGTGACAGCTACATGGATGCTTATTTGGATGCCTTTGGCTGGCCGCATCCGTTGTTTAAAAGTCAAAATGAAATCAACTTTTTATTGCTGTTCTTTTTACTGGAAAAAGCCGTTTATGAACTCGGTTACGAAATCAGTTACCGTCCTTCGTGGGTAAATATTCCGTTACGGGGCATTGTAGAAGTGATTCGGGAAATCGAAAAGTTGAAAGAACCAAAGATACGAATTAGTCGATTAGGGCAGTAATCGTAGTTAAGTTTTACTATTTTTGCGGTTATCATTAAACAACTTCCCTAATGATTAATATTCAGTCCATTATTCAAGCCTCTATCGACACCAAAAATCGCGTTTTATCAGATCAAACTCTCATTGACACGGTAGCTCAGGTAGCCGAAGCAATGACCATTGCCTTCAAAAACGACAAAAAAGTACTTTTTTGCGGAAACGGAGGCAGTGCTGCTGATGCTCAACACTTAGCCGCCGAATTCAGCGGTCGTTTTTACTACGACCGTCCGCCGCTCTATTCCGAAGCACTTCACGTTAATTCCTCTTATGTGACAGCGGTAGGCAATGATTATAGTTACGATGTTATTTATTCACGTATGATCCAAGCAATGGGTCGTGAAGGAGACGTTTTGGTAGGTATTTCAACCTCCGGCAACTCTACCAACGTGGTAAAAGCGTTGGAAGTCGCTAATCAACTTGGCATGATTACCGTAGCCATGACGGGCGAAACCGGCGGCAAAATGAAGGGTGTAAGTAAATTCTTACTCAATATTCCTTCCAAAGATACCCCTCGCATCCAAGAATGCCACATTTTGCTTGGGCATATCCTATGCGAAATTGTAGAAGCCAACGTATTTCCAAAGTGAGCCCCACAATTCACCGCACGGGCACGGTACGCCGCTGCGGGCCCCGTCATTCACAATTCACTAAATCACTCATTCACAATTCAAAGAATGTCTCTTTTACAAAATAAAGTAGCAATCGTAACAGGCGCGTCGCGCGGCATTGGAAAAGCCATTGCCACTCGTTTTGCCCAGGAAGGCGCTCAAGTTGCCTTCACGTACTTATCAAGTGTTGAAAAAGGTCAGGCATTGGAGGAAGAACTCCAACAGTTTGGCACCAAAATAAAAGGATATCGCTCCGATGCTTCCGATTTCAAATCTGCCGAAGACCTCATTGCGCAGGTAGTAGCCGATTTTGGCACGGTTGATATTGTCGTAAATAATGCAGGAATTACCCGCGATGGTTTGTTGATGCGCATGACCGAAGAACAATGGGACGAAGTAATTCGCGTTAATCTAAAGTCCATCTTTAACCTGACCAAAGCCGTCACTCGGGTCATGATGAAAGCCCGAAGCGGCTCCTTAATCAACATTACGTCGGTTGTAGGATTAACCGGCAATGCAGGACAGGCCAATTACGCGGCTTCAAAAGCCGGAATGATTGGTTTCACAAAATCAGTGGCCAAAGAACTCGGTTCAAGAAATATCCGTTCTAACGCCATAGCACCCGGTTTTATAGAAACCGAAATGACAGGAGAACTGAATGAAAAAGCCATTGAAGAATGGAAACAGAGTATTCCGCTTAAACGCGGCGGCAGTCCTGAAGAAGTTGCCGACTGTGCAGTATTTTTGGCATCAGATTTGTCTAAATACATCACAGGGCAAGTTTTGCAGGTTGATGGCGGTATGGTGATGTAAACACAAAACAAATGATATTAGCGGCTGAGATTATTTTTCAAACACCATTATGGTACGTTGGAGTTTGCTTACTGGCAGGGATAGGATATGCCTATTTTCTGTACCAACCCAAACCCATTTGGAGCAAACCTGTTAATTATGCCTTAGCCGCCTTTCGCGGGGCGTTGGTCAGTATTATCGCGTTTTTGTTGCTCAATCCACTTTTGCGCAGCATTCAAACCCTGTCTGACAAGCCCAAAGTCGTATTGGCAATTGATAATTCTGAATCGGTAGGCAACTACGGTACCAAAGCTTTAGCCGCTTTGGCAAGTCTCCGGGAATCCTTGGCTGATGAAGGTCTGGAAGTTTCAGTACAGACCCTCAACAGCGAAAACTACCAAGACGAACTGCCTAAACTGAAGTTTGACCGCACCAGCACCAACTTGTCTGACTTGTTAGGCAGTGCCAAAAACAACTACGAAGGCCGTAACCTGACCGACGTAGTTTTGCTCACCGACGGTATCAGCAATCAGGGATTATCGCCTACTTATACGAACTATCCTTTCCGCGTTCACAGCATCGGTGTGGGAGATACGCTCTCAAAACGCGACATTAGTATCAAAGCCATTTCGGCCAATAAAATTGCATATTTAGGCAATCAGTTTCCTATTCAGGCCGACATTGTTGCCGGCGGTTTTCAAGGTCAAACCGTTACGGTTTCGCTTCGCCAAAATGGAAGTACACTGAGCACTCAGCGAGTGTCTTTTGGGCAAAAAGATGATTTTAAACAACTCACCTTTCAGACTGCTTCCAACGTAAAAGGAGTGCAACATTACGTGGTAGAAGTTGAAACCCTCAAAGGTGAATTCACGACGCGCAACAACCGCCGCGATGTGTATTTGGATATTATTGATGGAAAAGAGAAAGTATTGTTGTTGGCTTTAGCCACCCACCCCGACATCAAGGCAATTCGGACCGTTTTGGAGAAAAACCTTAATTATGAGGTAGATGTAAAGATCTTTGGCGTCAACCCGAACGCCGAAACCTATCCCGACAAGAAATACGATTTGATTGTGCTTCATCAACTCCCCGATATGTTTAACATAGGCGGTGATATTATTCAGCGCTATTTACAGCGTGACAATACGCCCGTATTTTTTATCCTGGGAAGCCAATCCAATACCACCAAAGTAAGTCAATTAAACTCAGCAGTATCCATCAGTGCCAATCCGGGACAAGTGGACAAAGTAACGGGACGTTTTAATCCCAACTTCAAACTCCTCAATTTGGACCCTGAGAGGCTACGTATTTTGGAAAAAATGCCACCGCTTACCGTTCCTTTTGGCGAATATCGCTTATTGCCAGGAAGTGAAGTTGTTCTCTATCAAAACGTTGGAAATTTAAAAACAGGAAAACCTCTTTTGATGCTTAATACCGGCGGCACTCGTAAATCTGCGGTGCTGGCAGGGGAAGGTATTTGGCAGTGGCGACTCGAAGAATACGCCCTGACCGAAAAACAGGAAGCGGTAGATGAGTTGCTCCAAAAAGTAATGCAATTGATTTCGGTAAAAGACGACAAACGTAAGTTTCGGGTGTATCCGCTTGCGAATGAGTACAATGCAGGCGACAAAGTAGCTTTCGAGACAGAAGTGTATAACGACATTTACGAAAGAACGTACGGTCAAAGTATCCGTCTCGAAATCACTAATGAGCGCAGCAAAACGCAATCTTATACGTATACAAACACAGAAGGCAACTCACGTTTTGAATTGAGCGGCTTGACGGAAGGTGTCTATCAATACAAAGCGACAACAAGCATAAAAGACAAAATTGAGAGCGTGACCGGGCAGTTTATCGTCCGCGATTTGGCCCTTGAAACCCTCAATCTAACGGCAGATTTCAGTCTATTACGTTCGCTTTCTCAGCAAACGGACGGACAATTTGTGAAAGTAGCCCAAATTGAAAGTTTGAAAGAATATCTTCTTAAAAACAAGGCCCCCGATCGATTGGACAGTACCGAAGACCTGTCAGAATTAATCCAAAACAAGTGGTTATTCTTCTTGTTACTACTTTTAGCGACGTTGGAATGGGGAACGAGAAAATACCAAGGCAGTTATTAAAAGTGCAGGGTGAAAAGGTAGAAAGTCGAAAGGTTTTATACTTTGCACTTTGTACTTTACACTTTACACTTTGCACCTTAAGTGTTCTCGCTCAATCAGATACCACGCGCCCTAACTACCGCACTTTACGCTGGATTTTAGCAGTAGAAAGCGTAGCTTATACCGGATCCATTTACGGATTGAGCAAAGCTTGGTACAAAACCAATTCATTCAGCAAATTCAACGTCAGTGACGACGCTCACGAATGGAAGCAGTTGGACAAAGTCGGGCATTTTTTTACGGCCTACCAAATTTGCCGCAATACAGCTGGCATCTATCAAAAAACGGGCATTACACGCAAACAAGCCGCTTTGTATGGTGCTTTATCAGGTTTTCTTTTCCTTACTCCGATTGAAATTTTGGACGGGTTTCAGTATCCAATCTATGGTTTTTCACCCAGCGATATGGTTGCCAATGTTATCGGCCCGTCCCTGTATTTGGGTCAATATGCGTTGTGGGGAGAAGAGCGCATCCAACCCAAGTTTTCCTTTCATCCTACTTCATTAGCCAAAATCCGCCCCGAACTGTTGGGACGTAATTTAAGTGAACAATGGCTCAAAGATTACAACGGTCAAACCTATTGGTTTTCCGTCAACTTAGCTTCTTTCGCCCCTCACTCCAATCTTCCCAAATGGCTCAATGTTTCACTGGGTTACGGAATTCAGAATATGGTAGGGGCCGAAGTAGAAAAAAGCCAATCGCTGGGTTACGACCCCTATCGGCAATATTACCTGTCATTGGATATTGATTTTCGGCGCATTCCTACCCGTCATAAAGCATTGAAGGCTTTCTTCTTTATGCTCAATACGCTCAAAGTCCCCGCCCCGGCCTTAGAATTCAACCGAAAACAAGGAGTTAAGGGACATTGGTTGTATTTTTAGAGTCAAAAACGCCCTTTCTGTTTCTCAAAACGCATTTACTCCATTGAACGAGCTTCGCACTTATTTTAATGCAATCTCACCCATTACCGACGAAACATGGGAAAAGGTACGTGTGCTCTTTTCCGAAAGTCAGCTCAAGAAAAGCCAACTATTCATCGATGAAGGGCAGATAGCTGCTAAAATCGGTTTTTTAAAATCAGGTGTTGTCAGGGCTTTTTACCGAAATTCGGAAGGAACTGAATACAACAAACACTTTTTTGTGCCTCATTCTATTGTGGGAGGATATGCTTCGCTTATCACGGGCAAGCCCAACAAAATCGTCCAGCAAGCCTTGACAGACTGCCAACTGCTAACGGCGGATTTTAGAGAATTATCGGCACTGTATAATTCCCTCCCTGATTTAGAACGAGTGGCCAGAAAATTAGCTGAGTTCTATTTTGTTGACAAAGAAGAACGAGAAATTGAAATTGTATTGCTCGACGCCGATAAACGGTACGCTATTTTTCAAAAACAATATCCCGGCTTAGAGCAGATTATTTCCCAATACCATATTGCTTCCTACTTAGGCATTACTCCTACCCAATTGAGCCGCATCAGAAAAAAACTCTCTCAAAAGTAATTTCTTTACCTATGTAAATGCTTCCTGCTGAAAACGGGAATAGTTTTGCAGGAAATCAAAATCAATCCATTAAAAATGAAGCATTTACAAGTCGCTTTATTGCTATTTTCTGCAATAGTAATCTGTCATGCTCAAACAAAACCCGAAGAAATGGAAAATCAAAAAACGTACACCTGTTTTGAAATCAAAGACATCATTGTAGGGCAGGAAGGCGCTTTTCTGGAATTTAATGAACTATTTAAAAAAGAAGCTCGATGAGAACTACAGGAAATACCATTCTAATCACAGGAGGCACGTCAGGTATTGGACTTGAACTGGTTGGGCAATTCTATGAATTAGGCAACTCATTGATTGTAGCCTCAAGCAATGAAGCTAACCTAAGAAACCTCAAAGAACGCTTTGCCGGCATCGAAACCATTCAATGCGATTTAGCTGATAGTCAATCCGTTAAAAATCTTGTAGATACCTGTTTGGAAAAATACCCAAACATCAACATCATCAACAATGCAGGTGTTCAATACAACTATTCGTTCCTCGAAGAAAAGAAAGGATGCCATAAAATAGCTTCCGAGATTGGGATCAACTTAATTAGTCCGTTTCAGATTACGTATGGATTATTGCCTTTGTTGCTTCAAAAACCCGAAGCTGCCATCGTCAATGTCTCTTCGGGATTGGCGTTTGCTCCCAAAAAGTCAGCGCCTATCTATTGCGCTACCAAAGCCGCGATACACAACGGCACCAAAGCATTACGGTATCAATTGGAAAACACGTCCGTAAAAGTGTTTGAAATCATTCCGGCATTGGTATCAACTCCTATGACCGAAGGACGGGGAAAGGGGAAAATCACTCCCAAACAATTAGTGGATGAGTTTATGCACGGTTTTGCGAAAGACAAGTTTGAAATCAGTATCGGAAAAACAAAACTCCTACGCCTCATCCAAAGGTTAGCGCCCGCACTTGCCGATAGAATTATGAAAAATGGTTTATAGAAACCGTTAAAAATCAATTTGATAACTCAAAATTGGCACAAATCCATTTCCCGTACGGCGCAGCTCAAGCGAGTTGGTAACGGGATTATAGCTTGTACTGGTGACGTTGATGTAATTGGTGGCATTCTGCACGTCGAGCGATAGCACCGTAGCGTATTTTTTTCGATTAGAACGGTAAGAAACCCGCCCATCCATTCTAAAATACGCCGGTGCTTGCGCTTGATATTCGGCGCCTTTGAGCGGTACAAATCGTTTTTCTTTGGCTGATGCTGCTGCATCTAACGGGGTATAACGATAGCCGCCATTGTACATGGTTCGCGCTCCAATCTGAAATACCGAACCATTTTTAAACATAAATTCTCGTCCAAAAGTAAGCGCAGTGCTAAAGCGATCGTTAAAAGCCGAATTGTAGGTAGTGCCGTCGGCTGTTTGGTACGTAGAATTAAACACCGAACCCGTCAGGAGTAAATAGTATTTTTTGGAAAAGAAACGCTCAACGGCCAAATCTATTCCGTAATTGGTACCTTTTCCCTTCGCAACAGTCGTAAATTCGGGAAATCCTTCGGAGTTGTTCATCATCCAATACGTCGAACCCGTTTGGGGCTCAACCAATATTTTTCGTAAAAATTGCGCATATACTTCGGCCGAAAATTTCCATAGGCTCGGAGTGATGTAGTTATAACTCAAAATCAAGTGATGAGAACGCGGGAAAGCCAGATTTTGATTGGGTTTCGACTCCGTAATTTTCCCCGCAATGGTATCTTTTCGGGTATAAAAATACGTACTCATGGGTAACAACTGACTATGCAAACCATACGCCAAACTTACCGAATGTGCCTTGGGGCTACGATACTGAAACGAAAGACGCGGCTCAAGCGAAGCGGTATTATTTAACAATAAATACATCGAATGAAGCCCTGCATTCATCACGAGTCTATTAGATAAGTTTCTGACTATCTGCACGTAAGCCTGCACTGTTTGTGTACTACCATTTCCCCGAACAGACTGTTGTCGGCCAGCGTTAAGAACATTAATATCCGTAACTGACGCCCTCGGAGCAGTCTCTTTGAAAAAATCGAACCGAATATGATTCAGGATAGCACCTGCTTTCAAACGAGTTTTAGCGTCAAATTTGTAGTTGTAGGTCGCCGTGGCAGCTACTCGAAACTCATCATATTTTTGGGTATCGTATCGAAATCGAACATTCTGAAGGTTGAGCGTATCAGAATTCCGATTGATACTACTGCCGATAATCGCCACCACGTATTTCCACGACGATTTTTCATTGATATTGACCGTGTGCGTTACTCCCAGCGCCCCCATATTGGCGGGTCTGAGGCGGTCTTCCCAGTTGTCAGATTTCCCCAAAACACGCTTTTCGGGGTCTTCCACCGGCATATAATGCTCGGTGCTTAAGCCTCCTAAACCAAAAACGGTAGTTGTTTTTTTAGCATCCTTGCTGTGAAAAGCTAGATTAAACGACAAATCCTGAAACTGATTCGTAACGCGTTCGCCCACTAAATAGAAACCCATTTGACTCAACAAACCAAGCGTGGAGTAACGATAATTGACCAAATACGACGAACGTCCTTTTTTAATCGCACCCTCAGTCGAAAAGTCTAACCCCAAAATACCGAGTTTGGTACGATACTCTCGCTTTTGCTGATTTCCCTCTCTGAAACGAATATCAAAAGCCCCCGAAAGCGCATTGCCGTACTCGGCGGGCATCCCTCCCGTAAAAAAATCGGAACGACCCAATAATTGGGCACTAAAAACCGTAATGCCGCCGCCACCCGACCCCGGTTGTGCAAAATGGTTAGGGTTAGGAATGTCAATCCCTTCGAGTCGCCATAAAATTCCGAAAGGCGAATTACCGCGCACCACAATTTTATTCTCATTTTCATCGCGACCTGCTTTCACGCCCGGATAAGCCAACGCCATACGTCCGGGGTCATTGACCGAAGCGGGTATTCGTTCGGTTTCTTCTACCGTAAACGACCGCGCACTCACATAGGCAAGGTCATTGACAGGCCGATTGAGGTTTTGGGCCGAGACTACTTTTACTTCCTGCAAATCGTACGATGCTTCTTTCAATTCCAGATTCAACACAACTTCCCTCACTGAATTGAGGATAAATTCTTCGGTCGAATAGGGCTCATAACCTACCATAGAACATTTAACAGCCGTGCGCCCAATACGAACATTGGAAATGGAAAACTCTCCTAAAGCATCCGTTTGAGTACCCTGGGTTGTACCTATTATGATGACTGAAGCCCCTGCCACCGGCTGACGATTTACCCGATCAATTACTTTTCCACGAATGGTTTGCGTTTTATGTTGGGCAAAAAGAGAGACGTTTAGAAGAAGCAGGAAAGAAATGAAATGGATTCTCATAAAAGGCATAGTCTATTTTTGAGGCAAGATAAAAATATCCGGTAATTGGCACAACTGCACCGACGTTTAAGAATTAACTCTGTTGAAAAATAGCAGATAAATTAAAATTAAAGACCTATCCAATCACCCAAAAATCAATTTTCCCTGTATATAGATAGTACTCTTGACTTTTCTATGCCTTTTCAAAGAAAAAACATAATTTTACCCAAACAACAAACCGTTAACCAATCCATGATTCAGACCCGAATTGTTCCCCGTACCCCTTCAGCTTACGATCCTCCGCTGATTATAAAAATGCTGTTCGATCAAGTCACTAAATACAATCCCCAACGCGAGATTGTGTACCGGGATTTATTTCGGATGAACTACCATACGTTTGATAAACGCGTGCGCCAACTCGCCAATGTACTCACCGAAGCAGGTGTGAAAGCAGGTGATACCGTGGCCGTGATGGACTGGGATAGTCACCGCTATTTAGAGTGCTTTTTTGCCATTCCCTGTTTGGGAGCGGTTTTGCACACCATCAACATTCGACTTTCTCCCGCGCAGATTCTTTATACAATGAATCACGCCGAAGATAAATTTGTCGTGATTCACGAAGATTTTGTGCCTATCATCGAAGCCATCAAAGGCCAACTGACAACGGTTGAGAAGTACATTATCGTCAGCGATAAAGTCTATCAAAATCCAGAGGCCGAGTTAGTTACGACTTCTTTCCCGTTAGTAGGCGAGTACGAAAGCTTACTCAAAGATACTTCCGAAATCTACGATTTTCCCGATTTTGATGAAAACAGTCTGGCGACAACTTTCTATACCACAGGCACCACAGGCAACCCAAAAGGCGTCTATTTTTCACATCGCCAATTGGTGATGCACACTTTTTGTTTGTTGGCTTATTTTCCAGGCTACCGCGCTTTGCCCATTGACAACCGCGACGTGTATATGCCCATTACGCCCCTATTCCACGTTCACGGCTGGGGGTTCCCGTTTTTAGCGACGATGCTCAATTTCAAACAAGTCTATTCAGGTCGTTACGAGCCAGAAATGTTGTTGAAACTATTGGTTAAAGAAAAAGTCACTTTCTCCCATTGTGTACCTACAATTCTGAATATGCTGGTTAACAGCCCCGTTGCCAAACAAATAGATTTAAGTAAATGGAACGTGTTGATTGGCGGTTCAGCGCTGACCCGTGGTTTGGCCAAGGCCGCATTAGACTTGGGTATCAACGTATCGCAAGGCTATGGTATGTCGGAAACTGCTCCGATTATGAGCGTAGTACACCTCAACGACGAGCAATTGGCAATGTTGCCCGAAGAACAACTTGATTATCGTACCAAAGCAGGAAGAATCGCTCCGTTTGTAGAATTACGGCTCATGGACGACGACGGAAACTTCTTGCCACACGATGGTGAAACCGTGGGCGAACTCGTAGCTCGTGGCCCTTGGATGACGCAAGGATATTACAAAGATGCCGATTCTTCCGAGAAACTATGGGCAGGTGGCTGGTTACACACGGGCGACGTCGCCCATATTGCCTCTAATTACTACGTCACCATTGCCGACCGCGTCAAGGATGTGATCAAAACAGGAGGCGAATGGGTATCGTCATTGGACATTGAAAACCTACTTTCACAGGTAGAAGGCGTGGCCGAGTCGGCAGTGATTGGTTTCCCTGACCCCAGATGGGGCGAGCGACCTCACGCCATTATTGTTGTGAAACCTGATTACCAAGACAAATTAACTCCCGAAAGCATCAAAGCCGTGCTTCAAGCAAAAGTAGATTCGGGCGAAATTAATAAATGGTACGTTCCCGACCACATCAAATTTGTACCTGAAATTCCGAAAACGTCGGTAGGAAAATTAGACAAAAAACGGATTCGGGCCGAAATGAAGGAAATGATTTTGGGGTAATAATGGCACACGGATTGAAGGGATACAACGGGTTCGCACGGATTTTATTAGAATTTATCCGTATGAATCTGTTCAATCTGTTCAATCCGTGTTCTATTTTTTGCGATTTTGCGCAGAAATAGACCCTAATGAAAAAAACATCAATCACCAATACCCTCCTCGGAGCAGCTTTCCTCATGGCCACATCGGCCGTTGGGCCCGGTTTTCTCACGCAAACAACCGTTTTTACTCAGCAATTACTGGCCAATTTTGGGTTTGTGATTCTGCTTTCCATTCTGCTTGATTTAGGTGCTCAACTTAATATTTGGCGCATTATCGCCGTCACTGAAAAACGCGCTCAGGACATTGCCAACGACCTTTTTTTCGGACTGGGTTATCTGCTTTCTTTCTTAATTGTAATCGGTGGATTAGCATTCAACATCGGCAACGTAGCCGGCGCAGGATTAGGAATTGAGGTCATGAGCGGGCTTGATGTAAAAGTTGGTGCCATCGCAAGTGCCTTGATTGGTATTGCTCTTTTCCTGCTTCCGGAAGCGGGAAAAGCCATGGATAATTTTGCCAAATACTTGGGTATCCTGATGCTTTTGCTCATTGCTTACGTCGTTTTCTCGGCTCATCCTCCCGTTGGAGAAGCGCTTGTCAGAACGGTTTTACCCAAAAAATTTGACCCGATTGCCACCATTACGCTCGTCGGAGGCACCGTAGGCGGCTACATTACTTTTGCGGGTGGCCACCGGCTGTTGGAAGCGGGAGTAAAAGGGGTAGATGCATTGCCTCAGGTCAATCATAGCGCCACCACGGGAATTTTGATTACTTCTATCATTCGGTATTTTTTGTTTCTGGCAACGTTGGGCGTAGTAGCAACGGGGTTAGTTTTGAGCAAAGACAACCCTCCTGCTTCAGTCTTCCAACTCGCAGCAGGACAGGTAGGTTATCGGTTATTTGGGGTACTGATGTGGAGTGCGGCGATTACGTCGGTGATTGGTTCGGCTTATACGTCTATCTCATTTTTACGAACATTTCACCCCGTTTTAGAAAAAAATCATCGTTATTTGACCGTTGCTTTTATTTCCATTTCAACCATTGTGTTTCTTGTAGTAGGCAAACCGGTGCAGATTTTAGTATTTGTAGGCACCATCAATGGCTTTATTTTACCTATTGCCCTGGCAGTCATGCTCATCGCCACCCGCAACAAACGATTGATTGGAAATTACAAACATCCCGTTTGGCTTCAAATCGCCGGTTGGCTGGTCGTACTCATCATGAGCGGCATGGCCTTAAAAGCTATTATTTAATATTCCCTCCGCACTGTTTCAAAATTCGACATTCTGCACTCGTAATTCGTAATTAAAAATGACCCGCATTGGCCTTCTCTCCGACACCCATTATTATTTAGACAACGCTATTTTTGACTATTTCAAAGAGTGCGATGAAATCTGGCACGCCGGCGATGTAGGCAAAGTAGAAATCCTTGAAAAATTGGAGGAATTTAAACCCTTACGCGCCGTTTACGGAAATATTGACCCCAAAGAAGTACAGTGGAAAGCTCCTGAACATCAACGGTTTGAACTGGAAGGATTCCGGATATGGATGACACACATCGGTGGCGCTCCCCCTAAATACAATCCGCAAGTCCGGCCCGAATTAAAGACCAATACACCGGATATTTTCATCTGCGGTCACTCGCACATTTTACGGGTAATGCGTGACCCGGCTCTGAACAATCTATTTTATCTCAACCCGGGTGCAGCGGGGCAGGAAGGATTTCATAAAATCCGCACCCTACTGCGATTTACACTGGACAATCGTAAAATCACTCATTTGGAAGCCATCGAATTGGGAAAACGAGGCGCAATGGTGTAACTTATTGTGTTCATTTATATTCTACCTACAATTGATCTTCTCAAAGAACCGAACATGAATGCAAAAATCAACATACGCTGCATTATCGTCCCGGATAGTTTAAAAGTGCAAAAAAGATAATTACCAAATAATATTCTTCCACTTTGGGGTATTTTTATTTTTTTTGCATCTTTTCTTTAAAAACGCAATATTATATGGTTCATTTGTGTTTTATAGTTACTCGGTGGTAACACTGGGCTTCTCCCCTACTTTGATAGTTGCTTTTTGTTAAGGTATTCACTAAGTTCATTTTTGAGCTTATAATCATTGAATTATGCCTAAACTAACTATTCAAAACCTCCTTCGTTGCATTCATAACAGCCCATTTCCAAAAGACGAAGACGTTTTCTTACTAACAACGCTTACCCAACGTGAGTTGGATTTGCTCATACTTCTCATTGAAGCTTCTTCCAACAAAGATTTAGCCCAAAAGCTTGGTATTGAGCTTAAAAGCGTAGAAAACTACAAAACCCGCATGGGAGACAAGCTAAACCAAACAGGAAAAGGAGCACTTTTACGCTTTGCCATCAAGTACCGCTCTTTGCTCGAACCCCTCAAAAATTGGCGGTGTATCAAATGTAATGCTGCCTCTCCAAGTTGAATTGCCAAAAGCACCAACCAATCGCCAAGTTGTGCCACTTGTCCAATTTGGAAAAGGATAGCGACTTTCTGACCAGCC
>NZ_JAIXST010000129.1 GCF_027484545.1 Runella sp. | reverse complement strand
CCTTTTGCTTTGCCATTGTTGGTGTTCAACAATCCAACTGCTACGAGTTCGTTGTCGGTCATAAGACCAACAACGGCAAAAAAAACAACGACGGGCCCTTTTGCTTTGCCATTGTTGGTGTTCAACAATCCAACTGCTACGAGTTCGTTGTCGGTCATAAGACCAACAACGGCAAAAAAAGCTATTTTTGCACTTTGTGACTTTACAGCACCACCTAACCGGTAGTCCTTACCAATGACCATAAACCGATACCTGTTCACGATTCACTCTTGGTTTGGTCTCATCACCGGGATATTTTTACTGATGTTGGGATTGAGCGGCTCATTGTTGATTTTTAAGGAAGAACTTGATCATTCATTTTACCATGACCTGCTTACTGTCAAGCCGCAGGAAATCCCCCTTTCGCTCGACAGTCTGTATAAAATCACCGTAAAACACTACCCAAATTTGGACGGTATGGCATGGAACAATCCGACCGCTCCCAAAGACCATTCCTATGAATTCCGATTGTATCTCAACGACAGCCGCCTGATTTCGTATGATTTGGGGTTAATCAACCTCAATCAGTACACGGGCGAAATCCTTCGGCAGGGACGAGGAGATGATTTGGAAGTAGGCTGGATGGAATGGCTGTATCAGTTTCATTTTTCCTTTCATTTGGGAGTGCCCGGGGCTGCTCTGGTGGCGATTTTTGGAATTGCGATGTTGATTTCAGTGTTTACGGGTCTTGTCATCTATCGAAAATTCATTTGGAAAGTCGTGACGTTCAACGTTCGTTTTAACCGTAAAAACCGACGTACCATCACCTCCTCTCTGCACCGAATTACGGGCGTTTGGGCGTTGGTATTCAACGTGGTCATTCTTTTTACGGGTTTTTGGCTCAACCTATTTGCCTTTGAAAAAGGAGCGTGGAAGAAAGAAATGATTCCTACGCCGCCCAATACGTTGGTTAAAGTTTCGCTTGATAGTCTTTATGCCCAAGCCCTTCAAAAAATACCTGATTTAACGCCAACTTACGTGTATTTGCCTACACAGCCTGAGCGTACCTTTAATATACGGGGAATTCGTAAAGGCCAAAACCCTTTGTTTGAAGGCGGAAATTCCGTTCAATTTGACGGGCAAACAGGTCAGTTTGTGAGCCAAACCACCTTTGAAGATTTATCGTTTTGGCAGCAGGTACAGGCTACTTTTTATCCGCTGCACATAGGCAATTTCGGGGGAATTGCGCTCAAAATTCTCTACATTATTATTGGCCTGACGCCCGGATTGCTATCTGTTACGGGTTTTCTACTTTGGCGGCGCAGGAAAACAAAGGTATCCAGCATCTAAGGAACGTGAATATATTGATTTTAATCATCTTCTCTGCTTCAAAATCACTTACCTTTGCAGCATAGAGAAACCTAAACATGGCATACAAACGGCACATATCACTTTTTTTGCTGTTGCTTATCAGCCTCAAAACGCTGGTGGTGCCGTTTGTTTATTTGGATTTTGAATTACGCAAAGAACACATCATTCAAAATCTTTGCGAAAACCGTTACAAACCTCATCTTCATTGCGACGGAAAGTGCTATTTGGCCAAACAACTTCAAAAAGTAGCCGAAGGACACGCCCGCGACGATGCTCAAAAACAGAGCGATTCGGCCAAACGGGTCATTCAGGAAGTATTTGAAGAAAATCCGTTGGATTTTTCAATGACTTTCACTCTGCCTCTCAATTTCAAGCTTTTCAGTTTATTTTCTTCTTCCCTGCACAAAGGCTTTTTATCCAAGCCCGTTGTGCCTCCGATTGCCTGATTTTTTGTATTGAAAAAGCCATTCCCAATCTGTCACAAAAGGACAGTTGTGCTTTTTTACACATAGGCAACGATACATACATGAAAATCAACCCATTAGTACTAATTGGGGTAGTGCTGGCGGCTGCCTGTCAAAACGAGGAGCAAAGCCAACTAGATACCCTGGAAAAAGACGTGATGATGATTCACGATGCTGTCATGCCCAAAATGGGTGAGTTGGTAGCATTGGAAAACGCCATTCGCAGGCAAATTTCCCAAACCGACAGCTTGCTCAAAATCACGCCCAGCGACTCCGCGCTGCAACAGCTGCTGGAGCAATCTATTCACCTTTCGTCTCAACTCAAGCAGGCCGACGATGCCATGATGGATTGGATGCACAATTACCGAGGTGACTCACTTAGGAAACTACTCCCATCCCAAGCCATTCAGGCATTTACGCAGGAGAAAATCAAGATTGAGCAAGTCAGCGACGACATGCTCAAGAGCATTGAAGAGACACAAAACTTTCTGAAACAAAAATGAAAAATATAAAATTAGTATTCCTGCTTCTTGTGGGAATGTTTGCCCGCGAAGCCGCGGCGCAACACCTTGTTAAAGGAAAAATCTTTGATGCCGTTACCAAAGAACCCGTCGTGGGGGCCACCATTCAAATACTGACCACCACTGATGGAACAGTGACTGACCAAAACGGCCAATTCCAGCTAAAATCAGTGCCTCAAAACGCCAAAATTAAAATCTCGACGATTGGCTACTCCTCTCAGGAACTGACCGTTACCGACACCAAACCCCTAACGATCTCGTTGGAACCCGCCGTTGAGAATTTACAGCAAATTGTGGTAACGGGCAATCGGGAAGCGGCGTTGCGCACTGAATCACCGATGGCTATTTCACGATTGACGCCCAAACAAATCGACGAAGCCAAGGCCACAGCCCTGTTTGAAATTGTCAACAAAACGCCGGGCGTGATGATGGTTAACCTAAACAACGAACAACACATGATGGCGATTCGCCAACCGATGACTACCAACGCTTACTTTCTATACATGGAAGACGGCGTTCCGATTCGGCCCATGGGTGTTTTTAACCACAATTCGATTTTGGAGTTCAATCAATTTGCCATCAGTTCGGTGGAAGTCGTGAAAGGCCCGGTTTCTTCCATTTACGGCCCCGAAGCGGTGGGAGGCGCGGTCAATTTTATCACGCACCGACCCACCTCCATTCCCACGGCTAAAATCGGTATTCAGGCCGACCAATGGGGCTATCAGCGTCTGCAATACGGCGCGGGGGGAATGAAGGGCAAATTTGGCGTGTACGTAGGCGGGTTCATTGCCCGTCAGCGCAATGCGTGGATGACGAGTTCTGATTACGACAAAAACGCCGTGAATGCGCGATTAGAGTATCATTTTACGCCTAAATCACGGTTGATTTATACGCTTTCCTACAATAATTACGACTCACAAACGAGCGGTAGTGTGGACAGCGTCGCGTTTTACAATCGCCAATACGTGAGCACGACTGATTTTACCTATCGCAAATCGGAGTCGCTGCGTACACGTCTGACGTTTGAAAAAGACTGGAATAACGGTTCGCAATCATTCGTCACGGTGTTTGCTCGCGACAACAAACACGGTCAGAATCCGAGTTATGGCATTCGCTGGACAAGCGGCGCCACCACCGCCCGGGGCGAAATCAATTCGAGCGATTTCAAGAGTTTGGGACTCATTGCCCAACACACGCAGAAGTTCAAGTTCATGAATTCCAAGCTAATTGCGGGTACGACGATTGATTTTTCACCGAGTAAGTATTGGTCATACCAAATTGATTTAGCCGCCCAACTTCGCGCCGATAAAAAATCGGTAGAGAAATACGCAATCACCAAGGAACGACCTGATATTCAAATCGCCAACTACGACGCCGACATTCATAATACGGCTTTTTATGCGCAATATGACTTTGAGCCACTGCCTAAACTGCGCATTTCGGCAGGTTTGCGCTACGACAATATGTCGTTTGATTTTGTGAATTATTTGGACAATACCACCGGCAACAAATCGTACAGTCAGACCACGCCCAAAATCGGTTTAACCTACGATTTAGGCCATGGAAAAGGGATTTACGCCAATTATTCCAAAGGTTTCTCACCTCCCGGCCTGACGGCGATTTTCCGTAAGCGCGGCACTCCCCTGCCCAACGGTGACCTGTTTTACTACAACCTCGCTTCCGCTCAATTTGACAATGCAGAGATTGGCGGATGGGCTTCGTTGCTGAACAATAAAGTGTACGTGGATGTGGCTGCTTACCAAATGAACGGCACCAACGAACTGTTGAACATTCGTCAGCCTGATAACTCCACCGACTACCAATCGGCCGGAAAAACGCTCCACCGGGGCATTGAGTTTGGATTGACCTATAAGCCTAACAAACAGCTCTTTGTGCGCTTCGGAGGAACGACCGCCATTCACCGTTTTGTAGAATTTACGCTGAGTCAAAAAGCCTCCGACGTTCTGAAAGACGTGAACGGAAAAGACATGCCTTCGGCGCCGCGTTGGTTGTGGAATTCGGAAATCAGTTATTATCCCAACTGGTTCAAAAACTTCCGCACGTCGGTAGAATGGCAGCACGTAGCCGGGTGGTTTCAGAATCAAACCAATACCGTTCGCTACGATGGCTACAATTTGGTCAATTTTCGAGCAGGCTACCAATGGAAAGGCATTGAACTCTTTACCAACATCATGAACCTGACCGATGCCCTGTACGCTACCAACGCTACCCGAGGCAACGCCCCCACCGACCGCACTACGTTTACTCCCGCCGCACCGCGCACGTTTACGGTTGGGGTACAGTATAATTTTACCGGGAAATAAAAATACGCGGGTAGGGTCTATCAATTAACAGACCCTACCCGTGTCATGCAGTTAAACAATTATTTGTCGCCGTAATGATTTTTAAAGGCAATGAATGTAATAATTTGGTCACTAATCCTATAAATCAATCGATGCTTATCGGTAATCCGACGCGAAAAATAACCTTTCAAGCCGTGTTTAAGGGGCTCAGGCTTTCCTCTCCCTTCAAAAGGAGTTCTCCTGATTTCTTCAATCAATTCAGCGATTTTGAAAAATATTTTTTTGTCTTCGGCAGCCCATTCGATAAACTCTTCAAATGCTTTTGGCTCAAACAGAATGTTTCTTGACGAGTTCATCGAATTCTTGGGATGTAAAAGAAATAACATTTCCTGCCTCTACCGAGGCTTTACGACGAAGTAATTCCTCGTAGTAAGCAGGATTGGCCATAATGGCTTCAGTTTCATCCGTTTCGGTTTCTTCAATTTCAATTTTGATTTTGAACGAACCAGTCCGACGGGCAAATTGAGACTTGATGCGACGAAAAAGACGGTAGTCAAATTCATCCTCGGTCAATTGATACGTAACAGTCATATCGCTGATTTTTTTAACAAATCTAACAAAAACCTTTCATTCTAAATAAAATCACCATGAAATACCTCCTCACCTCCTCATTGATTCTGTCGCTCGGTATTTTCGGTTTTTCCACCATGATCAACCGTAAAACAACGTCCCTTTCCAACGAAAAATTCACGGGCGCAACACCCCGCTTCACCACCGATCACCGTGGCCATCCGGTACTGAGTTGGGTGGAAAAAGACGGTGATAAAGGCTCCTTTTATTTTGCCGTTTCCGAAAACGGCGGACAGACATTTGGCAAGAAAATCAAGATTGATGCTCCTGCTGAATTAACGGTACACGCCGAAGGGATGCCGCGCGTGGCCTTCAAATCCGACGGCAGCATTTGGGCCACGTTTGAAATCAAAAAGCCCACCAAAGAAGCACCGCGCGCCTCGGATTTGATGTACGTTGCCTCGACCGACAACGGCAAAACGTGGTCAGCCCCGAAAGCCATTCACAAAGACACATCGCCCGGTAAAGGACATTCGTTCAGCGACATGATTCGCTTGCCCAACGGGGAATTAGGCTTCGTGTGGTTGGACGAAAAAATGGGAGCTTACGAAGGTCGCAGCGTGAAATTTGTACAGACACTTCCCCAAGGAGGTTTTTCGGAGGAAGTTGTCGTTGACTCCAATGCCTGTCAATGCTGCCGCACGGTATTGTTTATTGATACTGACAAAAACATCCACCTCACCTACCGCGACCTACTCGCCGACGGTACCCGCGACATGAGCCACGCCGTTTCGACCGACGGTGGCAAGACGTTCACTCAACCCCAATTGGTCTACAAAGACCGTTGGAAAGTCAACGCCTGTCCGCACACCGGCCCGGGCATGACTCAGGCAGGCAAAGATTTTTTTGTGACGTGGTTCAGCGGAAAATCCGAAACCCACGAAGCAGGCATTAGAATTGTAAAATTGGGAGAAGAAAAGCTATTTTCCTCCAACCTAACCGTACGTGCCAAGCACCCCCAAATCGCCCATTTGAATGGTGCTATAGCGGTGGTTTGGGATGAATCAGTAGAAAAAAACGGCGAATTTTTCACCAAAATCGCCCTGAGAATCATTGACAAAAACGGCAAAGAATCCACCAATTATTTGACTGCCGATAACGAAAACGCTACGTATCCCGTCCTTTTACCAACGCCTAATGGTTTGCTGTTGGCTTATGAGCTTCAAAAAGGCAATGAAGGAAAGGCAGTGATTGTGTCGCAGTTGGTGGGGGATTTGTAAAATTCAATTTTTCTGATTTTTACGGCAATAGTCAGAGAAGCAACAGCAACTATTGCTTCTCTGAGTAGTTTATTTACATCAATTCATCCAATGCCCCCGTCAGCAGATTGACATGGTTTTTGGTGGCACTTTCGCCCATAATGCCGACACGCCAAATTTTTCCAGCAAACGCTCCCAATCCGCTACCTACCTCAATATTGTATTTATTCAAGAGTTGACTTCTCAGCGCGGCTTCGTCACAGCCTTCGGGCAAATACACCGAATTGAGATTCGGCAGACGATAGGGTTCTTCTACCAAAAACCGAAAACCTCGGGCTTCCAGTTGTTTTCTAAGGTATTGATGCACTTCTTGGTGTCTGGCCCAACGCGCCTCTAATCCTTCTTCCAACACAATGTTGAGTGCTTCGTGCAGGGCATAGACGGAGGAAACGGGCGCGGTGTGGTGGTAGGCTCTTTTAGCCCCCGCCCAGTAGTTTTTGACCATGGTCAAATCCAAAAACCAACTCTGCACTTTCGTTTTTCGGTTGTCTAAAACCTTCACTGCTGCCTCCGAAAAACTAACGGGCGACAGGCCCGGAGGAGCGGAAAGGCATTTTTGAGTCCCCGTATAAATGGCGTCAATTTGCCATTTATCCACTTCCAAAGGAACCCCGCAAAAGGAAGTAACGGCATCCACTACGAACAACGCACCGGCTTCGTGGACTATTTTACTGATTTCTTCCAAAGGTTGTAAAGCTCCTGTAGAAGTTTCGGCGTGAACAATGGCCAGCAACTTAGGTTTGGGGCAAGCGTCCAACGCTTTTTTTACTTGGTCAGGCTCAGTTACTTTTCCCCATTCGGTATCAATGCGATGTACCTTGGCACCGCATCGCTCGGCAATATCCACCATGCGGCCCCCAAAAACACCGTTGACACAGATAATGCACTCATCGCCGGGTTCCAACAGATTGACCAAACAGGTTTCCATTCCCGCGCTGCCGGGAGCTGAAACAACGAACGTAAGCAGGTTTTCAGTGATAAAGCACTGCTGAACCATGCTTTTGACTTCGTCCATCATTTGCACAAAAAGTGGGTCGAGGTGCCCGTACAAAGGCGCAGACATCGCTCTTAAAACGCGCGGGTGAACATCCGAAGGGCCGGGGCCCATCAATACTCTGGGAATGGGGTTGAATTTATAGGTCATGTTGTATTCAATTATTTTTCAGGGTTAAAGAATATAAATCTGTAAGCATCCGCGTCGTCCGCGTTGTTTTGATAATCAATAATGGCAATGGCGCAAAACTGAAAAATCCTTAAATAACTGATTATCATTCACTAAATCACTCATTCACAATTAGAACTTACTTCATCCAACAATTTTAAAATAGATTCGTAATTTTTGCCAACTGCTTCCGAGAGCGCCATTTCGCAGGTTTTAGAGGTGGAATAATATCCGTCGTAGTCCATCTGTTTCACCTCCAATGCCTCATTTTTGGTAGCTGCCTTGGTGAGTTCAGGATAATAAAAGCCTCGGTCACCCGCCATGCCGCAGCAACCGGCAAAAGCAGGAATATCAGCTTGAACAGCGCAGGCTTTACCAATGCGTTGGAGTTTGCCCATCGAACCCATTTTATGTACCGAACAAACGGGATGAAAAACAATTTTATCTTTGCGGGCCGTGATTTTCAGTCGTGGCAGTAACACATCTGACGCAAAATCGATCACGTCTAACAGGGCCAGTTTATCAAAACGGGCTTTGTTTTCGTCCGTCAAATACGGACGCGAACTTTTGAGGGTTTGGGTACAACTCGTCACATCCATGACAATGGGCGTGGTGCCTTCCTGCGAATGTTCCCACAATTTTCCCAGAGTCTGATTGGCCGTCAAACGATACGCTTCTGTAAAACCTTTGGAAGAGAAAATTTGACCACAACACGTACCTTGACTGTCTTTTGGAATAACTACCGATACGTTGGCTTTGCGGCAAACCGAAGCAAACGTTTGGAAAATATCGCCGCCCATCATGCGGGAAATACAAGATGAAAAATACACAATGGTCAATGGGGAGACTGTGGTGTCATTGCCGTTTATGGCCCTGTTTGAATTTACCGGAGCCAAAACAGGAGGCCCGGGAGCTTGCATTTGATTTGACCACTTCGGTAAAGAAGGAATGACTTTTCGGCCAAAACCGGTCAAATTCACCATAAATTTCTCCCCCAAAATACCGTTGAGAAAAACGCCCGATTGGACGCCCAATCGGGCTGTTTTTTCCAACGCGGTAAAATTTTTGGCCAGAAAAAGGGCGGTCTTGTTCTGAAACGGCGAATGATTTTCTCGCCTCAAACGCTTCACCAACTCGCCCGTATTGATATCTACGGGGCAGTTGTTGGCACACATCCCATCCACCGCGCACGTTTCAATGCCGTCATAGTCATAATCTTTCAACAGCGCCTCTTTCTCAATCTTTTTTCCTGCGGCATCCAATCGCTCAATAGCGCGACGAACCCCGATGCGGCGGCGCGGCGTCAGGGTTATATCCCGACTCGGGCAGCTTGATTCGCAAAACCCGCATTCAATGCACTTGTCTACCTCTTCTTCCACAATAGGCATGACTTTGAGGTTGTGAACGTGCGTCAGTTTATCGTCGGTAATGATGATACCAGGATTCAGCAGATGGGTAGGGTCAATCAGCGCTTTGAGCTTTTTCATAACCTCATAAGCGTCTGTTCCCCATTCGGTTTCGATGTAGGCCGATACAGCCCGACCCGAACTATGCTCCCCCTTTAACGCTCCGCCGTATTTACTCAAAACCAAATCGAACAACTCATCATTGAATTTTTCGTAATGGTCAATGTCGGGTTGAGTGGCGTAGGATTGCGAAATGACAAAGTGCAGGTTTCCGTCTTTGGCGTGGCCAAAAATGATGCCGTTTTCGTAGTTGTATTTATCGAACAAGTGCTGCACGTCCACGACGGCTTCGCCCAATCGTTCTACGGGAAATGTAAAATCTTCCATCAACGCCGAAGTACCTTTTGCCCGCATCCCGGCCACGGACGGGTACATGCCTTTACGAATTTTCCACAGCAACGCCTGTTGCTGCGCATCCTGCGTAAATTCGGGCTGAAACAGCAAAGGTAATTGCGCAAAAATCGGTTTAGCTCTTTCGTATTTCTCCTCCAGAGCCGCCTGCGTATTTTCCTGAAATTCGCATAAAATAGCGGAGGCCGTGGGCGATAACGTTTTTAGAAAGGACGGAACACCGGGCATGTCCTCTACCGACCGCAACGAAGCTCGGTCCATAAATTCAAGGGCTTCGGCTCCCGTCGATTTTAAGGCAGGAATGGTAGTACAGGCGGCTTCGGGCGTATCGAAATAGAGCATTGCCGTCATCTTGTAAGGCAAATCAGGAACGGTGTTCAGTACGGCTTCTGCAATGAACGCCAACGTGCCTTCACCTCCGATGATGAGATGCGCCAACATGTCCAAAGGATGCTCAAAATCCACAAAGGCATTCATGCAATACCCGACGGTGTTCTTTTGTCGGTACTTTTTACGGATTTTTTCCACCAAAGGGGTATTGTCCAACACCTCCCTGCGTAACGCTCGCAGTCCGTTGGCAATATCGGCCGCTTCGGTTTCAAACCGTGCGTAATCTTCGGGTTTTTCGGTAGAAAAAACCTGTCCGTTGGGCAATACAAACGTCAGGTATTGAAGGGTATGGTACGAATTATGCACCACACCGCAGCACATGCCGCTGGAATTGTTGGACAAAATCCCTCCCATCATGCAAGCGTTGATAGAAGCGGGGTCGGGGCCTATTTTACGTCCGTATTTTTTCAGGGCAATATTGACGTGCGCTCCAATCACGGAAGGTTGTACGCGTACCGTTTCTCCGTTGTTTTCAGGGATTACTTTTCGCCAATAATTACTCAAATCCACCAAAACACCGTCCGTTATTCCCTGCCCCGACAAGCTTGTCCCGCCCGCCCGAAAGGTAATATGAATGTTGTGTTCGTGTGAAAAGGTAAAAATTTTTTGAATTTCTTCAATGGTAGTGGGCTGAACGACAGCCTGCGGCACCAAGTAAAAATGACTCGCGTCGCTCGCGTACGCGTAGCGGTCAATCAAGCGAGTTTTGAGGCGTTCTTTGGGCAAAATACGATGGAGAGCGTCGAGCATGAGAAAATATCAGTAATAACTTATATAAAAGGTAGAAACGCGGCCGATTTACCTTTGCCGTTACGAAACCCCTCGAAAACCATGAAATGGACCCAACTCACTGACCCTTTTCACAACATTGCCCTGTCTGCTTTGGTAGCAGCAGTTCCTGTCTTGTTTATTTTCTTTCTGTTGATCAAAAAAACGAAAGGCTATTGGGCCAGCCTGCTCACGATGCTGTTGGCTATCGTCATGGCTATTTTGGTGTATGGAATGCCCGTTAAACTCTCCGGACTATCCGCATTGCACGGAGCGCTTTACGGGCTTTTTCCCATCGGTTGGGTCATTATCGGAGCCGTGTTTTTATTCAATGTGACGGTAAAAAGCGGTCAATTTGAAGTTATCAAAAACTTCATGGCCTCCATCACACCCGATCGACGGTTACAGGCACTTTTGATTGCTTTTTCTTTTGGTGCTTTTTTGGAAGGAGCAGCCGGTTTCGGAGCCCCCGTTGCTATTTCGGGAGCTATGTTGGTGGGTTTGGGGTTTAATCCACTCTACGCGGCCAGCATTTGTTTGATTGCCAATACCGCCCCCGTGGCTTTTGGTTCGGTAGGCACCCCCATTATCATAGCGGCACACGTCACCGACATTCCAGAATTAGCTATTTCTCAAATGGTAGGTCGCACGCTTCCTTTTTTGTCCGTGGTGGTTCCTTTCTATTTGGTAGTGCTGATGGCCGGCTTCAAAAAATCACTGGAAGTATTGGATGCCATTTTAGTTTCCGGGGTGTCTTTTGCTTTTTTTCAATGGTTTACCTCCAACTACCTGGGGCCCATGTTGCCCGACGTCATTGCCGGCATTGCCTCTATTGTTTGTTTGATGATTTTTTTGAAATTTCGGAAACCTCCCCCTATCTGGCGATTTAAAGAAGAGCCGCCCCAAACGATTGATTCTGAATTGCACTATACGGGAGCCGAAGTATTTCGAGCTTGGTCGCCCTTTATCATTATGACCGTTTTTATTATTTTTTGGGGACTTCAGCCGGTCAAAGAAGCCCTCAATTCGGTTGGATTTATCAAATTTGACATTTCAGGGTTGCAGGGTGCCATTCTGAAAGCAGACGGAAGTATCTTACCCATCAAACCCTTCGAATTTAATTATCTATCAGCACCCGGCACTGCCCTGCTATTGGCGGCTTTTATTTCGTTGCCTTTGGTGGGTTTAAACTTAAAACAAGGACTCACTATCTACGGCGCTACCTTGATGCAGTTGCGATATCCACTCCTTACTTTGGCCTCGGTGGTAGGTTTTGCCTACGTGGCCAATAATTCGGGAATGTTGATTTCGATGGCAATGGCGTTGGCCAGTACGGGCATATTCTTTCCTTTTTTCTCTCCTATTTTGGGTTGGTTGGGTGTTTTTTTGACGGGGTCTGATACTTCATCCAATACCCTTTTCGGCAAACTTCAGGCCACTTCGGCCACCGCCATTGGCCTTGACCCGGTGCTTACCGTCGCCGCCAATGCTTCGGGAGGCGTGACAGGTAAAATGATCTCTCCTCAATCCATTGCTATCGGAGCAGCGGCGGTTGACTTAGTAGGAAAAGAGTCTGATTTATTTCGTTTTACGGTGAAACACAGCTTTCTGATGCTTTTTATTATCTGCATCATTACCGTCATTCAAGCTTACATCACGCCCGGAGTCATTCCGGTGTATGAGAAAATAGAAATCACCTCAGAGGCTCCTTTGAACCGCATTTCGGAAGGTTTTACGTATTTACAGTTTCTACTGGGCATCGTGATTTTACTGGCTGTCTCAGTCCGATTTGCCAACCGAAACACAGTCATAAAAAACGGATAGGATGGCGTGTTGGTACAAAAGTTCAAATTTCACAGGCGGGATAACCGGTAATAGATTTATAATCTCTCCGTATTCGTTAAAGTCAAAAAGGCATAATCGGCAGGAGTTCCTCAGCAGTCACTTATTCTTACAAACTAAATCAGTATCCCCATGAAAATCAGCCGCAAAACCGTTCTTCAATCTCTCTTTGGTGCCCTTGTTTCAGTCCCTGTTTTTAGTGCCTCCCGCAGCAAAAAAGAACTTCAAGCATTCCGAGAGGAATTTGGAGTTGCTTGGAAACGCTCGCAGGATTACACGCTCACGGTTTTCAACCAAATGCCCGAAGAACACTTAGATTTTCACTATACGCCTGAAGCCATGACCTTCCGAACGCAGTTTGTGCATTGCATTACATTCACAGCCATGCAATTGGCAGGGCGTTTGGAAATCAAAAATCCTTATGAGATGAAACAAGACTGGGGAAAGCTTACCAAAGCCCAACTCGCCAACGAGCTTAACGGCTTTTATGCGTGGGTGGAGAAAGTAGTGGGAGAAACCACACCGGAACGCTTGGCCAAGGAAGAAGGTTTTGCGGGTGGCAAAATTCAGGTGTGGCGCTTTTTCTACGCCATGGAAAATCACCTTATTCACCACCGCGGTCAAGCTATTTGTTATCTGCGATTGAAAGGAGTGACACCAGAAGGATATGTGGGATGGTAGCAAACGACGAATGAGGAGGTACGAATGACGAATTTAACGGATAACTCGGTTTCAATAATGCAAACTTCCTAAAAACAACAAATTCATAATTATTTGGTAATGAAGAGGTAATGTCTTTTTCGGTGATTTGGGCTATCACTAAATTGATTCCAAAGAAGTTGAAAAAAGTCCTTTTTTTGGTGCAGGGAGAAGGGCGAGGCCACTTGACCCAAGCCATTTCATTAAGCCAAACGTTGCGTGATGCCGATTATCAGCTCGTGGCTGTCCTCGTAGGTGGTGCGGTCGAACGACCCATTCCTGCCTTTTTTCATGAACAGATTCAAGCACCGGTAGAGGCGTTTCCCAGCCCGAATTTAGTTTTCAATTCGGATGGAAAGGTGGACTTCAAAAAGACCGTTACGCATCACTTACCGCGCATTTTTCGCTTTGGTAAAAGCTTGGAACAAATTAATGAAGCCATCAAACGTTATCAACCCGACCTGATTTTGAATTTTTACGAAATTCTGGGTGGATTTTACAATGGGTTATATAGACCGGCCATTCCAATGGTCTGCATTGGGCATCAATACCTGTTTTTTCATTCAGAATTTCAGTTTCCTTCCAAAGGCCGAATGGACCGTTTTCTGGTCAATTTCAATTCACGGCTTACTGCATTGCGAGCCAAACGGCTACTGGCTCTTTCATTTGATTCTTTGGAGAATCAACCTAATAAACTTGTGTACGTCGTATCTCCCCTTTTACGGCATGATATTCACTCACTAACTGCCTCCCAAAAAGAATACATTCTGGTGTATCTCAACCACCCAGCTTTGTATACTCAAATCCTCGAATGGCATCAGCAGCATCCTGAGGTAGTTTTGCATTGTTTTTGGAGCAAACCCGACGCTCTGCCCGAAGAAAAGATTGACGAAACGCTCACTCTTCATCGCCTCGACGGAGCTAAGTTTTTAGAGATGATGTCAGGCTGCAAAGCTTTGGTTACTACGGCAGGTTTTGAATCGGTATGCGAGGCCATGTATCTGGACAAACCCGTGATGGTAGTCCCCATCCACTATGAACAAGCCTGCAATGCCGCCGATGCAGAACGTGTAGGTGCAGGCGTGGCTGCCGAACGATTTGATTTGTCCATCTTAATGAATTATTTACCTCAACATGAACCGATAGGAGAAAATTTTCGTCGATGGTGCCGCGAAGGAGAAAAGCAATGGTTGGGGCATTTGGAATGTGTTGTATAAAAAACGTCGGCAAGGTTTCATAAAAAACGTCAGCGAGGTTTTGAACCTCGCCGACGTTACAAATAACTCTCATTTCACTTTCAGACCTACTTTCTTCTGCGGTTTCCGCCTCCACGAGGGCCGCGTTTTTCACGCTCGGCGGTTTGCCATTCCTGGTATTTCTTGAACTGTTCTTCAGTCAAAACCGCCTTAATACTCGTTTGGAATTTTTCATTAACTCCTTTCATGCTCTCGCGCATGGCATCGCGGTCGTCGGCATTTTTTTCTCTGATTTTTTGCGCCTCCTGCGTTCGGGACAATTCCAAATCATAGACTTTTTTGGTAGTGGCATCGTCGAGAGTTAATGCCTGTTTCAAGTCAGCAGAAACTCGCTCTGCCCTTTTGACGGGGTCCATTGGCTCGCGTTGGGCAAACGTTAATTGTGCATAAATGGCCAGGGCCATTACGAAGAAGGTGCGGATGATGTGTGTTTTTTTCATGGTTTTTAAATACCGTCAATACGGTTGTTTTTCTGTTTCGTTACCTTTGACTTACAAAATCAACAAAGGTTTAATCGTCCACTGTTTTCCGTCTGATTATGCTACGCTCTTTTTATAATTTACTCTTTGTTTTGGCATCCTCTTTTTTAGTTATTTCCTGTCAAAAACAAAGTGATAATCAACAAGTTGACACTTCGAAAACGCAGACCGCGGTTCTCAATACGGATTTCCTGAAAAAGCTCGAATTTCCTGAAACCGTCAGTGACATTGGCTTAGAGAAACCCAGTGATACAACCGTTGTCAATCCCAAACTGAGCACAATCCCTACTGGCATGGTGTATATACAGGGAGGGGTCGTTCAAATCGGTTCAGACGAAGGAATAGAACACGAACGGCCTTCTTTTTGGGCCAAAGTGCGCCCCTTTCTAATGGACGTACATCCCGTTACGGTAGGAGAATTCAGAAAGTTCATTACGGCAACCAACTTTAAAACCGAAGCAGAAAAATTTGGTAACGGAGGCATTATCGACGAATCTACCGACCAACAATGGATATTGAAAGACGGGGCCAATTGGCATCATCCCATGGGACCTGATTTTCCCGCCGCTCCCGACGACCATCCCGTTACGCAAGTTTCTTGGAACGACGCCAATACCTACGCCCAATGGGCAGGTAAGCGGCTGCCCTGCGAGATTGAGTGGGAACACGCCGCACGCAATGCCCGCAACAGCCGCGATATTTATCCGTGGGGCAACGATATCCAAACGCGGGGAAAGTACAATGCCAATATCTGGCAGGGGAAGTTTCCAGTAAAAAATTACAATGATGACGGCTTTTTGTATACATCCCCCGTTGGAAAATTTGGCAAAACCCCGCTTGGATTAACCGACATGAGTGGAAATGTCTGGGAATGGCAATCCAACCTAAAATTCAACTACGAGGCCCTGTTTCGTTCTCCCGCAAAGGAAGGAGACTTGTCCAACGAACGTGCCGAACGCGGCGGTTCATTCCTGTGTGAACCCACGTGGTGCCATGGCTACCGCGTATCAGGCCGTTCCTCTTCTACCTCCGAAACGAGTTTGTTCCACGTAGGTTTTCGGTGCGTCAAGGACATATAATGAGATAAATTAATGTCATTGATGATATACTGACATAGACTTAGTATTTCAACGTCGTATCAGCAGGGCTATCGGCGGGGCCTTTGTCTTTTTTGCTAAACACAGACACATTTACGTATCGCTTAGGATACTGACGGAAGTTGGTCATCAGTTTATTAACGCTCACGATAGTACGGTTTAAATTATCGTACAGAGCCTGATCTTTCAGCAATTTCCCGGCGGTTCCCTGACCTTGTTCGAGTGCCGTAAGCGATTTTTGAAGCGTGGCAACGGCAGCGTTGGCCTGTGCCAATGTCTGACCAATACGCAAAGCCTTGAGCGAATCGGTCGTTGTAAGAAGATTGCCCAAGATGGGTTTGATGCCTTTTTCCGTTTCAATCAACGACGCCGAAAGTGCGTTCACGTTGGCCAAAGTAGCCGCGATCGCCTGACGATTTTGATCGATGGTTGCATTAATTCCCAAAGCGGTTTTATCAGCTGTAGCCAACAATTTATTAAGCGCATACCCGGTCTGATCAAACTGTTTAACGACCCGATTGAGATTAATGATCAATGAATCAGCATTCTTCACAACCGGAAGAGCCTGTTCCTGCAACAAAGCCTGAATTCCTTTTTCGCTATCTGACAAAAGTGTATCTCCCTGTTGAAGTCGTTTTGCTCCCGATGCTATTTCTAACACGAGCGCACTTCCCCCCAATAATTCGGAGGTCAACTTGGTTTTTGTGCCTTGCGTTACAATGATTTCTTTATTAATTTCTAATGTCACCAAGACTTTATTTCCTCTGTCTTGGAGCAGTTCTGTTTTCTTTACCTGCCCTACCTGTA
Organism: Runella sp.; assembly: GCF_027484545.1. Lineage (GTDB taxonomy): Bacteria > Bacteroidota > Bacteroidia > Cytophagales > Spirosomataceae > Runella. The sequence continues at coordinate 88,434 of NZ_JAIXST010000129.1, read as the reverse complement.
CCCCATTCAATTTGATGGCATTGGAGGACTGAAGCGAGCCGATATTATTAAAAACAACGTAATATTTGTAGTTACTTGAAAAAAAATCAGAGCCTTTTAAAAAACTGAAGCCGAAGTAAAGCATAGTGAGCGTTACTATAGCCATCAATCCAACTTTTACTTCTTTAGAGATTTTCATGTCTGCAAGATGTATGTTATCCGTTACCGCGCGGGCGGCCCCGTTGTTACCTGTTATCAGAAAATACGGATAACTAATAACTGAAATAATTATTTATTTTGTTCTACTTCCTCCTTGTACTGCTTAAAAGCCCGAAATATTGCTTCCGATATTTCGTCCTGTCCTTCTGCTGAGTTGAGGTATTTCTCTTCGTCAGCGTGGCTTAGAAAACCCGTTTCAACCAACACACTGGGCATAGCCGTTTGCCAAAGCACCATAAAACCGGCCTGTTTTACCCCACGACTGTTTCGGTTGGCATGTTTTTTAAATTGCCGTTCAATTTTTCCGGCAAAAGTCAAACTGCTTGCGATATAAGCATTTTGGCGATTGGCCAACATGATATAGGCAAGCGGTGAATTGGGATTAAAACCTTTGTATTTCTCTTCGTAGTCTTTTTCCAACAAAATAACCGCGTTCTCTCTTTTTGCTACTTCGAGGTTCTCCTCCGACTTGTGCAATCCCATCACAAACGTTTCTGTCCCTGACGGACTTACTTTATTTTTGGGAAGTGAATTACAGTGAATCGAAATAAACAAATCTGCCTTGCGCCGATTCGCAATATTGGAACGCTCGCTTAAATCCACAAATTTATCGGAGTTACGGGTCAAAATAATTTTCACATCGGGCATTTCGGCCCTGATTTTATAGGCCAATTTCATTGTAATATCCAAAACAACGTCTTTCTCGCGAGAGATTCGTCCCTTTGTACCAGTGTCTTTCCCTCCGTGACCTGCATCAATCACAATGACTCTGATGCCTCCTTCAGCGTCAGACTTAAAAGTAAAGCTACAAAATGCAATCCAGCTTAAAATCAGTAGGGTTTTAACAGCGCTCGACATGGACTATTTCAACGTTTTGCAGTTATTGCGAATAAAAGCATTTTTTGTATTCTACAATAAATAAAGGAGCCAAAACTCTCTCATTTTTTACCTAACGGCAACATTGGAAAGTTTTGGACTGAATTTTCTACAAAGAAACTCAAAAATAGGATAAATATTGCACAAAGAAGAGCTATACTCCTTCTGCTACCACTTCTTTCACGTCAGGCACCATTTGCGTCAGCAAATTTTGGATACCTGCTTTGAGCGTTAGCGTCGAAGATGGGCAGCCGCTGCATGAGCCTTGCAACAGAACTTTTACGGTTCCTGAAATTTCTTCAAACGAATGAAAAGAAATAGCTCCTCCGTCCGACTCTACAGCGGGACGCACGTAGTCGTCCAAAACCGTTTTAATTTTGCGAACGGTCGGGCTGTCTGTATCCAGAATAGTGGTATTGCTTTCTACTGTTTTTTGTTCAAAAACCAGGTGATTCTCTTCGAAGTAAATCTTCAAAAACTGCTTTGTATCTAAAATAACATCTCCCCAATCGGTTGTATCATCTTTGGTAAGTGTTATAAAATTGGAGGCCAAAAACACACGTTGCACGAATGGAAACTGAAATAAATCGCCCGCCAAAGGAGAAGATTTCCCTTCTGCCACGGTTGAATTTAAATCCGGGTAATCGAATGAAAGTCCTTGAGGAACCAATTCAAAATTCAGCACAAACTTCATAGAGTTTGGATTCGGACTGGCTTCAGTATAGACAAATACGGGTTGCATGGTTGAGTTGCTTCGAACGGTTAGTGATTGATAGAAAAACAAAAAGGACAACCTTTGGAGGATTATCCCTTTTGCAACAAAAATTTACTTGAAATGGTTTACTTCTTCTCCCCTCCCCCTTTCGGCGGTTGGTTGGCCGGTTTATTGGGGGCGGTTGCTTTAGGAGAAGTAGTAGGGTTGGCAGCAGGATTTCCCCCGCCACCGCTTTTTTTCTTTTTGTTCTTGCGGTTGTTACTATTGTTGCCGTTGTTTTGTTGGTCGCGACTGCTGAATTTTTTGTCCATTTTGGTCAAATCGCTGTTGATACCCGCAAAAGGCAATGCCAATACGGCTTCCTGAATTTCCAATACATCCAACGAAACCGGCTTTTCGCCTTTCGCATTCATTTTCAGTATTTCATTGACTTGGTCAAGCGTAATCGGATGCCAGGTAGTGCTATCGTTTTCGTACCCAAACCACATAATTTTCTTAAAAATGTCGGTTTTCTGCAAATGAGCCTTTCCTTTTTGGGTTTGGAGAGGCGCATCAACGTGCGGAATATCTTTGAGTGCGTCTATGTACGTTTCCAGTTCATAGTTGAGGCAACATTTCAAACGTCCGCACTGTCCGGAAAGCTTGGTCGGATTGAGTGATAAATTTTGGTAACGCGCCGCCGATGTTGTGATATTTTTGAAATCAGTAAGCCAAGTAGAGCAGCATAACTCCCGCCCACAGGCACCAAGACCTCCCAAGCGTCCTGCTTCCTGACGAAGACTTATTTGACGCATTTCGATACGGGCTTTAAATTCTCCCGCCAATACTTTGATCAACTCTCGGAAATCAACGCGCTCATCGGCAGAATAATAAAAAGTGGCTTTGGTATTATCCGACTGAAACTCAACATCGGAGAGTTTCATATTGATTTTCAATTCTTTAACCATTTCTCGGGCGCGATACATGGTCGTCAAATCGCGGGCAATGCTTTGTTCATGTTTTTCGAGATCACGCTGATTAGCGACTCGATAGATGCTTTTCAGATTCTCGTCATTGGCGACTTTCTTTTTTACCATTTGCAAACGGACCAAGTCGCCCTGCAACGATACCGCACCGATATGATATCCAGAAGCCATCTCACAAACGACATAATCGCCCGTGTGAAGTTCCAATTGGTTGATATTCCGGAAGTATTCTTTACGTCCTCCCTTAAATTTTACTTCGACGACATCAAAACGCTTCATGACCGGCACATCCATGTCACTTAGCCAGTCGAAAACGTTCATTTTATTACAACCGCCCGTACTGCAAGCCCCATTATTTTGACAACCAGCTGTTTTTCCATTCAGCCCGCCTGTCCCGCATCCGCCTGTTGAGCATGATTTACAACCCATTTAGTTTACAGTTTGTAGTCTGCAGTTTACAATGAGCGGCATTCTACTTTGCCATTTGCCCCTTGTCATTTTCTTACTGCCTCCTAATCCTTATAACGAATCAAATCCAATCCAATATCTTTTCGATAGTATTTCCCCTCGAATTGCACGGCCGCGGCCGCTTTTTGCGACTTATTTACGGCGCCTTCGAGCGAATTAGCGATTCCGGTCAATGCCAGAACTCGCCCGCCGTTGGTGAGAATTTCACCTTTATCATTGGTTGTTGTTCCTGCATGGAAAACAACGACTTCATCTATTTTTTCTATATCAGCAATTTTCTTGCCCTTTTCGTAGGCATTGGGATATCCACCTGAAACGATGACCGTAGTAACCGCCGTTTGGGAAGAAATCACAAAATCACTTTCCGTCAATTTTTGGTCAGCGGCTGCCAGTAAAAGAGTGACTAAATCCGATTGAATTCGCGGCAAAACGACCTCCGTTTCGGGATCTCCCATGCGGGCGTTGTACTCAATGACGTAAGGTTCTGACTTTACGTTCATCAAACCGATAAAAATAAAACCTACGTAGTGAATACCTTCCGCCTGCAAGCCTGCCAGCGTAGGTTTTACAATTTTTTGTTCTACTTTTCTCAAAAAATTTTCATCCGCAAACACAACCGGCGATACCGCTCCCATACCTCCTGTATTGAGTCCCGTATCTTTTTCTCCAATGCGTTTATAGTCTTTGGCTTCGGGCAAAATTTTGTAATTGATCCCATCCGTCAATACAAAAACCGACAGTTCAATTCCTCTTAGAAATTGTTCTACGACTACTTTATTGCCTGCGGCCCCAAATTTTTCTTCTACCAGTATCTCATTCATTGCTGTTTTGGCGGCATTCAGGGTTTCGGCAATAATCACTCCTTTTCCCGCTGCCAAACCATCGGCTTTCAGTACGATAGGCAATGCATGTGAGGTAAGATGAGCAAGCCCATCTTCCAGTGTGTCAGGTGTAAATGTGCGGGAAGCAGCCGTTGGAATTCCATATTTAAACATGAAATTTTTGGAAAAGTCCTTACTGCCTTCCAGTTGAGCACCCAATCGGTCGGGACCAACGATTTTGACCCGAGAAAGTTCGGGACGTGCTTTCAAAAAATCAACAATTCCATTTACCAGAGGTTCTTCCGGTCCCACAATCACCAGTTTGATTTTCAAATCAACAATTGCTTTGGCAACCGCCTCAAAGTCATTAAAACTAATCGGTAAATTCGTAGCTACCTGAGCTGTCCCTGCGTTTCCGGGGGCAACATACAACTCATCACAATGGGGACTCTGACTTATTTTCCACGCAAAAGCGTGCTCACGACCACCCGAACCAAGGATTAAAATATTCATCTTTATAGTTATCAGTTGGCATTTAAAAGTCATTAGCAGGTATAGAAAAACGTCACTGATGACTGTTAAGCGGAACTCTGCCCGCTGCCAACTATGGACTTATTAATTTGCTACTTCTGACAGGAATTTTATACGCATCAACCGAAGTTCGTCTTCTGTTACATCATCTTCGAGCAATTCGTCCAAAGCGACTTTGATGCTATCAGTTTCTGCCGTCATGAAATAATCGTAGATATCGTGCTGACGGTCACGGTCCATAATCTGATTGATATAATAATCCAGATTCAATTTGGTGCCGGAGTAGCAAATGTGTTCGATTTCTTCGATCAGTTCATCCATTGCGAGCCCCTTTGACTCGGCTATCTCGTCCAAATCTACTTTTCTGTCAATTTGTTGAATTATAAAAATCTTAACTTTTGACTTATTGGCCGCCGATTTTACAACGACATCTTTGGCTGTCTCAATTTCATTTTCTTCAACGTATTTGGTAATCAAATCAATAAACGGCCTACCAAATTTCGACACTTTCCCCATTCCAACCCCATTGATTTGGGCCATTTCCTGAGAAGTGGTAGGATAAGTAGTCGCCATTTCTTCCAACGACGGATCTTGAAAAATCACGTACGGAGGGAGATTTTTATCTTTGGCCAACTTCTTCCTCAAGGCTTTTAATAAGCCCAAAAGCGCTTCATCGTAGGCATTTCCACCACCTGCTGGAGCAAGATCGGTTACGTCTTCATCATCACTCGATTTTTGAGTTTCATTTTCGTCGAATGTATGATCTTTAGAAATTGTAATCGGGAAAGGATCATTTATGAATTTAGCCCCTTTATCACTTAACTTCAAGACTCCGAAATTTTCGGAATCTTTCAACAAAAAGCCCAAAATCACCAATTGGCGAATCATGGAACGCCAAAACTCTACTCCATATTCTTCGCCCTCTTGTTCATCTTTGAATTTTCCCGCGCCATACATTTCCAGTTTATCGTGCTCATAACTGGTTACGTATATGTTATCCGTAGCCGTAATTAAATCCGCAATGTGCTCTCCATCAAACCGTTGATCCGTTTGCTGAATAGCTTTCAAAATCAATACCGCTTCGTTCTGGATTCTGATTTTTTGGGTAGGTTTAACGCAGTTATCGCAAAAGCCGCAATCTTTGTCCATGTACTCCCCAAAATAACTCAGCAACTGACGACGACGGCAGGCTCCCAAGTTGGCATACGCCACCATTTCATTGAGTAAATGACGGGCATTATCGCGCTCGGTAACCGATTTATCTTTGTTGAATTTCTCTAATTTCTGAATGTCTTCAATGTTGTAAAACATTACACAGTTACCTTCCAATCCATCACGACCCGCACGACCTGTTTCCTGATAGTAACCTTCCAACGATTTGGGAGCATCGTAGTGAATCACAAAACGCACGTCGGGTTTATCAATTCCCATTCCAAAAGCGATGGTTGCTACAATTACATCGGCTTCTTCGTTAAGAAAGGCATCCTGATTGTGCATCCGGGTTTGCCCGTCTAAACCGGCATGATACGGAAGTGCTTTTATATCATTAACACTGAGCAGATTAGCAACTTCTTCTACCGTTTTTCGACTTAAACAATAGATAATACCCGATTTTCCTTTGTTGTTTTTTATGTATTTAATAAGCTGTTTGTTGACATCTGCCAGCTTGGGTCGCACTTCATAGTAGAGATTTTTACGATTGAAAGACGACTTGAAAAGAGCCGATTCTTCCATCCGCAAATTTTTAGCAATATCCTGCTGAACTTTGGGAGTAGCCGTTGCAGTAAGAGCAATCAGAGGCAAATCAGGGTTGATGTTGTCAATGATTCCCCGAATTCGACGGTATTCAGGACGAAAATCATGTCCCCATTCTGAGATACAGTGTGCTTCGTCAACCGCTACAAAAGAGATATTTGCCCGTTGTAAAAAATCAAGATTTTCTTCCTTTGTCAAGGATTCAGGAGCGATATAGAGCAATTTTAATGAACCGTCTAATGCATCCTTTTTTACTTTATTGATTTCCGCTTTGTTGAGTGTAGAATTCAAAAACTGGGCATTAATGCCAAATGCATTAAGTTGATCCACCTGATTTTTCATCAAGGCAATCAACGGAGAAATTACAATCGCCACTCCCTCGTTTGTGATGGCGGGCAACTGATAACAAAGAGATTTGCCGGCTCCGGTTGGCATGATGACAAAGGTATTGTTCCCTCCCATGATGCTATTTATGATAGCTTCCTGCTCTCCCCTGAACTGACTGTAGCCAAATATCTCTTTGAGCCGTTCCTTAAGCGTATGCTGTACGCCTGTTTCTTCCTGAATCATCCTCATTCTATGTATTGACGCTTTTATCCCCTGGTTCACAGGGCTTTGTATAGCTTTATTAGTGAGTTAAAAAGTTATGAAATCAATAGCTATTGCCTCTGTTTTATCAATTTCTGAGCAGGCAAAGTCAGTAACTAAGTTTGAAATTAGTAAAAATAATCAAATCCGGCACAACAAATTTTTGTCAATAAAAAACTGGCTTTTTTTTAATCAGGCACCTATCATACCCTACAAACAACTGACAGCCAATTTCTTGCAATGGTTTTCTATTACAGAAAAAAGAGCATTTTTTGTTTGAAAATTGTCAAATTGTTTCTTTTTATTTACCTCATACGTTCCTGCGAACGAACAAATTTCTCGTCGCGACGGATGAAACGATTGGCTAAAACGTTGGCTAACATCGCTATTACAAGCGCATAAAAGCCAAAACCGAAGTTCCCGTTCACCGTCGGCTCAAAAAAATCTTTTGCTTTGCCGAAGATAAAATACATGATCAATCCCATGATGATAGTCATAAGGATAGAGTTGGCAGCGCAAATTCCGGACTGTAACAGACGATTTTTGTATTGGGAAATTGCAAAAATTGTCACTCCTGACACAATACCTCCCAAAAGTGCCAAATACCAAACGGGGCTAATGGTAGAACTAACTCCCTGTTGATGAATCAATCTAAGCGCGGAAAGGTGAGCTGATTGAGCAGCATCTGCTGAGGTTTTATCCCAAATAGGCAGGGCAATCATCCCCACCATACCCACGGCAACTAATGCCAAAAAAAAGGTTTGAATGCGTTGAAGCATAACTGTAAAAATCGTTATCTGTGTTTGGTAAACTATTTCCCTTAAAAAAATGGATGGCAAAGGTAAGCATTTGAATACGATTTTGGAATACGAATAAAGTGGCGGTTCGCCGCTGCGAAAGATTTTGGCGGACAAAAGTGCTCAGAAGACAATTTCTTTAGTGTAGTATTTTTAGGGATAAACTGTACTTTTACGCAAAAAATTAGCTTAGACAAATTTAGAGATTATGCTTTCAAAGACCTTTGGCAGTGCAGTATACGGTGTAAATGCCACTATCATAACCATTGAAGTAACAGTGGGCCAGGGAATGCGTTTTTTTATGGTAGGTCTTCCCGACAGTGCCGTTAAAGAAAGTGAACAACGCGTGGAAGCATCACTTAAATACTTCGAATACCGAATGCCGCGCCAAAAAGTAGTCGTCAACCTTGCCCCAGCCGACATTCGCAAAGAAGGCTCTGCCTATGATTTACCCATTGCGCTTTGTGTATTGCAGGCATCTGAACAATTGTCCCCCAAAAAGAATTTAGAAGATTACATTATCATGGGCGAACTGTCACTTGACGGAAAACTTCGCCCCATTAAAGGCGTATTGCCCATTGCTATCGAAGCTCGTCGGTTGGGATTCAAAGGGTTTATACTTCCTTCCGCCAATGCCCACGAAGCAGCGATTGTCAATAGTTTAGATGTCATCCCTGTCGAGACTCTAAAGGATGCCGTAGAGTTTTTGGAAGGAAATAAAGAAATTACTCCTTTGACAGTAGATACCCGCGATATTTTCCTGAATACACTGAATGATTATGATGCTGATTTTGAACACGTTCAAGGACAGGAAAACATCAAACGTGCCCTTGAAATTGCCGCCTCTGGGGGCCATAATGTGATTATGATTGGACCTCCCGGTTCGGGAAAAACAATGTTGGCAAAGCGGTTACCGTCTATTTTACCACCATTAACCCTGCACGAATCGCTCGAAACAACTAAAATACACTCCGTAGCGGGAAAATTGGGCACTAAATCTTCTCTTATTTCGCGCCGCCCGTTTCGTTCTCCACACCACACCATCAGCGATGCTGCACTGGTAGGAGGTGGTACGTTTCCTCAACCCGGCGAGATATCATTAGCGCATAATGGGGTACTGTTTTTAGACGAATTGCCTGAATTTAAACGCAGTGTATTAGAAGTAATGCGACAACCTTTGGAAGAACGTTGCGTCACGATTTCGCGAACGAAATGGGCCATTGAGTTTCCTGCCAATTTTATGCTCGTTGCCAGCATGAATCCTTGCCCCTGTGGCTATTACAACCATCCTGAAAAAGAATGCGTTTGCCCTCCTGGCACTGTTCAACGTTATTTAAACAAAATCAGCGGTCCGCTCCTCGATCGCATTGATTTGCACGTAGAAGTTACTCCTGTATCGTTTGATCAAATAGCTTCTACCCGCAAAGCGGAAAAAAGCACCGACATCCGTGAGCGTGTCATCAAAGCACGCGCCATTCAAACGGAACGATTTAAGGAAAAAACGGGAATTTACTGCAATGCCATGATGCCCTCGGCCATAGTAAAAGAGATTTGTGAAATCAATTCCGCAGGCAGAGCCCTCCTCAAAACAGCGATGGAACGGTTGGGACTATCGGCCCGTGCCTACGACCGCATTTTGAAAGTTGCCCGAACCATCGCCGATTTAGGAGCCAGCCCTGACATTAAAATCGAACACCTGGCCGAAGCTATTCAGTATCGGAGTTTGGACAGAGAAAGTTGGGCAGGATAGATTTCTTCGTTAGATTTAAGGTTTAAATTTGCATTACTATGTCAAAGATATTTTTTGAACAATCACGGCCTACCTTTTCAGAGATAATAGGTAATGGAAAAACATTTGCAGTACCTAACTATCAACGAAATTACAGCTGGTACTATGATGAATGGGAAGATTTATGGCTGGATATTGAAGAACTCAGTCATGATGAAAATCATTATATGGGCTATGTTGTTCTCAAACGTACTAATAATCCTAAACATTATGAAATAATAGATGGACAACAACGAATTACTACACTAAGTATAATTTGCCTGGCTTGTATAAGTTTGCTACAAGATTGGATCAATAGCGACATTGATGCTGACGACAATAAACAAAGATTAGAATTAATACGTACAGGTTATATTGGTTTTTTAGAAGGTCGTACTTTGGTAACTAAAGCCAAACTAAGGCTAAACCGTATAAATGAATATTTTTTCAGAAGTTATTTGGTACAGTTACGGAAACCAAGTAATATCAGTAATGAAAAACCATCTGTCCAAAAATTATATAAAGCGTTTACTTACTTCAAAAAAAAATTGGAAGAAAAATTTGAATCTAATATGTCAGGTTCAGATTTATTTGACTTTGTAGATGGCAGTTTAGGAAGTAATTTATTTTTTACTCTTATAGAAGTCGGTGACGATACAAACGCTTACAAAATTTTTGAAACGTTGAATGCCAGAGGTGTAAAGCTCTCTGCGTCTGATTTATTGAAAAACTACTTATTTTCACTAATCTTATCAGATTCACCTGCGTTAGTAGAAGATTTAGATATGAAATGGGATGCTATAAATGACATACTTGGCAATACTGAAGTAACTACTTATTTACGCCACTATTGGAATGCGCGGCAAAATAAAATTGAAAGAAAATCTACCTTATTCAAGGCTTTAAAAAGAAAAATAACAAAACAAAAGGAAGCATTAGATTTATTAAACAGCTTAGAAGAAAATGTAAGCATCTATACAGCTCTAAGTGATGAAAACAATGCCTTATGGGTTGATGAAGAGAGAAAATATATTAAAGAATTAAATCTATTCGATGTTACTCAATGCTATTCATTATTACTTGTTGCAAAAGAAAAACTAGCTGATGATGAATTTATAAAATTGCTCAGAGATATAGCTGTTATAAGTTTTAGATATAACATAATTGGTGGGCAAAACCCTAATGAGTTAGAAAGAGTTTATAATGATGCCGCAAATAAAGTCTTTAAAGGTGAGTTAACCACATCAAAAGCTATTTTTAAATTATTGGAAAGCGTATATTTAGTAGACACGAACTTTAAAAATGATTTTGCTACTAAAGCTATTAATACTAACAAAGCTAACCAATTAGTCAAATATATTCTTTCAAAGCTTGAAAAGCAATATGGGGGTAATGAAGTAGATTTAAATGATAAATCTGTAACTATTGAACATATTTTACCCGAGAAACCGACAGATGAATGGGTAGAAGCCTTCAATAACACTGACACTTCTCAATATATCTATCGATTAGGAAATCTAACTTTATTAAAAACAAGCAGTAACAATAATGTAGGAAGAAAACTCTTTCCCGAGAAATATACAGAGTACAAAAAAAGTGAATTCAAATTAACAAACACGCATATTGAATACAACAAATGGGATGCGAGTACTGTAAGTAGCAGGCAACGAGATATGGCTACAAAAGCCTTAACAATTTGGAAAATACATTATCAGTAATCTACGAAACATCCTTCAACAATTCCTCCACTGCGCGGCGGCCGGATTCCATGGCACCGTGAACTGTGCCGCTGTGACCGCCGTAATGGGTGGCTTCGCCCGCAAAATACAATTTACGTTGTACGGACTGAGAAAGGGCTTGTCGCGTAAGCAGCCCTCCGCCGTCGACAATTGGGTACGAATAGGCTCCCTTGATAAAGGGCTCCTTGCCCCAATCCATGATACGGGCGTTTGTCAAAGCGCCCGTAGCCACCCCTTTCCCGTAAATAGTATCTAAATCCTTGACTATGTTTTGAATTGCGGTGGCGGAAGGCAAAGCGCTCAAGGCTTCGGCTTTTTCACCCATTACTAAACCCGTTAAGACAAACGACTGTGTGCTGCGGCCGTACGAACTCACATTGTATTTTGGTACTAAGCCAGAGGTATAAACAGAGCCGGTAGTAACATCCCAAAAGCGACGATTGAATACCAACACCACCTTCATTCCGGCCCCCATTCCTATGTTTTTAATGGCTGTAATCTTTGCTTCTGGCAAAGGTGGGGTAAATTGTAGCTCATTGGCCTGCAATATGGTTAGCGGAACAGTAATGATGACTTTGTCCACAAAGCGCCTTTGTACCTGCGCATCTTCCAAACTAATACGGTCACTGCTGAAATCAATTCTTTTTATCTGCTTGTTAAGCACTACTTTAGGAATGACTTTTTTGCATTTTTCTTCTAAAACTGACAACAATGAACGATTGGCCAAACCATAATTTCCATCAACGGCTCCTCCAATCAGCGCCTCTTCCGTAATTCCTTTGACACTTAACCGACCGGCCGAGGTGCCATATTCATTGGCCACCAATGCCTCTGTAATGTGACGTACACGGGCTGCCAACTTGGACGTATCCATGAGTTGAAGCAATGTACTGTCAGTGCCGGTATAATTAAAAGCCTGTTGCGCTAACTGCAAAGCAAGTTGGAAATCAAGGTCTGTATTCCACTGACTTTCGGTGCGAAGTTGAGTGGCGATTTGATAAAAATCAGTGGCCGTGTCAGGCACAAAAGCAGCGCCCGACTCTTTGACCCAATCGTACCAGACAGAACGATTTCCGCGAATTTCCTCGGCTCCCAGCTCTATGTCGAAATCAGCAAAGCCCTTTAACGAACGAATCCGCCCGCCAATTTGCTCGGATGCTTCAAAAATGGTGTAATTAGCACCTTTTTCTTCCAACAAGTACCCCGCATAGAGTCCGGCAGCCCCTGCGCCAATGATAGCGATCTGACCTTCATACTTACGTTCGGCATACGGATCTTTTTCATTGCAGCTGCCAAAAGCAAGCGCTCCTGTGGTGATAACGGTATTCTTTATAAAATCGCGACGTTGCATTCTTCCTGCTATTTGTGAGTTAGTGAATTGTGGGTTGTGATTTAGTCAATTACGAAATAAAATCACCACTTCCATTACAATATAGTTACTTTTTACCTTCCCAATGTTGTTCAAAAACGTTTACAATCCCTTCATCTGTACATGTTTCCAGTAATTCTCGATTTGTTTTTTTTAAACCGGGATGGATAAAATCAGGAGCAATCTCAGCCAAGGGTACCAACGTAAAACGGCGTTCGTGCAACCTTGGATGGGGTAAATGTAAGTCAGAATCGGCTAAAATAAGGTCTGCGTAATACAGTATATCAATGTCAATGACCCGAGCGCCCCAACGCAAACGGCGTTCGCGCCCGAGTTGTTTTTCAATGTTCAAGGTTTGATCCAGCACTTTTTTCGGCGAAAGTTCGGTTTCGATTTGTATCACCTGATTTAAAAAAGCAGGTTGGTCAATAACGCCCCAAGGAGCCGTTTCGTACAATTGCGATTGTGCAGCAATAGGCGCAATTCGTTCCGAAATCAATTGGACGGCTTGTTTCAGTGTGGACTCCCGCTCGCCCAGATTGGCACCTAACAATAGAAAAACAGGGTATTGATTCATACGACAAAGGTAGGCAAACAATCAGTGCAGTGTCATTTGGCAAACAGAATTCGTCAAAATAATGGGCAGAAAAAGTCAATACTTCTCTTTTAAATTGAAATTATAAACGAAGAAATTTAATCATGACGAGCATCCAAAAAATAAAAGTAACCGGCCTTTTTCTTTTTCTCTCCTTCTCCTGTTTAGCCCAAGAAGAAATTACACTTTATCCGGGCAGTGTTCCTAATGCCAAAGATGTTCCCAACGAAGAGGTAAAGACACCATCTCAAGTAGTTTCCAAAGTATCACAGCCTACTCTTTCCGTGTTTTTACCTCCTAAAGAAAAGGCAACAGGGGCAGCCGTAATCATTTGTCCGGGAGGTGGTTATGGCGTACTCGTTATCAAAAGAGAAGGTTACGATGTAGCCGACGCGTTTACCAAACAAGGCATTGCTGCTTTTGTATTGAAATACCGATTGCCAAGCGAAAAAACCATGATTGACCCATCCATAGGCCCCTTGCAGGACGCTCAACAGGCCATAAAAACCATTCGGCAACGCGCCAAAGAATGGAATGTTGACCCTCAAAAAATCGGCATTATGGGTTTCTCCGCAGGCGGGCATTTGGCGGCAACGGCAGGCACTCATTTTACACAGTCTGTACTTCCTGCAACGGACGGTATCAGTGTTCGACCTGATTTCATGATTTTGGTGTATCCCGTCATCAGTTTTATGGAAGGCATTGGTCACAAAGGGTCAGGGGCAAATCTATTGGGTAAAAGCGCCTCCGCAGAACAAATTAAACTCTATTCAAACGACCTTCAGGTAACTGCTTCTACCCCACCCGCATTCATCACTCACGCGGGGGATGATACTGTAGTGCCGGTTTCCAACAGCCTTATTTTTTACGAAGCATTGAAGAAAAACAACATCCCAAGCGAACTGCACATTTACTCAAAAGGAGAACACGGATACTTAAAAGTCCCCGCTTTCGACGAGTGGTTTGGCCGCTGCCTGCACTGGATGGCTACTGCGGGATTTGTGAAGTAGGAGGTACTAAATAGGAAGGTATGAGGTATAAAATAGGAAGTACGAACTTCTTACCTCCTATTTCAAATTTCCTCTTCTCCCTTTCCAACCTTTCCCACCCGTTGGCCGCTCTTTGTGATTGAAAGCATCATTGCATGACCGAACAAGAACTGATTCAACGCTGTCTCAACCACGACCGTGCCGCGCAACGACTCCTGTATGATCGTTACAAATCAGCGATGTACACGCTGGCGTACCGCATTACGGGCGATTTTGACGAAGCCAACACGGCCTTGCAGGATACATTCCTGTCGGTATTTCGGAACTTGGCACAATACCGGGGTGAGTCAACAATCGGCGCTTGGATCAAATCCATTTTGGTAAGAAAGGCGTATCAAAACGCTCAAAAGCAACCGCATTATGTATTAATGGAACAGCTTCCAACGGATACCAACCCCGTTGATTGGGGAAATGATGCCATTGATGCAGACCATTTGGGAAAAGCCATTTTGAGTTTGCCCGAAGGCGCTCGTGCGGTATTCGTGCTGATTGAAACCGAAGGATTTGCGCATCGCGAAGTAGCTGAGATACTGGGAATTTCGGAAGGTACCTCCAAATCCCAATTGAACTACGCAAAAAAGCGGTTACGGGAAATGTTAGTGAGGAGACAGGAGTGAGAAGTCAGTGAAGAATGAAATTTCAAAGAGCAAACAGTAATGTAAAAATGGCAAAGTCATTGAACGATAAACTTCCGCAGTATTCTCCGCCCGAATCGGTCTGGGAAAACATTGAGCAAGGTCTCAATGACGCGCCTTTGCAGGAAGCACTAAGCAAGCTGCCGATTTACGAGCCGCCAGTTCAGACTTGGTTTGATATTGCTGCCCAAGTACCTAATTATCAAATACATTGGTGGAGGTATCCAGTAGCAGCTTCTGTAGCAGTATTAATAATTGGCTTTGGTGAGTATTTGGCGAGTAAACAAGCCGAAAACCTAACTATAGGACAATCATACGCTCATATTCAAGCTCTTGCCCAACAAGAGGCAACAACTTTCAAATCAAGCAATAAAACCATTAAACAATCACACGCCAATATTCAAGCTCTTGCCCAACAAGAAGCAACAACTTTCAAATCAGACAATAAAACCATTGAACAATCACACGCTCATATTCAAGCTCTCGCCCAACAAGAAGCAACAACTTTCAAATTGAACCACCAATAAGTGTATTTAAAAATAATTATTTTGACAACCTGATAAACAATAATACAAAATGAAAAAGAACCTAACATTGTGCTTTTTAATTATCTGCTCAACTAATTCCTTTGCTCAAACAATTACTTTCAATGAACTCCTTTCTAAAGTGAATTGTAAAAATTTCGCCTGTTTTAAAGACTTTATTGAAACAAAAGGATTTAGTTATAACAAGTCCGATAAAAATAACAACAGAGAATTGTATTTATATTTATCAAATCAAGGGTTCTTAACTTCATCTAATAATGATATAACGACCAAAAACACTTCAATTTTTCTCTTAGGCGATAGTTATACTTTAGTGGGCGCAAGAACTGCTGTTGTATCATACTATCAATCCTTACTTAAACAGATAAAAAATGCTGGCTTTGTTTCAAATAAAATCGAAAATATAACCAATGGGGTTATCGTATATTATTCATCAAAACAACATCCTAAAATTTCAGTGGCAGTCCAGACTGATATTTTAGAAAAAGAAGGAAGTCAATGGACATCTTACGACATTTCTGTCACAAAAAATTTATAATTGGTCTAACCCCCGAACCGCTGACGGACGATAGATAGGCAGTAACAGATAAAGCCGTTCTGTTACTGCCTATCTTTTCACATATCAACCCCATCCTCGCCCATCATTCTGTTATTTGACGTTTTTATGTACTTTTGTCGAATCAATTTTCCGCCTTCTCATCTGATTTGACAATGAATTATATAAAAGCTTTTGCCCCGGCAACCGTTGCCAACGTCGCCTGTGGGTTTGATATTTTTGGATTTGCTTTAGACGAACCCGGTGACATCGTAGAACTGCGCAAACGCGACGAGCCCGGCATCATTATTAAAGATATTATCGGCGACGAAGGTCGTCTCCCCCGCGAACCCGAACGCAATGCCGTTTCGGTGGTGATGCTTAAATTTCTCCAACACATCGGTTCTACCCAAGGCGTAGAAGTAACGCTTCATAAAAACATGCCTTTGGGCAGCGGAATGGGCTCCAGTTCAGCCAGTTCGGTGGTTGGTATTTTTGCCATCAATGAACTTTTGGGACGTCCGCTGACGCAACGGGAATTGCTTCCTTTTGCCATGGAAGGCGAGCGCATTGCCTGCGGTGCTGCCCACGCTGACAATGTTGGCCCGGCACTTTTGGGCGGCTTTGTAGTAATTCGCAGCTATTCACCCTTGGATGTGTTCAAGGTCAAAGTTCCTGACGAACTCTACTGCACGTTGGTTCACCCCGATGTAGAAGTAAATACCAAAGATGCCCGTTACATTTTGCGTAACGAAGTTTCGCTCAAAAATACCATTTCTCAAATGGGCAATGTAGCAGGTCTCATCGCCGGGCTAATGCAGGAAGATTACGATTTGGTTAGCCGCTCCATGGTGGATGTAATCATTGAGCCCGTCCGTTCGATTTTGATTCCCGAATTTGACCACGTAAAACAGGCCGCTCTCGAAAGCGGAGCACTGGGATGCAGCATTTCGGGGGCGGGCCCTTCGATGTTTGCCCTCAGCCGTGGCCGCGCCACTGCCGAGCGCGTCGCCCTATCCATGAGTGAAGCCTTTGGTAGGGTGGGCATTACCACTAAAAGTTACGTATCTCAAATCAATCAACAAGGTCCCAAAGTATTGGAAACCGCCTAAAACTCAATTTGTCATGCTGAAAGCATCCATAAAATCGTTCCTTCTTGTCTCCTTGCTTCTTTCTTTTTCTTCCTATGCGCAATCGCTCAAAAAACTGCCCGAAGCCCAATTTTCCAAGGCAGAAGTAGAAATGAATATGCGTTTTTTGGCGTCTGATGAACTTCAGGGACGGCGAACGGGAGAACAGGAAAATTTGGTAGCCGCACGCTACCTTGCCGAACAGTTTCGGTTTTTGGGCCTTAAACCCGCTCCCGGCCAAACGGACTACTTGCAACCCGTTCCGTTTGTGATTCAAAAAGCTGCCAAAGAAGGCCTGTTAATTGCCAATGGTGATACCTTACACTCAGGCAAAGAATTTGTACTATTGGGCGGTAGCCCTGCCAATTTCAAGGCAGATATTGTTTTTGTAAATTATGGGTTGGCAGACGATTACAAGACAGATGTAAAAGGAAAAATCGTCGTAGCCCAAGTAGGCACACCGGAGTCTAAAACGCCGCAGGAGATTTTTGCTGCTTCCAACGACAAACGTAAAATTGCCACTGAAAAAGGGGCCGCGCTGCTGATTGAATTGTTTACGGCTCAAATTCCCTGGAGTTTTGCCTCCCGTTATTTTGGTAACGAAAAACTAAGTCTGGACAATGGCACAAGCACGGGCGTAACGCACGTGTGGGTAAACGGTCAGCAAAAAAAATACACAGATCTGTTTAAAAGCGGAGCTTCCTCCGCTACCTTTCAAACGACAGGCCGCGACCAACAAAACGTTAATTCATACAATGTAGTCGGTATTATTGAAGGTACCGACCCAGTACTCAAAAATGAATACATCGTGGTAAGTGCGCACTTCGACCACGTCGGAATAGGCAAAAAAGGCGGCAACACCTACACGGCGGCCGACAGTATTTTTAACGGTGCCCGCGACAATGCGTTCGGAACAGTCGCCATGTTGACGGCTGCTAAAACGCTTTCGTTGAAGCCTGCCAAACGTTCGGTTTTATTCATTGGTTATACCGCTGAGGAAGTGGGATTGCTGGGAAGTAGATACTATTCAGAACACCCGTTGGTGCCGCTTAATCAGTGCGTTTTTAACCTCAACAGCGACGGTGCGGGCTACAGCGACAAAACGCTCGTGTCGGTCATAGGCCTCGACCGCACCAACTGCAAAGCGGAAATCGAAGCAGGTTGCAACGCCTTTGGGCTGAGTGTTTTTGGTGACCCCGCGCCCGAGCAGGGCTTATTTGACCGTTCAGACAATGTCAGTTTAGCCGCTAAAGGCATTCCTGCGCCTGATTTTTCGCCTGGATTCAAAAGTTTTGACGGAGAAATTGCGAAATACTACCACCAAGCCACCGACAATCCCGAGTCTATCGACTTTGATTATCTGCTAAAATTCTGCCAATCGTTTGCCTACTCTGCCCGGCTCATTGCCAATAAATCCGTCCGCCCCTACTGGACAGCAGGCGACAAATACGAGCCGGCAGCCAAGGCGTTGTATGGGAAATAAAATACCTTACAAGTAATCCTTATAAACAAAATAGACCCTTTCAGGGTGACAAATTAATATCCTTCATGATTCGTAAAGCCGTTATACCCGCCGCAGGTTTAGGTACCCGCTTCTTACCTGCTACTAAATCTCAACCCAAGGAAATGCTCCCTATCATCGACACACCCACCATTCAGTACGTGGTGCAGGAGGCGGTGGATTCGGGCATTGAAGACATTCTCATCATTACTGGTCGTGGCAAACGCGCCATTGAAGACCACTTTGACCGCAATGTAGAGCTGGAAGCCAAATTAGAAGAAAAGCAGGACGAGCTGCTTTGGAACGAAATGCGCCGCTTATCGGACATGGCCAATATTCATTACGTTCGCCAACGCGAGACCAATGGACTGGGCGATGCTATTTATTATGCCAAACAACACGTTGGTAATGAGCCCTTTGCCGTACTTTTGGGCGATACCATCATGGATTCTGTGATTCCAGTCACTCAGCAATTGATTGATACCTACGAGCAATACCAAAGTACCATCATTGCCGTAGAAACCGTTCCTCGCGAAAAGGTAAACCGCTATGGAATTGTGGGTGGAACGGCGTTGAGCGATACCATTATGCAGTTGGATGCACTCATTGAAAAACCTTCCATTGAGTCCGCCCCTTCGAATTTGGCCATTGCAGGACGCTATATTTTGTCTCCCGAAATCTTTACAGCGATTGAACAAACAGGCAAAGGCAAAGGCGGCGAAATTCAATTGACCGACGCCTTCCAAATCCTGTTGCGTCGTGAAAGTATTTACGCCCACCGCATTGAAGGCGAGCGCCACGACATCGGAAATAAGCTTGATTTCTTGAAAACAACCGTCAAATTTGCGCTCAAACGCAAAGAATTCTCCAAACCGTTTTTGAAATTTTTGAGAGAAACGTTGGCGGAGTATGAAGGTAAATAATATGTTAATTGTTATCCGTTATTTGCGATTCAAACGACTAACAAATAACCGTTAACGGATAACCTCCCCTTCCCCATGCCAAACCTGCTCCTGATTGACGATGAAATCAAACTCCGCGGCCTCCTCAAACGCATCCTGGAGTTAGAAGGCTACCATGTCAGCGAAGCAGGAGATGCCCGTTCGGCCTGGAAGATTTTAGAGAAAGAAGACATTCAGGTAGTTGTCTGTGATGTAAAACTCCCCGATGCCCATGGCGTAGAACTTACTCAGCGCATTAGAAGCCAATTCCCTCTCGTTGAAATCATCCTGCTTACAGCCTACGGCACCATTGCTGACGGTGTAAAAGCGGTAAAGAACGGCGCTTTCGACTACCTTACCAAAGGCGACGACAACGACCGCATCGTACCGCTTGTGGCACGGGCCATGGAAAAAGCCGAACTCCAACAAAAAGTAAAACGGCTGGAAGAACGAGTCCATCAAAAATTTGGATTTGGGAGTATTCTTGGAAATTCGAAACCGATTCAGGAAGTTGTCCTGCTTGCTCAAAAGGTAGCGGCGACGGACACCACCGTATTGCTTTTGGGTGAAACTGGAACGGGTAAAGAGGTCTTTGCACAAGCCATTCATCAGGAAAGCCCACGCCGCGACAAGCCATTTGTAGCACTCAATTGCAGCGCTTTTAGCCGCGAAATTTTAGAAAGTGAGTTGTTTGGTCACCGCGCAGGGGCTTTTACGGGAGCACTGAAAGACAAAAAGGGGCTCATGGAAGAGGCCCACGGCGGCACCTTGTTTTTGGACGAAATTGGTGAAATGAGCCTCGACCTCCAAGCCAAACTTCTTCGCGTTCTTGAAACTAACATCTTTTATAAAGTAGGCGATACCAAACCGACTCAAGTGAGCGTGCGGTTTATTGCCGCCACCAACCGAGACTTACAAAAAGAAGCAGAAAACCAGCATTTTCGATTGGATTTATACTATCGCTTATCGGTTTTTGAAATAAAATTACCTGCTCTTCGCCAACGTCCGGAAGACATTCCATTGTTGGCAGCGCATTTTGTGCAGGTCTATGCTGCCAAAATGAATCGCCCCGCCCCAAAACTATCACCTGCTTTTTTAGAAAAATTGAAGCAAAGTCCGTGGAAAGGCAATATTCGTGAATTGAAAAATGTCATCGAACGAGCCGTTCTTTTATCCAATCACTCAGAGTTGACTGTCCAGGAACTTCCTTTTGAAATGCAATTTGGGACGGCTAATCTTGTACAAGGGTTGGCTACTTTAGCCGAGATTGAAAAACAACACATCCAACGAATGTTGCATCACACCCAAGGCAACAAAACCGAAACCGCCCGTCTCCTGGGTATCGGTTTGACAACACTTTATCGGAAAATTGAGGAATATGGATTGTAGAGACGCAAAATGTTGCGTCTTTCTTTAAGCCATATATAAACAGACGCAAAATTTTCGGTCCCGCAACGGCGGACGGCACGGGCCGCCCCGCGTGCCGATACGGCATCTCTACGACAGGCCCTTCCAAAATGAAAATCGACCCTTCCAAAACGGAAGGGTTTTTTATTGAGAAAATCCAATTGAAATCTATAAACTATTAACAGTAAATGCTTTAACTCTACTCCATTTTCACCGGCACAGCTTTGGCATCCCTTACTACATCTTACTAAAACAGATTTAATTATGGTCATGCTGATTAGTCTTCTCCTCACGGGCATTGGGTGTTTTGCCCTGTTTTATGGTTCCATTCGATTCTTTGAAAAAATCTAAAACTATGTTCGCTGTTCTGTTCATCCTCTCATTGGCTGTGTTTTGCTACTTAGTGTACGTCTTACTCAAGCCCGAAAAATTTTAAAAGCCCCACCCCTGCCCTCCCCACTTAGGGAGGGGGAAAATGATTACAACTATGTTACAGGAAATTCTCGGTATCGTTTTAATTTTTGTCCTTACGGTTTTGTTAGCACTGCCATTGGGACGCTACATCGCCAAGGTCTATTTAGGGCAACCTACTTGGCTGGACTTTATGTCGCCACTCGAAAACTTTATCTACAAAGTGTGCCGTATCAATCCCAAAAAGGAAATGACGTGGCAGGAACACTTAGCAGCCCTTTTGACCATTAATTTTTTATGGTTTTTCTGGATGATATTTGTTTTGATGAACCAAGGCTGGCTTCCGCTCAACCCTGACGGTAACCCGTCCATGAGTCCTGATTTAGCATTTAATACCGCTATTTCATTTTTGGTGAACTGTAATTTACAGCACTATTCGGGGGAAACGGGTGTGACCTATTTTTCGCAGTTGGCGGGATTGATGTTTATGCAATTTGTGACGGCAGCAACAGGTATAGCCGCAGCGGCGATTGTATTTAAGGCAATGAAAGAGCACCAAACCAATCAATTGGGCAATTTTTATAGTTATTTCCTCAAATCCTGCACCCGAATTTTATTACCAATTTCATTAGTAGCAGCCATCATTTTGGTCTTCAATGGTACACCTATGAACTGGGAAAGCAAGGCCAATATCGTTACGGTACAGGGAGATTCGGTACAGGTATCGCGCGGGCCTGCGGCAGCTCTGATTGCCATCAAACAGGCGGGAACCAACGGCGGGGGCTATTTTGGGGTCAATTCAGCGCATCCACTCGAAAACCCTAATTACCTTACCAACATCGTCGAAAACATCCTTATCATCCTGATTCCGATTGCCTTTGTATTTGCGTTGGGCTTCTATCTAAATCGTAAGAAACTCGCTTGGATGATTTTCGGAGTGATGACCATCGGC
Organism: Runella sp.; assembly: GCF_027484545.1. Lineage (GTDB taxonomy): Bacteria > Bacteroidota > Bacteroidia > Cytophagales > Spirosomataceae > Runella. The sequence continues at coordinate 66,143 of NZ_JAIXST010000129.1, read as the reverse complement.
TTTTTATTACTCTTAAGTGTCTCCGTTTATTTCGAAATGCAGGGGAATCCTGCCATTGACAAAATGGGTATCAGCCAAACACTTGGCAGCATGGAAGGGAAAGAAACACGTTTTGGCGCGGCGGCTTCGGCCTTTTGGGGCATCACCACTACAACCACTTCCAACGGCTCGGTCAACGCCATGCACGACAGCATGACGCCATTATCCGGGGCTATGCAAATGATTGACATGATGATCAATGCCCTTTACGGAGGCGTGGGGGTGGGGTTTTTGAACTTCTACGTTTTTATTATTATTGCCGTATTCATTTCGGGGCTGATGGTGGGACGCACGCCTGAATTTCTGGGCAAAAAGATTGAAGCCAAAGAGATGAAAATTGCCACGATGATTGCGCTGCTGCATACCTTTTTGATTCTGTCTTTTACCGCTTTCTCAAGTTATGTCTTTACCAAAGACCCAAGCGTGGGTTGGCTCAACAATCCGAGTTTTCATGGGTTTTCAGAAATGTTGTATGAATATACTTCCTCATCCGCCAACAACGGCTCGGGTTTTGAAGGTTTAGGCGACAACAATCCTTTTTGGAACATTACCTGTGGTATTGTGCTGATTTTGAGTCGTTATCTGCCTATTATCGGCCCCATCGCCATTGCCGGTATTTTGGCTAATAAAAAGTACATCCCCGAATCAGCAGGTACGCTCAAAACGGATACAGCGACGTTTGGTTTTATGGTTTTTGCCGTGATTTTCATTATTGCCGCACTGTCTTTTTTCCCAGCGTTGGCACTGGGGCCTTTGGCTGAGTTCTTTACTTTACGCTAAGTTAATTGAGTAGAGATGAAAGCCAACACTTTTTCAATGGTCATTGGCTCAGAGGGTAACACATTGGTTTCAGTACCTATATGTTTATGAAAAGGGGAAGTTGAAAGGTTGGGGTAATCATGGGCATTATCCCAGCGAATAATCAGGGAAGTATCAGGTCTTTGCCAATGATATCCATACTCAAAGAGGTTCTTATATTCAAGAGAAACTTCACTGACAAATAAAATGGAATCATCAAAGAATATGATTTTGTATTTCAACTTGGCTTTTAGGGCTTTACGCTCAAATTTTAACAGCGTAAATGTTTTGATGATAGGGTCAAATGACTTAGGGTAAAGAAGCATTAAATCAAATTTTTCAAATGTTCCCGATAAATTTTCACTGCTTCGACTTCCACTTTCCAATCCATACTATCATCTTCCTTATCAAAAAGACCAAATTGCTCTAATTCAAAAAAGCGACGCTTAAAGTCATCAAAGGACATGCCATATTTTTTTTCAAAACCATCAATGATTTCCTGACTTTCTTTAATGTTCAATTCAAGTTCATCCCGCATCTTTTTTATGGCATAGTCTGTAACTGACTCATAGCCTAGCCCTTGAACCATAGTTTCGAGTGTAACAAGTTGCGCATTTGACATAGCTTATTCATTTTTTTTCAAAATTACAAAAAATATGAAACGTTCTCAATCCACTTCTCTCTTTCAGGGAGGTATGGCCAAAACAGCTCTAATAGAGTCGTTTGTCAAATTAAATCCTACGGTAATGTACCGTAATCCCGTTATGTTTACGGTTGAAATCGGAACAGCGGTGATGTTCTTCGTGTGTCTCCAAATTGCTTTTGGCGGCGATACTACTCAAGGAAGTCTGGCCTATAACTTGGTCATCTTCATTGTGTTATTTCTTACTTTACTTTTTGCCAATTTTGCCGAAGCACTGGCCGAAGCCCGCGGTAAAGCCCAAGCCGACAGTCTGCGTAAAACCCGCGAAGAAACCCCGGCCAAAGTCATTAGAACGCTTGGTAACTTAAAAGTAAACGAACTTCAAACCATTCCTTCGTCTCAACTTCAAAAAGGAGACATATTTGTATGCGACGCGGGTGATCTTATTCCGACCGACGGCGAAATTATCGAAGGTTTAGCAACCATTGACGAATCGGCCATAACGGGTGAATCCGCTCCAGTAATCCGCGAAGCCGGTGGCGATAAGTCGTCGGTGACGGGAGGTACCAAAGTGCTTTCAGACCACATCAAAGTAAAAGTAACGACCCAACCCGGTGAGAGTTTTCTCGATAAAATGATTGCCTTGGTGGAAGGCGCTTCGCGTCAGAAAACACCAAACGAGATTGCTTTAACTATCTTATTGGCAGGCTTTACGCTTATTTTCGTCATCGTCTGCGTTACACTCAAGCCCTTTGCCGATTACGCCAATACCCCCATTGCCATTTCGGCGTTCATTTCGCTATTTGTCTGTTTGATTCCAACAACCATTGGTGGTTTACTTTCCGCCATCGGGATTGCAGGAATGGACCGCGCCCTACGGGCCAACGTGATTACCAAATCAGGAAAGGCCGTTGAAACCGCAGGCGATATTGACACCCTACTTTTAGACAAAACAGGAACCATCACCATCGGAAACCGCAAGGCCACGCATTTTTGGCCAACGGCGGGCATCAGTCAGGATCGGTTTATTACTTCTGCGCTGTTTTCATCGTTGGCCGATGATACGCCCGAGGGAAAATCAATTCTTGAGTTGGGGCAGCAAAAAGGGCAAAAACTTCCTGCCATGCCCCAAAACGCCGAAATGATAAAGTTCACCGCCGAAACGCGTTCATCGGGTGTCAATTTGCCCAATCACGTCCAGATTCGGAAAGGCGCTCAGGATTCAATTAGAAATATGGTCGAACGGGCAGGGAACGAATTCCCGAAAGACACTGCCGAACAAGTTCGGGTCATTGCCACGAATGGCGGTACGCCGCTGGTCGTATCTGAAAATGATAAAGTGTTGGGAGTGATTGAATTACAGGATGTTATCAAACCCGGTATTCAGGAACGTTTTGAGCGTCTGCGTAAAATGGGCGTAAAAACAGTAATGGTGACGGGTGACAATCCACTGACGGCCAAATACATTGCCAACGTAGCCGGTGTGGATGATTTTATCGCAGAAGCGAAGCCGGAAGATAAAATGAACTATATCAAAGCCGAACAGGCAAGCGGCAAACTCGTAGCCATGATGGGCGATGGTACCAACGACGCCCCTGCCTTAGCCCAAGCCGATGTAGGTGTCGCAATGAACAGCGGAACGCAGGCCGCCAAAGAAGCGGGCAACATGGTGGATTTGGACAACGACCCCACCAAACTCATTGAAATTGTGGAAATTGGCAAACAGTTGTTGATGACGCGCGGTACACTCACTACCTTTTCCATTGCCAACGACGTCGCCAAGTATTTTGCCATCGTTCCGGCCCTGTTTATGACTTCCATTCCCGCCTTGCAATCACTCAATATCATGCACTTGGCCAGTCCCGAAAGTGCGATTTTATCAGCAGTGATTTTCAACGCAATTATTATTCCTATGTTGATTCCGTTGGCGCTCAAAGGGGTAGCATATAAGCCCATTGGAGCAAGTGCATTATTACGTCGAAACTTGCTGATTTATGGCTTGGGAGGTTTGATTGTGCCTTTTATTGGTATTAAACTAATTGATTTACTGGTAGGGAGCCTGTTTTAAATAATCAATAATGACCATGACAACTTACGACAGACACTTTTTCATTATCAACTTTATAAATCAAACGATGTTCGCCGTTGATTCTCCTGCTCCAATAACCCGACCAATTTCCTTTCAATGGTTCAGGTTTACCCAGACCTTTAAACGGGTCACGAGTAATATCAATAATCAGGTCATTAATTTTGTTAAAAATTTCGCGGTTTTCATACGACCACTCGACATAGTCTTTGTAAGCATCGGCCTCAAAATAAATATTCCGCATGAATTAGAGCGATTTGGATAGTTTGACAAACTCATCAAAAGAAAACGAAACTACATTTTCCCCTTTTTCAATGTTACCAATCGCTTTATCCAGTCGCGCTTTGTATTGCTCCTGAGTTTCGGAACGTAAAAATGAGGCTGAGGGTTTTTCTGCCACTTGAATGGTGATTTCGTAATTGTCGTTTCCCTTTAAAAAGTGTTGCAATTTTTCCAAAAAGCTCGCATTTAGTTCTGAAGGACGCACTTTAATGATCGTTTCCATATCAAATTTTATTTTCTCAAAGTTACACAAAAAATGAAAACACACATTGTTCCCGCCATACTGATGACGCTCGCTACGTTTGTATTGTTAGTAGTCATTTACCCTCTGATTGTCTGGGGATTTGCTCAATTTGCTCCTGAAAATGGCCGCGGCGAAACCGTTGCTGTTAATGGCAAAGTCGTAGGTTTTGCCAAAGTCGGTCAGAAATTTACAGAAGATAAGTACTTTTGGTCGCGCCCATCGGCGGTAGAATACAATGCCGCCGGTTCGGGTGGCTCTAACAAAGGCCCTTCCAATCCTGATTATTTGGCACAAGTTCAGGCTCGGATTGATACGTTTTTAGTACATAACCCAACCGTCCAAAAATCAGACATTCCTTCTGAACTCGTCACCGCTTCGGGTAGCGGTCTTGATCCTGATTTATCGCCCCAAGGTGCTGAAGTTCAAGTGGCCAGAATTGCAAAGGTCAGAAACCTGCCCAAAGGGAAAGTCAAAGAATTGGTTAAAACCCATACCGAAGGGCCTTTTTTAGGCTTATTCGGTCCCTCAAAAGTGAACATCCTGGCCTTAAATATCGCCTTGGATAACTTGAAGTAATTTTAAGTAACCAATAGGCGAATATATCTCGATTGCTTTTATTCCACAGATCAGAAAGTACCATGAAAAAGTCAGTAAACACCACCTTAGCCTGTGTGCTGTGCATACCTTTAGTGGCTCAAACCACCGATTCCACCGCAAAACTTACCGTAAGCGGCTACGTAGAAGGCTATTACAGTTATGATTTCAATCAACCAGCAACAAATGACCGACCGCCGTTTGTGTACAGTCATAATCGACACAATGAATTTAACGTCAATCTGGGTTTTATCAAAGCCGCTTATGCCGACGAACGCATTCGTGGAAATGTAGCCCTGATGGTCGGTACGTACGCCAATGCCAACTTAGCCGCCGAACCGGGAACATTGCGTAACATTTTTGAAGCCAATGCAGGAATCAAACTCTCAAAAACGAAAAATGTATGGCTTGATGCGGGTGTTTTTGCCTCACATATCGGTTTTGAGAGCGCCATATCAAAAGATTGTTGGACACTTACCCGCAGTCTCATGGCCGACAATACGCCTTACTACGAAACAGGAGCCAAAATCGGTTATACATCCGACAATGAAAAATGGTTCTTATCGGGTTTGGTCCTCAACGGTTGGCAACAAATGCGGCGGACCGATGGCAATACGCGGTTGGCAGTGGGTACTCAAATCACGTTTAAACCTACGGGCAAAGTTACGCTAAACTCAAGTACGTTTTTGGGAGGCAGGCCTGACAATTCCAATCGAACTCGTTTTTTTCATAACCTCTACGGCATATTTCAACTATCTGAAAAATTGGGACTTACTGCCGACTTTGATTATGGCGTGGACCAACGGCAAACGGGGTCATCGACCTACGATGCCTGGGCAAGTTGGGTGGCAATTTTAAAATACCAATTGAGTTCAAAAGTGGGCGTTGCGGGGCGTATTGAAAATTATACCGACAGGAAAGGATTGGTCATTGCCACACCTACCCCAAAGGGCTTCCAAACCACGGGCTACTCCGTTAATCTTGATTACGCACCTATTTCCAATGCCCTATGGCGTATTGAAGCCCGTCGTATAAATAGTAAGGACGCTGTTTTTGAAAAAGAAGGTCAACCGACAAACCATACTTTTACTCTAACCACTTCTCTGGCGATCTCATTTTAAATCAAACTATTTGTCTATGCCTGAGCAAACCGAACAAAACGCCCAATATTTCCTCGATTTGATTAAGAAATCAAAGCGGGGGAAATTTAAAGTCTATATTGGTATGAGTGCGGGCGTAGGCAAAACGTACCGAATGTTGCAGGAAGCCCACTCGCTTCTTCGCAACGGCGTGGACATCAAAATCGGCTTTGTTGAAACCCACCGCCGCGCCGATACTCACGCGTTGCTGGAAGGCTTGCCGCTCATTCCGCACCGTACGGTTTTTTATCGGGGAAAAGAACTGGAAGAAATGGATTTGCAGGCCATTTTGAACCTTCACCCGGAAGTGGTAATTGTGGACGAATTGGCGCACAGCAACATTCAGGGTTCAAAAAACGAGAAGCGCTGGCAGGATGTAATTGACATTTTAGATGCGGGAATCAACGTAATTTCAGCCGTTAATATTCAGCATCTCGAAAGTCTAAACCATGATGTTTTTCGAATTACAGGCATCGAAGTTAAAGAGACAGTGCCTGACAGCTTATTGCAGCAAGCCGATGAAGTGGTTAACATTGACCTTACCGCCGCTGAGCTTATTACCCGTCTGAAAGAAGGAAAAATCTATGACCGTACTAAGATTGAAACGGCGCTTACTAATTTTTTTAAGTCGGACAAAATCTTACAGCTTCGCGAATTGGCGCTGAAAGAAGTGGCGTCGCAGGTGGAGCGGAAAGTAGAGCTGGAAGTACCGAGAAATACAACGTTCAGAGCAGAACGATTTGTAGCCTGCATTAGCTCCAACCATGAAATTGCAAAAAAAATCCTGAGGAAGACCGCTCGTTTGGCCAGTTATTACCAAGGGAAATGGTATGTACTGTACGTTCAAACTTCAGGAGAAGATACCGATAAAATCGGATTGACCACTCAGCGCCATTTAATCAATAATTTTAAATTGGCCACTGAACTAGGCGCGGAAGTAATCAGAGTGAAGAGCGATGAAGTGGCGCAAACCATTTTTGATACGGCCCAAAAGCACAACATTACCACCGTTTGTATCGGCAAACCGCACGGTAATTTTTGGAAAAACTTAACAGGCAATTCGCTGTTTTTTAGACTTTTGCGAAAAGTCTCCGATACAGACATTGATTTAGTAGTGATAAGTTAAAGAACTATTGGGTAGGGTCATGAAACTAAAAACCAAACTTCGTTTAGCGCTTACCTTTTTGTTTGCGGTGATATTATTGCTCGGCACTTTAGGAGCGTGGTATCTCAAAAAACTCTCCAACGAAGCACAGGAGATTTTGAAAGACAATTACATCTCCTTGGAGTATGTTCGCAATATGCGGAACGTAATTGATGAAAACGCGTGGAAAAATGAAGACGTACTTCTGTTTGAAAATAACCTTCTGAAACAGGAGCAAAACCTGACTGAAGTGGGGGAATCTGAAGCTACTCAACAGCTCCGAAGCCACTTCAATGCGTTCAGACAAACTCGCGACAGTAGCCGAATTTATCTCATCAACAAACAGTTAGCTAAAATTTCCGATGTAAATATGCAGGCTATTGTGCGCAAAAATGCACAGGTCAAAAAAACAGCCGATGAAGTGTACTCTTACATGGTGCTTATTGCTACGATATGTGCCTTGGTAGCCTTCTCGTTTATAATCAATTTTCCGCGTACCATTTCCGAGCCTATCCAACAGCTCACCGAAGGTTTGCGCGAAATCACCCGTAAAAATTACGAATCACGTTTGGGCGTGGATCGTAAAGACGAATTTGGTGAAATGGCACAAGCCTTCAACCAAATGGCCCGGAAATTGGATGAGTACGAGCACAGCAATCTCGCGCGGATGATTTTTGAAAAACGCCGCACCGAGACCATCATTAACCAAATGAATGACGCGATTGTAGGGCTGGACGAAAACAGCAACATCCTGTTTATCAATTCAGTAGCTTCCGAAATATTGGGATTGGATATTCGCCAAATTATAGGTCGTTACGCTCCAGACATTGCCTTAAAAAATGATTTATTGCGTACCTTGCTCAACGATGAACCTTCCGCCAAACCTCTCAAGATTTTTGCCAATGAACGTGAAAGCTATTTTACCAAAGAAACGTTTGAGGTAAAAAATGAGGATCAACGCATCGGACGGGTTATAATTTTGAAAAATATTACTCCTTTTCATGACCTGGACGAAGCCAAGACCAATTTTATTGCCACGGTTTCGCATGAGTTAAAAACGCCAATTTCCAGCATTAAAATGAGTTTGAAACTCTTACAGGACGAACGAGTGGGGGCTTTGAATGAAGAACAAAAAAACCTGTTGACCCACATCCGCGACGACAGCCAACGGCTACTCAATATCACGGGCGAATTGCTTGATTTATCGCAGGTTGAAACGGGTAATATTCAGCTTAATTTGATAGCGGTTGCACCTCACGAACTCGTCGAAATGTCCCTTAACGCTGTACGATTTGTGGCCGAACAAAAACAGATTGCATTACAAATCAACCTCCCTCCTACTTTACCGGCAATTCAGGCTGATTTAGACAAAACGGCTTGGGTATTGATGAATTTTCTTTCCAATGCCATTCGCCACAGCCCTGAAAAGTCCGTTATCGAAATCTCTGCAAAGATAGATGAAGGGAAAAAACAGGTTGAATTTTCGGTAAAAGATGAAGGGAAAGGCATTGAGAGTAAATACCAACAACGCATCTTTGACCGGTATTTTCAAGTACCTACCAACGGCCAATCCAAGACAGGAACAGGGCTTGGATTGGCGATTTCCAAAGAATTTATTGACGCTCAAAATGGACACATCGGCGTTGAAAGCGAATTGGGCAGCGGCAGTCGTTTTTGGTTTCAGTTGCCCATGGCTTAAATCAAAATGCTCGTAATGCTCATCGGGATTTGTAATCCTGATGAAATCTGACCACAGATTTACAATCTGTACCTATCACCTCCAAAGCCGCCGAATTGCCGCCAAATGCGAAAACAACACTACAGGTACCACAAAACCTGGAAGCCAAATAAACGTCGGTTTCAAAACGCCGACATTGGGTTGCTCAAAGGCCAATTGTTGAAATGGAAACGGAGCCGACAATACCGCAGTCGTCACGATATTAATCAATAAACCTAAGGCAAAAATATTCCACCACAACAATGCCTTCGATGACCATTTCTTTTGGCGAAAAACCATAAATACCATCATTGGAGCAGTCAACCCGGCCAAAATATCCCAATTCCGCCCTTCAAACGTCATGATTTGCGGAATCTGTCCGACTACAAACAATTGAAATAATAAGAGTTCAACCCCAATCCGTATCGTATGTACCCAAGTCAGGTGACGAAGCGATAAACCTTCCATAAATTGTCGCCCTTTACGTGACACGAATACTCCTCCAATGAAAATGAAAGGAGGCAGCACGGCAACTAAAAATCGCGGCGGCACGGCCTGTAATTCCAGAAAAAATGAATTTTGAGCCAAAACATAAAGTAAACATAGCCACAGCAGACATCCTAAAAAGATGAAAGGCATTTTCTTTTTAGCAACACTACGAACGGCATAGTAAATACCTACAACGAGTAAAACTACCAATAAAGCAAAACAGGCCGAAAGCAAGGTAGGAATGGGTACATAAAGATAGCGCAAATCAGGCTGCATAATTTTTTAAAGGATTTTATCAAAATCTTTATAAATCAACCCAATCTCCTGTCTTACTGCATCCAGCAGAGCAATCAAATTCATACTGTCTCTCAAAGTCCAACTATCACTTTCCAATTTACCCTCTGCCAAACACGCATTCACCTCTTCTATTTCATATTGATACCCCCACGTCGGACGGTCAAAAGGAAATGTTTCGGTCGTTTCATCGTCGTAAGTGACCGTCACAGACTTGCTTTCGTGCCAACGTGAAGCAATGGCAATGCTTCCTTTTTCGCCGTATATAAAGGCCTCACAGGGCGTATTGGCCATAAAAGTACAATCCAGAAAGGCAAACTTTTCATCCGTATACGTCAGCGTCATTCCGGTAGATTCATCCACTTTGGTAACTCCAAAAATGGCCTGAGCGGTGATTTTGGTTGGTTTTCCTAAAATAAGGTAAGACAGGAACAACGGATAAATGCCAATATCTAACAGTGCTCCGCCGCCTAAGTCTTTATTAAAAGTACGTTTATCTACATCATACGGTGCTTTAAAACCAAAATCCGCTTTCACTCCCAATACTTTCCCAATCGCCCCCGACGCAATGATTTCAAGCGTTTTAAGGGTTGTAGGCAAAAAACGAGTCCACAATGCCTCCATCAAAAACACGTTTTTTCCGCGGGCTACGTGAATCATCTCACTTACCTGAGCGGTATTCATAGCAAAGGGTTTTTCACACAAAACAGGAATACCAGCGTTGAGACAAAGAAGGGTATGTTCAAAATGCCCAATGTGCGGTGAAGCAATATAAACCGCATCCAATTCGGGACATTGGATGATTTCTTCGTAACTACCGTAGGTATATTCAGCGCCATATTCGCGGGCAAACAGTTGCGCCCGCCCCAGATCTCGTGACGCCACCGCCATTAGCCTAGCGTCAGCTACCTGCATCAAATCCTGAGCAAATTTATGCGCAATGCGCCCTGGTCCGATAATTCCCCAACGTGTCATGATATTTCTAATTTGAGTTTAGACAAAGTAACTATTTACAGCGCGCATCTGCTAAAAAAGGGTCAGATTTATCGCAATATTTTCTAAAAGTAATCAATTACCCTAATTTCATTACAAATTTTCATAATATTTACCCTAATTTTGTTACATAAAAAAGTATTTTTTACCCTAATTCTGTGTCATGTTTCAAAGAAAACTACTGAAAGAGTTAACTGATTGGATGAAAAAGCCCGCTCGTAAACCTCTGGTTTTGAGAGGAGCAAGACAGGTGGGAAAGACTACGGTTGTTAATCAATTTGCTCAACAATTTTCCCAATACATTTATCTGAATTTGGAACTGCCTGAAGACCGCCTGCCTTTTGACAATTTCAGTTCAATTGAACTATTATTACAAACCTTATTTTTCGCAAAAAATCAGTTAATAAGCAAAAAAGAACAAACGTTACTATTTATAGATGAGATTCAGGCCGTTCCTAAAGCGCTCCAAATTCTTCGATTTTTTTATGAATCCGCTCCCGAAATAGCAGTCATTGCGGCAGGCAGTATGCTTGAAACACTTTTTGATAAGCACATAAGTTTTCCGGTAGGAAGAGTAGAATACAAAGTAGTAAGACCCGCTTCGTTTCCCGAGTTTTTAGCAGCAATAAACGAAAAAACCGCGCTCGAACAACTCGAAAATGTGCCGATTCCAAGTTTTGCTCACATCAAAATGCGGCAGCTTTTTCATCAATATGCATTAATTGGCGGGATGCCCGAAGTAGTACAGCATTATAGTCAGTTTAGAGATTTAACAGCCCTATCGCCTATTTATGACGCCCTTCTTACGTCTTACTCAGATGATGTAGAGAAATACGCGCATTCAGGAAGTCAGACTCAGCACATCCGACATGCCATGAGTGCGGCTTTCGGGCAAGCCGGCAAACGCATCAAGTTTGAAGGGTTTGGCAATTCTCCTTACAAATCAAGAGAAATGGGCGAAGCATTACGAACCTTAGAAAAAGCTTTATTGGTGCAATTGATTTATCCCGAAACGTCTGCCATTTTACCTTTTAATCCGGACCTTAAAAAATCTCCTCGCTTACAGGTGCTTGATACGGGACTGATGAATTATTTGGCGGGAATTCAAATAGATATACTTGGAACAACCGATTTGAACAGTGTATATCAGGGGACAATGATTGAACATTTAATTGGGCAGGAGATTTTGTCCAAACAATACTTAGCATTAGGTAGCCTGCATTTTTGGGTCAAGGAAAAAAATAGCTCGACTGCCGAAATTGATTTCCTATATCCCTATCAGGGAAAATTGATACCCATCGAAGTAAAATCAGGTACAGACGGGCGTTTAAAATCCCTGCATCAGTTTATGGATTTAGCACCTCATACCATGGCGGTACGGTTTTATGCTGGAGAAGTAACCATTACAAATAGTAGTTCCATTGAAGGCAAGCCCTATTATTTGCTGAATTTACCTTACTATTTAGCTACTCAAATTGACAACTATTTGGATTGGTTTCAAACCCAAATTGGGCTGTAGAAGACAAGTTTTGGAAACTTTAATTATTCCGTTTACTAAAAACGGTATCTAAATGAAACTGTAAGAATTCTTTCTTAGGCAGATACCTTATGGGAAGCAGTAACTTTTTATTCTCTAATTCAGCGAAGTATTTTTGGTAGTAATCTTTATTGGCATTCATTTTTAAGTCTTTAGAAATAACCACCGAAAACTGTTCAGTGATTCCTATCAATCCCTTGTCAAAAGCTTTGTCATAAAGACTGGAAAGGCAAATTCCATTTTCAGGATTCAACCTTTCATTTTCATTAACCGCCCATGGAATAATATGACTTGCTACTAACAAATCCGGAATATCAATGTTAGAAACCGCACATTTTGTTGAATAATTTGACAAAACAATCTGCCTAAATACATTCTGATTGATTCGCATTTTGACTTCTCGAATCTTTGTTTCTCCTTTCAGGTCTTTAATATCTCTAAACAGTCCCTCAAATTTTTCTTCAAGGGTCAAATTCTCTTTTTCGGCTAAAATTCGCTCACTTTCAAACAGTAAACTTTCCCTATTTTCAACAAATTCATCCCAAATCGGTTGGCATTGCTTTCGGCCGCCATCCATTCCTTTTATTCCTCTTGCCTGATGATAGGGGTCAACAGCTGCAAAATTAGTGAGTCTGATAGCCACAGCATTAGCCGTTCTTCCAATCAACTTGGCAAGGCGAATTACATCAGAATTTCGGCTGTCCATTTTACCAAAAGGTAATTTCAGGTACAAATTAAGAGCCAATATCAATTCATCCTTTGTCCAAAGATTTACAGCCATTTAATTACCAAATTATGGTTTCGAGAGAAAATTTTAGGCAAATAAAGTCAAAGCCGTCTACCCCTCCCGCCGCTTTCGATACGCTTTGGCAAATACAAACAGCAATACCCCAAAGACCAATACCCCACCGAAAGCGTATAAGAAATTGAGCATGTCTCTTAAAACAGCAAGCAGAACAATACTTAATAGAAAGAGCGTAGGGAGCTCATTGAGAAGACGAAACTGAAAGGAATCAAAGGGTTTTTCGCCTTTTTCCAGTTTGATAATAATACGTTTACACCAAATATGATAAACCGTCAGCAAAATAAGAAGTGAGAATTTAGCTTGGAACCAGCCCATCTGCCAATAGCTGGGGTTCAAGAAAGTCATGATAAGCCCACATGTCCAAGTGAGCATCATGGCAGGATTACAAATAATTTTGTAAACACGCCATTCCATGAGCCCAAATTGCTCTTTAAAGGGCTGCCGTAAATGTTCCGGTTTTTGGTCAGCTTCTGCGTGATATACAAATATCCGAACTAAGTAAAACAAGCCTGCAAACCAAGCTACGGCTCCCACAATGTGGAAGGCTTTGAAGTAAAAAAGAGCCATTGATAATGAGTTATCCGTTAATAGTTATCGGTGTATTTGAAAATGCATAAATGAGGTCTGATAACGTTTAACGGATAACCAATAACGTTCTGAATTGTTATCCAACAATCAATTTTTGTCCTTTCCGTACAGTATTACCTCTAAGTCGATTTATTTTTTTGAGACGGTTGATGTTGATGCCGTACCGTTCTGCTATTGTAGAAAGCGTATCTCCCGACTGAACCTGGTGATAACGCATTTTTATTTTACCTTTTGCTTTAGCAGGGGCAAGATTAGCTAAAACGGCTTTGTTCGACTCTTTATAAATCACCAGTTTCTTTCCGCGTATCACCGTATTGCTCCGCATCCGATTCCAGCGCTTCAAGTCGTAGGTATCTACTCCGTAACGATTCGCTATTCTTCCCAGTGTCTCCCCTTTGCGTACCGTATGGTACATTTTCTTGGTTTGACGCGTGATAATTGTCTCGGGGTCATCATTTTCATCACCTGCCGCTACAAGCCCACCTACCTTTTTGATAGCCAAAGCACTGTCAGTACCGTCTTCTTCGTTAGAAGCTAAAGCCAATTGGGATTGGAAGGGTGACTTAGCCGCAGAATCCCAAATAGCCAAACGATTTTCCTTCAAATATTCAAAATCATGGCTTGGTACTCGAAGCACATAATCTTTTACGTACGAAGGCAATTCTGTATTAATCAGTTGAGGATTAAGTTTGTAGAGTTCCTCAAAAGTGATGTTACTTAATTTGGCAAACGTATGCAGGTTGAAATAGCCCGAAATCTGAACTGTATCTGAGAGAGTGGGATAATCAGGGGTTTCGGCAAAAATACCATGATCCGCGTGGTAATGCATCATGTAGGTCATCGCTACAAATTGCGGCACATAATGACGGGTTTGCTTAGGAAGAAAATTATAAATTCCCCAAAACGTACTTGAACCCGAGCGGCGCATTGCTCTTTTCACGTTCCCCGGGCCTACGTTGTAGGCCGCTAATGCCATTTCCCAATCGCCAAACGCTTTGTGAAGTCTTTTTAAATAACGGCAAGCAGCATCGGTAGCTTTTACGGGATCAAAACGTTCATCGATGTAATCGTCCTGCTTCATTCCATATTCACGCCCTGTAGCAGGCATAAATTGCCACAAGCCTCCCGCTCCTGCGTACGAAATAATTCGTGGGTTCAGCCCTGATTCAATCAACGACAGGAATTTCAGTTCCTTGGGCATATCGTACTTTTCGAGCATTTGTTCGTAAAGTGGGAAGAACAAATTCATTTGTTCCAGCATTCGTTTTACGAAACTGGGCTTGCGATAAATGAAGTATTCAACAAACTGATGCGTAACTTTATGATAACGTAATGGAATCTCACTCTCCAACTTCGCCAAGCGCTCTCTTATCAATGCCTCAGGTACGGTCGAGTCAGCCATGATTTCGACTTGTACCAATTCTTCTACACTGCTGGTGTCTATTTCTACCTCTTGCGTACGGGCGAACTCGGTTGCTCCAATCAAAAATAGTCCCGACAACATCCCTACGCTCACAATTCGCTTCAATTCCATCATTGTTTTGTTGTTTTCTCGTTAGGTTTTACATTTTACAATGAGTTTTCAATGGCTATAGTAAAAGGAAAAATTCCTATTCAATTAAAACGAAGAATCAACACCTACCTGTGTTCCTTCGATTACATATTTAGAAAATGCCAACAGTTCAGCTTCACCAAAAGGTTTACCTATCATTTGCAATCCCATCGACATTCCTTGGGTATCTGTTCCGTTAGGTATCGAAATCGCGGGATTTCCTACCACATTGGCCTGAACTGTAAATATATCTGCCAAATACATCTGCAACGGGTCTTCGGTCTTATCACCAATCGGAAAAGCCGTTGTAGGCGTTGTGGGCATCACTAAAAAATCATATTTTTCAAAAAGTCGGTCCGTTTGTTCTTTCATCAAACGTCGTACTTTTTGGGCTTTGGTATAATACGCATCATAATAGCTGGCACTCAACACAAACGTACCCAACATAATCCGACGTTTTACTTCACTCCCAAAACCTACACTACGTGATTTCTTGTATAAAGACATCAAATCATTTGCTTTACTACTCCGATGACCATAACGAACCCCATCAAATCGGGAAAGATTTGAACTTGATTCTGCCGTTGTTAAAATGTAGTAAGTAGGTAAAATATAAGGCAGTAAATCAAAGTCGACTGCCTCTACAACGTGACCCTGCTCGCGTAGCCAATCCAATTTTGACTGCATAGCCTGCTTAATTTCAGGTTGAAGGGCTTCACTTTCTACCCCTTCACGCAAGTATCCGATACATAAGTTAGCTTGTGAAGATTGAGAAGAAGCTATAAGAAGTGAATAAGAGGGAACTGATTGTTGTGAAACTGTACTGTCAAATTCATCAGGACCTGCCATAATTTCAAGCAACAAAGCAGCATCTTCCACGCTTTTTGTAATGGGGCCGATACAGTCAAACGAAGAACCATAGGCAATCAATCCCCAACGGGAAATACGTCCGTAAGTTGGTTTTAAACCGACCAAGCCACAAAAGGCTGCCGGCTGACGTACTGAACCTCCTGTATCAGAGCCGAGCGATGCCAAACACATATCTGCCTGTACTGCCACTGCCGAGCCACCTGAGGAACCACCCGGCACCCGCGAAATATCGGCGGCATTGCGTACTGCACCAAAAGCCGAATTCTCGTTGGAAGACCCCATTGCAAACTCATCGCAATTTTGGCGTCCAATGATAATTGCATCCTCATCCAATACCCGTTGCACTGCCGTGGCCGTGAACTGAGATACAAAGCCATCTAAAATTTTACTCCCTGCCTGCAGACCATGATCTTTATAACACAATACGTCTTTTATTCCTATGACCATGCCAGCCAGCCGTCCTGCCGTTCCTGCCGCTATCTTTTGGTCTATTTCATCTGCTCTTTGAAGTGCTTCCTCATCATAAACTGCCAAAAAAGCATTTAGTACCGCATTTTTCTCTCCAATATTCTCCAGATAATACGCCACCAGCTGACGACACGTAACCGCACCGACTCGAAGGTCTGCCTGTACTTCACTAAGAGAGGAATAATTATAGTTCACAATAAAAGGGTTTCAACCAATGCAGGTTGACGTTAAAACAGGAATGGTACAAAATAAAAAATCCGCAGTAGTCTTTCGGCTACTGCTGATTCTGATTGAAATTAAGAAAGATTACAATCCTACTGCACTATCATCTATCCGGGATAGTCAATTAGAATCCATTTTAAAAGAATTAACGAGTCTCGTCCAATCCTTTTTCGATACTGTCCTTCACCTCTTTAGAAGCATCTTTAAACTCGCGAATACCTTTCCCTAAGCCTTTCATAAGTTCAGGGATTTTTTTCGCGCCAAAAAGGAGCAATACAATCAGGCCAATTAGAATGACTTCCTGTCCTCCTAAACCTAAAATCAAAAAAATCGAAAGCATATTCATTGGAAAATTCAGTTAGTGATTATTTATTTATCCGTTGTTTGAAAATAGGTATCTATCTACCAACAACTAATTAGTACATCAATAAAACGAAATAAGGCCAACGTCTACCTTATCTTTTTTAATTTTAACCCTTTTTTAAGGTTTTACTCTGCAAAAATAACAACTATTTCGCAGAATATCAGTCAATGGAGACAGTATTTCGCTCCGTATCCCATTGACGAAACGCATTTAAGTCATCAGCAATGGCATTGAAAAGCCAAACGACCAAAGCGATATCGTCTGTAAATCCAATCACAGGCAACAAATCGGGGATCACATCTATAGGCGAAAGAAAATATACTAAAACTGCAATAATTCGCGTAAGCGTTTTCCAAGGCACGGTTCGATACTCTCCTTTTACGTACGCCTTTAACAGGCGTGCCAATAAAGCAATTTTTTCACGAAATGCGTCGTACCCTGCTCCTTTCAGGGCATTGGTCTTATTAAGGACATCACGTAAAAGCTGCATAAGACTACCCGTATTGCGGGCATAACGACTGGCTTTCCCCGTAGCACTTTTAAAAAAAACGGACTTTAATACCCGCATAAGGATATTATCAGATGTAGATGCAGAAGGCATTATTACAATTTAAATTAATGGTTAATAGCTTAACGTAAAACCAAACAAAAAGATTTGCTGACCGCTGAATATTCCTAATTGGCCTTATATCCAACCTTGTCGGATACAAAGTTGATGGATGTGCTCATAGTGATGTTCGCTGTGCCAGGCATACATCGCCACCACTTGATGTAAAGGATAAACCAATTTACTTTCGGGATGGAAATAAGTGCGCTCTAAATCTGCCTCCGTAAGAGAATTCAACAACATCACCCAGCGTAAATGAACGTATTTGAGTAATTGAAGCGACCAATCCACCGGGGCAGCTTTCCCGTCCGCAAGTTCGGCCCATAGCGCTTCCTCATAAGGCTTTATATTGGGATTATCTTCTGTTAGAGCCAACTTAAAACGGATATAGGCATTCATGTGGCTGTCAGCTATGTGGTGAACCGTTTGGAGAACGGTCCAGCCTTCAGGGCGATAGGGAGTTTCCAACTGCGCCTCCGTCAATACATTGACGATATTAAACAGCTTAGAAGGTAAAGCACTTATGGTTTGAATTTGGGCCTGAGTTTCGGCTTTACTGTACGTTTTGCCAAACTCAAAACGTCCAACGGGGTATTTTAAATTTTCCATTATCTTCCAAAATCATCTTGTACGCGTACAATATCATCTTCATTCGAAGGGTTTTCTGGGTCAGTATGTTGCCAAATCTCAGCCAAAACACCCCATTCAGTAAGCCCTACCAAACGGTGGCGCTCCCCTTGACGGAGTGTAATTAATTCTCCGGGCTGATACGTTTTCACTTGCGTTTCTTCGTCTGTATCGCTTGTTACCACGCCTACAATTCCCGAAACTACCCGCCAAATTTCCGCACGACGGTGATGATACTGCCACGAAAGCCGCTTTTCGGGTGCTACAACCAAAATTTTGGGACTCAATTTTTGAGTAATCTGAAGACTTGATAGCTCAACTGTCGGAAAATAAGTAGATGCAAACTGAGGGGTTTGAGATTCGTCCAATACAAAAAAACCTCCCCAAGGGCGAGTTTGATCTTGATTTACAACCTTAAATCCTTGTTCACCCAATTGAGCGGCTATTTTTTCAAATATTTCTGACTTAGTGAGAATAGGTGTTTCCATGAAAATTTGCTTGTGTGAGTCGTAAAATTAGGAAAAATCTTGTAAAGTAATCTCCGTATTTTTGTCCGAATTTCAAAAGCCTCTCATGTCATTTCAACAATTAGAAGTAACACTTTTACCGGAAAAGAAAATTTATTTTGCTTCCGATTTTCATCTTGGTGCCCCCAATCATACTGAAAGTTTGAAACGTGAACGCAGATTAGTACGCTGGTTGGAATCCATTCGCCACGACGCTCAGATGATTTGCTTAGTAGGAGATTTATTTGATTTTTGGTACGAACACAAACGAGTGGTTCCTCGCGGTTTTGTACGTTTTTTGGGGAAATTAGGAGAACTTACCGATGCCGGGATAGAAATCATTGTCTTTCCAGGCAACCATGATATGTGGATGACTGATTATTTCGAAAAAGAACTCAATATAAAGACGTTCCGAAGACCGTTAGAGTTTACAGTTCACAGTTCACAGTCTAAAGTTTACAGTTTACAGTTTACAGAAAACCCTGAACAGTCAACAACTCAAACCATAAACATTTTAATCGCACACGGAGACGGATTAGGGCCGGGCGATTACAACTATAAATTACTCCAAAAGGTATTTGAGAGTAAATTGGCGCGTTGGGCATTTGGGAATTTAATGCATCCCGATTGGGCGCTTTGGTTAGGGCAATCCTGGGCCCAGCACAGTTGGAAGAAACACGACAAAGAAGCACAACCCGTCTTTCTTGGCGAAGACAAGGAATGGCTGTTACTGTACGCTAAAGAGGAAGAAAGTAAAAAGCACCGTGATTTTTACATTTTTGGCCACCGGCACATAGAATTTGACCAAGCAGTCAATAGTGAAAGTCGAATGCTGATTCTTGGCGATTGGATAAACTACAATACGTTTGCGGTGTTTGATGGCACTGCGATGGCGTTAAAAAACTACATTGAGTATTAAAAAGTGCCGATTACTATTTTTTCAAAATATCCTGACGTGAAATATTTTCGCGGGGAGCCTGTTTAAGAATTTCGCGGTATTCTTTCTTTTTCAAATCTCCATTTTTGACCGACTTAATGAAACTCGCCCACGCAAATGGATTTAAAAAGGGCATAGTAGTTGTAAAGCTTCGGTTGGCGGCATTTTCCCGGCCAAATATCTGCTGATCCATGAAGTTTCGATAATTCCCTGCGGCACTCAAAGGCGTAGCAGCCGCCATTTGCATCAACAATTCCTGACGGGTGTTCCTTTCCAAATTGTCGCGCTCAAATTCATCAGGCAATTTCATAGATATAAATGCCTTCTTAAACTCCTCTTCCGTCGCATAAGGGTATACTTTCACCTCTGCCAACGTTTTAACATCTTCCTTCATCAAAATAATGGCCGAATAAGACTCTTCCATGTGTCGTTTTGGAATGATATGGTATTGCTTTTGGTAACCCAAATAACTGAAAACCACACTATCTCCCGGAAAAACGGGCAAAGCAAAATACCCCTCTATGTCGGCAAGTGTACCTCGTCCCGCACGAGGAATTAAGATATAGGCTTTTCCAAGAGTCTGAGTTCCTTTTACACCCACTACCCGCCCCGTAAACATGATGCTTTTCACCTGCCCCTGTGCCTGTACTTCCTGCAAGGCCAAGGCACTAATCAGTAAGACTGTTACCCAAGTGAAAAGACTGTATGTAATTTTTTGTTGCATAATCTACTTTTGAAATTGACAGGTAACGGTATCTTTCTTATAAAGTCTAACTTGTATCTTACGAAAAAATTTTAACAAACGTCACAATAAAAGGGGTAGAAAGTAATAATCCATCAAATCGGTCCAGAAATCCACCATGTCCGGGAATTGTACTGCCTGAATCTTTGATAGCGATACTGCGTTTAAATAGTGACTCAACCAAATCTCCCAAAGTACCTGATACGACCATCAACGCTCCAATACAGTACCATTCCCAGGGGCGGTGAGTCTTAAAATAAACTCCTAATATAAAGGCGATTATGGCTGCAAATAAAGCCCCTCCCGCAGCTCCTTCCCACGATTTTTTAGGCGATACCCGTTCAAATAATTTACGCTTTCCGAAATAAGTACCGGCAAAGTAGGCTCCTATATCCGTAGCCCAAAGCAGAAATAAACATCCAAGTACGATTTCATAATTGTATATACCTCCTCGCATAGCCAACACACTCAAAAGTGAAAAAGGAAGAGCAACGTAAATAATACCCAAAAATGTAAAGGCAATATTCTGAAATGGTTTAAGGTCTCGTTTTTTATATAGCTTAATAAAAAATATCATAGTCACTAATGGACTGATTAAGAAGTAGTTTTGAAAACTTATTACTTCTTTTTCAATCAAAAAAGTAATGATATTAATAAAAACGCCACACATAGTTCCATAATAAGTAAGCGGTTGATTTCCATCCAAACCAAGCAGTTTATAAAACTCCAATTGCGTCAGTACGCTGATGGCACAAAAGAGTACTATAAACGTCCATTCGCTGTAGAGAATCGCAGATAAAATAATGGCTACGCCAAAAATGGCAGCAATAATACGTTGTTGAAGATTGGAAAGATTATTCAAAGGAGATTTCATTCACTACAATTGTTTTAGCAATGATAGCATCTTTCACAGGAACATACAACTCGTATTTTCCAAAATGATAACTGCTGTCCTGTTTATTGATGATAACCGCAGAAAATCCTTGCTGCTCTAAGTAATCTCGGACGATTTCGGCGCGGTGTTGAAAGCTCGTTTCAAAGATTTTTTCCCAATTATCAAATACCATTGATTGCAGCGCTACGTTGGGAAATCATTTTTAGATTAAGAAGTAATCCGGCGGTAAGCGCTAATGAAATCAAGGCGACTATCCACGAAACAGCAGAATCGGACTTCTCAATATCAAAATTAATTACCTGTTGATGAGATAAAAACACAATCACGACGGTGGCTGCATTGTTTATAAAATGGGCAAAAATAGGAGTCCATAAATTTCGTGTCCAAGCATACATATATCCAAACATAGCTCCCAAAAGCATTCTTGGTACAAATCCATAGAATTGCAGGTGAATAGCGCTGAACAAGGCCGCTGTTGCCCAGATAGAGGCGTGCATATCACCGATTTTATGGAATATCTTTCGTTGAATAATGCCTCTGAACAGCACTTCTTCCCCAACAGCCGGTATAATAGCAATGACCACCAAAGCCACTATTAACTCTGCTCCAGTACTGAAATTGGTTAAAAACCGTGTCATAGTAGCCAACTCATCTTCTTTACGAAGCATCCATTCCTCAATTCGTTGCAAACCTTGCGGCAAATGAAGATTTCCATTCCATTCAATAATCCAGCTGTTGAATGGCATAAATACCAAAACAATTAAGAGGGCAATTGCGAGAAGCAAATAGGAAGGTAAAGGTCGACGCACAAATTCTTCGACTCGATGCTGCTCTGACCAACGCCAATAGATCACGCCCGGAATCAAAAAAGTAAAAAGATGAGAAATCGCCTGTAACAACATCAAATACCACCAGGAATTTGGGAACTGTTGAGGGTTTTGGAGCATTTGAGAAACATCTTCTAAACCCATCCCTCCCTGCGGCATACTCAATGCCATGATAGCTGCCATAGCCAGTAGATTACCCAATGACATACCTAACAATACTAATCCAAGCAGCAACATCACGTTACGCCACGGGGGGCGTTGTGGGATACTATGTGCAATATCAGAATGAATTTCTTCCACGGGTTAGGTTAAAAACTAATACAAATATAACATTCCCTGCAAAAATATGACAACCTATTCCATTTTAGTGTCAAATTTAATGAGCAACAATAGTGTTTCAAAAGTAGTTTAAAAAAGATGCTCATAAATCAAACAAGCTTTTGGGGTCTCCAAAAGCCTGTTTGATTTATGAATAGTTGATGACTAAAGTGTCCGTTTAACTTCCTTCATTTCAAAGCTTTCAATAATATCTCCTATTTGAATATCATTTAAACCTTTGATACTGACACCGAATTCAAATCCTGATTTCACTTCATTAACGTCATCTTTGTAGCGTTTAAGCTGCGAAATTTCGCCTTCGTGCACAACAATAAAATCACGTATCACCCGAACTTTATTATTTCGTTTAATGATACCATCTGTGACGTAAGAACCAGCAACGGTACCGATTTTGCTAATCTTAAAGACCTCACGTACTTCCGCATTTCCGACGATTGCTTCTTCCATCGTTGGTTCCAACATACCTAACATGGCGTCTTTGACCTCATTGATGGCATCGTAAATGACCGAGTAAAGACGAATCTCTATTTGCTCCTGCTCAGCCAATTTCTTAGCATTATTTGAAGGTCTCACTTGGAAACCTACAATGATGGCATCAGAAGCTATCGCCAAATTGACATCAGATTCGGCAATTTGTCCAACGGCCTTATTGATAATATTGACCTGAACTTCTTCAGTCGAAAGTTTAAGCAACGAATCTGAAAGGGCTTCTACTGAACCATCCACATCACCTTTGATGATAATGTTTAGTTCTTTGAACGTTCCAATTGCCTTACGACGTCCAATTTCTTCTAAGGTAATGTGCTTACGAGTACGGATTGTTTGCTCACGCATGATTTGCTCACGCTTATTCGCAATTTCGCGGGCTTCGCGTTCGTTCTCCATTACATTGAACTTATCTCCCGCTTGTGGCGCTCCATTTAAGCCCAACAGCTGTACGGGAGTAGATGGTCTTGCCTCTTTGAGACGAGTGCCTGTAGCATCAAACATTGCTTTAGCACGTCCATAGTGCGCTCCGGCGATGATAACATCCCCTACTTTCAGCGTACCTGTTTGTACCAAAATTGTTGCCAGATAACCTCGGCCCTTATCAAGTGAAGCTTCGATTACTGTACCCGAAGCACGACGATTAGGATTAGCTTTTAATTCCAGTAATTCTGCTTCAAGCAATACTTTTTCGAGTAACTCAGCAATACCTACTCCGGACTTAGAAGAAATTTCCTGCGTTTGGTATTTTCCTCCCCATTCTTCTACCAGAATGTTCATGTTTGCCAAAGCTTCACGAATTTTTTCAGTATTAGCACCTGGCTTATCTATTTTACTAAAGGCGAATACAATAGGAACTCCCGCATTCTGAGCATGATTGATTGCTTCACGGGTTTGAGGCATGATTGAGTCATCGGCCGCAATTACGATGATAACTACGTCAGTCACTTTAGCTCCCCGAGCACGCATGGCTGTAAAGGCTTCGTGACCCGGCGTATCCAAGAAAGCAATTCGGCGACCGCCTTCTGTTTTAACACTATAAGCACCAATGTGCTGGGTAATGCCCCCCGCTTCACCCGCAGCAACGCGAGTACGACGGATATAGTCAAGTAACGATGTTTTACCATGGTCAACGTGACCCATAATAGTCACAATAGGCGCTCGCTCCAAAAGATCTTCTTCGGCATCTTCCTCTAATACAACATCGCCCTGAATTTCTTCTTCGGCTGAGATAAATGAGACTTCAAAACCAAATTCGTCGGCAATAAGCGAAATACTTTCTGCATCCAAACGTTGGTTGATAGAGACAAACATCCCCATGCTTAAACACACAGATATAACTTCCTGCACAGAAGAGTCCATCAGAGAAGCAAGTTCATTTGCCGAGATAAACTCAGTTACTTTGAGCACTTTTGCATCCTCCTGCTCTTGCATTAAGCGTCCTTCTTCGGCCTCAGCACGCACTTTACGACGTTCACGTCGTTTATCCGCGCCAAAGTTTTTACCTCTCGTTCCTCCACTCAAGCGGGCATTAGTCGCCTTTATTGAATCTGCAACTTCTTTCTGCGTAATTTCGTCTTTTCGCTCACGTCGGTTATTGTTTCCACCTTTTTTGTTCGCTCCACCACCTCCGGTAGTTGTAGCTGGTTTCTTTGCATTTGCATTGTTATTAGCGGCATTCGCATTAGTACCCGTGGCAGGAGTAGTATTAGAAACAGGATGTGCAGGAGTAACAGGTCTTGAATTACCTCCATCACGGGGAGCGTTCGCTGGCTTATCGCCAGGTCTTGCCCCTCTGTTAGCAGGTGCATTCTCTATTACTTTCTCTCCTTTACGAACTCGCTTACGTTTACGTTTTTTATCTTTATCCCTATTAGCGGCGCTATTGTCATTACTGCGGCGTTCTGTAGGGAGTTCAATTTTTCCTAAAATTGTCAACCCTTTCAACGGATCTGCTTTTGCTTCAATCAGCATAGGCTCCACCTCTGGCTCAACTACTGGCACTTCTTTCGGTGGCTCAGGCTTTCTTTGAGCAGGCGGGGTCGGTTGTTGCGGCCTTGAATTCCTATTGGCAGGCTGTTGTTCCTGCTGCGGTCTGAAACCTTCTTCTCTGCGGGGAGGTCTTTGCTCCCGAGATTCTGGTCTGTTCTCCACAATTTTATTTTCTACAACAGGTACTTTAATCGGTTCCGGTTTGGGTTCTTCTTTAGGTACTTCCACAACTTTAGGTGCTTCCACAGCAGGCGCAGAAATCTCTTCTACAAGTGTCGCAACTTTTTCTACAGGCTTTGGCTGCGGCAGCTCTACCACCGGTTTTGGTAATTCCTCCGCAGGTTTTACTTCCTGTTTAGGCTCAGGCACAGGGGTTGGTTTGACTTCAACCACAGGTGTCGACACTGGTTGCACGACTGCAACTACTTCTGGAACAATTTCTTTGGTCGTTTCAATTACAGGAACTACCAGAGGTTCTATTTTCTTTTCTTCAACCACAGCAGGCACCACAGGTTTTGGTATTTCCGCAGGTTTGGGGGCAGGTGGAGGCGAAACGATTTTGGGAGCATCCAAATCAATTTTACCAACTACTTTTAAACCAATAGGTGATGTTTCAGCATGTTCAGACTCCTTTCCGACCGGTTCAGGCTGTGGCTCTGCAACAGTGGGTTTTGTATTGACAGCAGCGGCCTGTGAAGTACGGAAATACAATACAGGGCTATCATCAGGCTTAGATTGAGGCACGGCTACTTCTTCTTTTTTGGGTGTGCCTCCCCCCAATAACGCCTCAGCCCTGAATTCCTTTGCTAAGAATTCAAGCTGTTCTGCGTTCAATTTGGTATTGGGATTGTTGTCCACCTTATACCCTTTTGCCGCTAAAATACTCGCTACCGCAGCGTGGTTACGGTTGAGTATTCGAGCCGCTTGGCTAAGGCGCATACTTTTTTCTTCCGACATATTGGAAATGTTCGTACCGAAGTACGGGTTATTGGTTATTCGTTATTTGGGAAAAACCTTAAAAATTAGTCCAAAGATACAGATTTATTTATCAACAATGGACATATATACAACTAAACAAGGCTTAAAACCACGTTAGTATTGGGCATTTTAAGTTTCAATACTCCTTTTATTCAAACTCTCGACGCAAAATTTCTAAGATTTCATCCACTGTCTCTTCTTCAAGGTCTGTACGGCGAATCAGTTCTTCCTTGCTGATGCTAATCACTTGTTTAGCGGTATCCAAACCAATTTTACGGAATTCCTCAATCATCCATTCGTCAATCTCATCCGTAAATTCGCTCAAATCAACATCTTCTTCGTCTTCCTGACCTTCTACATCACGGAATACATCTATCTCCATTCCTACCAAACGGCCCGCCAATTTAATATTCTGACCTCCTTTACCAATTGCTAAAGATACTTGGTCAGGTTTTAAATAAACCGATACTCGTTTCGTCTCGCGGTCTATCACCATGGAAGTGATTTTGGCAGGACTCAGTGCCCGTTGGATAAGCAATTCAAGATTCTCGGTATAATTGATAACATCAATATTCTCGTTGTTCAATTCCCGCACAATTGTGTGTATCCGCGAACCTTTCATCCCTACACAGGCTCCTACCGGATCAATGCGATCATCGTAAGATTCTACGGCTACTTTCGCTCTTTCTCCCGGCTCCCGAACAATCTTACGAATATTAATAAGTCCGTCATAAATTTCGGGAATTTCCGTTTCAAACAATCTTTCCAAAAATACCGGTGACGTACGTGAAAGCGTAATGCGAGGCGTACCGTTGTTTAATTCAACTTTATGAATTACTACTTTTACGGGTTCTCCTTTACGGTACTTGTCCTTAAAAATTTGTTCCTGTTTTGGCAATACAAGTTCGTTTCCTTCCGAGTCTAAACAGATAATCTCATTTTTGAGCATCTGATACACATCTACCGTGAGAAGGTCGCCAACCATGTCTTTGTATTTGATATACAACAACTCTTTTTCCAAATCTTTGATTTTTTGAATCAACGTTTGGCGAGCAGTCTGCACCATACGACGTCCGAAGTCTTCCAACTTTACTTCTTCAGCCACTTCTTCCCCAACTTCAAAGTCATCCTGAATTTTATGGGCTTCGGTCAAAGGAATTTTATCGGGTTCCCAAATATCTTCTGAATTGTCGTCTACAATCTCACGAGTACGCCACATTTCAAGATCACCGCTATCGGGGTTGATAATGACGTCAAAATTGGTATCTGTACCATATTTTTTACGAATCATCGTGCGAAACACTTCCTCCAGGACTTTGATGATCGTTGGACGATCAATGTTTTTGGAGCGAGCAAACTCGGCAAACGATTCTATTAATACTACACTATCCATTTTCTTACGAAAGAGTTAATAGTTATTTGTTAACGATACACCGCGGTCGCGACGATCCGCCGTTGCGGTTATTAATGCTTTATTTTAAAACTTTATCTGTACTTCTACTTTGGAAATATCAGCGTATGCAAAGAACAGCTCAACAGGTAATTGGTCTTTTTTCTTCTTTTTTACTTCTTCCAGCAACATAAATCCCTCCTCCGTCGCCGATTGAAGTTGCCCTTTTTTCTCTATTCCATCTTTCAATACAATTCGTAATGTACGGCCAATATTTTTGCGAAACTGACGCGGCATGGCCAATGGATAATCTACTCCTGGCGACGAAACTTCAAGTGTATATGCGTGAGGGATCAATTCTTCGGCTTCAATCAAATCATCTAATTTGCGGCTAATCTCAGCACATTCATCAATACTTATTCCGGCATCGCTGTCTATCAATACAGTTACTTTCGGCCTGATTTTGGAAGGTGATACCTGTACTTCAACTATGAAAAAGGTATCATCTTCCAAAAGCGTGGAAAGTAAAGCGATGATTTTTTCTTTTACGTTCATTTTTTGCCAACAAAAAAGGGGAATTTGACTCCCCTCAATAATCATCCATCATACAATTGCGGTGCAAAGGTAATTGATTTTTACTAATTTAGCAATAGCGTTTGTATCTAAAAACCTCATAGTACGCAATTCCTAAAGAAAGCACCCGTATGCCTCAACATTTTATTATTTCAGAGTATGGTTCTATCAGACGAGGGAGCGATTACCCTCTTTCTGAACGGGTTAACACATTATCGGACATTTTTGTTTCCGAATCTACGTTTGCGTTTTTGAAACAACTTACGTTTAAGGCAAATGCCGATTCCGTCCTAAGTTTTACGATTCAAAAAAGCCGGGAATGTATTCGGATAAAAAAACAAGTTGGTTTACTGGAAACTTCTGACGGTACTCAAATCGAAATTTTACCAAAAGTAGTTCGCAACGACAATCCGGTCCAAGCCAGAATGTGTCTGTTGAAAATGCTGCGCTACGTTCCTGATTTACCCTTTCATACACTCACACAGGCTCATTTACACCACGCTAATTTGCCGCTTTGGGAAGTTTTCATATCGGCTTTTATTGCTGAAATGGAAAAATTGACAAGACAGGGAATTCAGAAATCGTACATAACCATAGAAGATAACCAACCTTTTTTACGCGGGAAGTGGCTTCTTAATCGTCAAAATCACGCACACCCCGAAACTTTGTACGTAGCCCATGATGAATTTTCGGCAGCTATTTTACCCAATCAACTCTTAAAAACGTGTCTTTTATTCTTAGTAAAACGAAGCAGACATTTGCCCAATCAAACAAGATTGCGGCAGTTGCGATTTGCATGGGATGAAGTAACTGTTTCGGAGAATATAGATGCTGATTTTGAAAAGAGTAAAGGATTGATGAGGAATTTCAAGCGCTATGAAAAGGCGCTTCAATGGGCTAAAGTATTGCTCCAACAACAATCTTGGGCTACCTCAGGGAAGGAGGCTAATGACTCCTTACTGTTCCCGACAGAACGGCTTTTTGAAAACTACGTGGCTAAAGGATTTAAAGCCTATTTGACGGATTTTGACGTAGTTTATCAAGACACTTTACATTATCTGATAGACGATCACGCAGGTAAAAAGCAATTTAATTTACGCCCTGATTTGGTGCTGAGAAAAGGGAATCGAACGATAGTGCTGGATATGAAATGGAAGTGGATTGAGCCAAACGCTCCAAAGCAAAGTATTGAGCAGGCTGATTTATACCAACTGTATGCTTATGGCCAAAAATACAACGCTGATGCTCTTTTCCTAATCTATCCTGCGCATGAATCATTTCAAACTCCGCTCCCACCTTTCCGTTATGACGAACAGCTAACGCTTACGGCAATTCCGTTCAATATCACAAATTCTTTAGCCAATGAGATGGCGAAGATAAAAACCTTTTTAGAGTAAACCCTCGGTAAATGACACATTTGAAATATCATTTACCGAGGCTACTAATTTTACTTTATGCATTCAAAGCACGGTTGCCTGTGGCAGCCAAACACGCTTCTTTGAAAGCTTCAGTATAGGTAGGATGCGCGTGCGACATACGACTCACGTCTTCTGCCGATGCACGATATTCCATTGCTACCACAGCTTCTGCTATCATATCAGCAGCGCGTGGGCCAATAATATGCGCTCCCAAAATCTCATCGGTTTCTTTATCCGCCAACACTTTTACGGTACCGTCAATGTCCATACTGGCACGGGCGCGTCCAAGCGCTTTAAAAAGGAATGAGCCTGATTTATAAGCAATTCCTTTGGCTTTGAGCTCGTCTTCGGTATAACCTACTCCCGCTACTTCCGGCCATGTATAGACCACGTTAGGAATCAACAGATAATTAATATGCGGTTTTTGTCCAACGATTGTTTCCGCTACAAACACACCTTCTTCTTCCGCCTTATGAGCCAGCATAGCGCCCCGAATCACGTCACCGATCGCGTAGATGTTAGGAACCTTCGTTTGCAGCGTATGCTCATCTATTTCAATTTTACCGCGTGAATCAGCGGCTAAACCTGCATTTTCAAGGGCTAGTCCATCGGTATAAGGGCGGCGTCCAACACTCATAAGGCAATAATCACCTGTAAAAGTTACGATTTCACCTTTTGGGTTTTCAGCAGTAATAACTACTTCATCGCCCGTGTTCTCAACCGTTTTTACCTTGTGACTAAAATAGAAATCAGCACCTAATTTCTTTACAGTACGCAGCAGTTCTTTACCCATGGTGGCGTCCATGGTTGGAATCATGGCAGGAGCGTATTCAATAAAAGTTACTTTCGCACCAATTCTGGCATAGACTGAGCCCAACTCGGCTCCAATCACTCCCGCTCCGATTACAATAAGATGTTTCGGAATTTCCTGAAGAGTCAACGCTTCGGTTGAAGTGATAATGCGTTTTTTATCAATGACTACCCCCGGTAACGATGAAGGTTTAGACCCGGTGGCAATGACAATGTTCTTACCCGCAATCATTTCAATATCTCCACTTTCCTTTGTGATTTTCACAGTATTTTTATCCACAAAAGAGCCCATCCCTTGATAAACATCAATCTTGTTTTTCTTCATCAGGAACTCAACCCCTTTGCATACTTGGTTCACAACTTCAGCCTTACGAGCTATCATCTGCGCAAAATCAACCTGAAGATTTTCGAGTTTGATGCCATGTTCGGCAAAAGAGTGAGAAGCGTTGTAATAATGCTCGGAAGAATCAAGCAATGCCTTGGAAGGAATACAGCCTACATTGAGACACGTACCTCCGAGGGTTTTATATTTTTCGATAATAGCCGTTTTCAAGCCCAATTGCGCACAACGAATAGCGCAAATGTAGCCGCCAGGCCCTGAACCGATTACGATGACGTCGTATTGCATGGTGAGTTATAAATTTAATAGAGATTTCAACTATAAAATTGAATATGAATATTATTAATCATTTTGATTTGGGCCTCTTAAAAACGGCCTATAGACCTGAGGTCTCAGAGTGGCTTGTTAACCAACCTTTGGTTTCTATTGAAATCATAGACACTAACTCCCAACCCTTCTCTCCGTATTCGTCTAATTTTTCCTGAAACTGTTCTAACTCCTCTAAACTAACGTACACTTGTAAATATTCCCATTGCATAGATAAAAGTTTTAAGCAAAAATCAACCTGCCTTTTGGCACAGGAATAGTCCACCCTTCTTCCTGAGCGATTTTGAGCCATTCAGAAGCTACCTGATTAACATTTTTTAACGCATCTTCATAGCTCGTTCCATGAGCTATACACCCCTTTAATTCAGGAATTTCGGCTAAGAATGCCTCATCCTCCTGACTCCAATAAATAATTATTTCGTATTTTGAAGCCATTATTGAGTCGTTATTTTATTACTGACAATAAAATCTCTTACTTGTTTGACTTGGTAAGGTTTTGCTTGGTTATTCTTGTCACGTTGCAAATTGATAATCCCTACAATTCCTTTTTTCTTAAATATATGATGACTCCCAGCAGTGGTTCTTTCTTCAAAATCCAAATGTAATAATACATTTCTAAGTTCGTCGAAAGTAAAGTTTTTGTCCGAAGTACCCGAAAGAAGTTTAAAAATCAATTTCTCAAATTTACCCATTCCTTATTTCAAAAAACAGCAAAGACGCCTTTTCAAGCGTCTTTGCACTAGCATTGATTTTATTAAACTTCTAACAACAACCGTGTCGGGTCTTCTAAAATTTGTTTTACACGAACCAAAAAGCTAACCGAATCCTTGCCGTCAATAATACGGTGGTCGTAACTGAGAGCTACGTACATAATGGGGCGAATCACTATTTCACCATTTACCACTACGGCACGTTCAACGATATTGTGCATTCCAAGAATAGCCGATTGGGGCGCATTGATAATGGGAGTAGAAAGCATCGAACCAAAAATACCGCCATTGGTAATGGTGAAGGTTCCTCCCGTCATTTGGTCAATGGTCAACTTATTATCACGTGCCAAACCTGCCAAACGAATAATTTCTTTTTCGATTTCAGAGAAAGTCATTTTCTCGGTATGACGCACTACCGGCACCACTAAGCCGCGTTCCGTTGAAACTGCAATGGCAATGTCAGCACTGTCATTATAAACAATTTCATCTCCATCAATGTACGCATTTACCACCGGGAAGTCTTTCAATGCCACGGCACAGGCCTTGGTGAAGAAAGACATAAAACCCAAACCTACACCATGCTTTTCTTTGAATTTGTCTTTGTATTTAGCTCTTAACTCCATGATTGGCTTCATGTCTACCTCATTAAAGGTAGTAAGCATAGCCGTCTCATTTTTCACTGCCACTAAACGACGGGCAATCGTCTTACGCAATGAAGTCATTTTTACCCTACGTTGTCCCACTTTTTCAGTAGCCGCCGGCTGACTGACAGGTGCAGCAGGAGGAGTAACAGGCATTGGCGTTGGCGGTGGAGTCGGTGCGGTAGGTTGCGCACTGCTTGCCGAAGCTTTATCTGCATCTTCTTTTGTTATTCTTCCACCTACTCCACTACCCGATACATTGGCCGCTTCGATTCCTTTTTCTGCCAAAATTTTTGCGGCGGCAGGAGAAGGATGTCCCGTAGCATAGTTTCCGGAACTTGCTGCCTGCTGCACAGTTGCCGTTTCTGCTGCGGGAGGTTGTGGTCCATTCACAGCCGTTGGCTGAGCAACAACGCCACCTACTTCGATACGGCAAATAACGGCACCGATAGGTAAAGTAGCGCCTGTTTCGGCTACAATTCGCAGGGTTCCGGCAGCTTCAGCAGGAAGTTCAAAGGTAGCTTTATCAGATTCCAATTCGCAAAGAACTTCGTCTAATTGAACGGTATCTCCGTCTTTTTTATTCCAATTGGCTATGGTAACTTCCGTTACAGATTCCCCCACTGTCGGCACCTTCATTTCTACAACCTTCGCAGCGGCTGCCGGAGCAGACGCAGGTACGGGAGCAGGAGACGGTGCCGCAGAAGCTGCAACCGGTGCGGGTGCAGCGACGGCTGCCGCAGGAGCAGCCACACCATTCGCAGAAGTTTCAACCGTACAAATCAATCCTCCAATGGGCAATACATCTCCTTCCTGAGCTTTAATATGCAGCATACCATCTGCTTCAGAAACCACTTCAAAAGAGGCTTTGTCTGAATCCAAACTGCATATTACTTCGTCGCGTTTGACGTTCTCACCGTCTTTTTTTACCCAAGAACCAATCGTCACTTCTGTGATGGACTCTCCTACGGTAGGTACTTTTATTTCGATCTGTGACATTTTCTGTTACCCGTTAATTGTTATCTGTTAATCGTTATTTGAAGTTTAATTGTTAAAGATCATATTCACAAATAACATTTTGAGTGATCAAATATAGTTTTATAGCTGAAAAGCCTGTTCAATGAGTTCGGTTTGTTCTTTGGCGTGAACTTTCATATATCCCGTAGCCGGTGAAGCACTGGCTTTGCGGGCAATTACTTTTCCTAAACCAATTTCGGGAAACTCACGCAAAATATACGACCAATATCCCATATTTTCCGGTTCTTCCTGAACCCATAGTACCTCGGCTTTTTTGTATTGAGCCAAATAAGCCTCCACTTGTTTCTTGGGGAATGGATGCAACTGTTCTACCCGAATGATGGCGACGTCCTTACGACTGTCCTTTTGTTGTTTATCCAATAAATCCCAATAGAGTTTACCGGTACACAACAACACGCGTTTTACCTTTTTGGGTTCAACATAGGTATCACCGATGGTTTCCTGAAAACGAGTCCCCTCAACAAAATCGCTCATCGGAGAAACCGCTACTGGGCTGCGAAGCATCGATTTAGGCGACATCAGAATACAAGGCTTACGGAAGGGCAATGCCAATTGCCGACGCATCATGTGAAATAAATTCGCCGGCGTCGTGATGTTGCAAATGTACATATTGTACTCTGCCGAAAGCATCAGAAAGCGCTCCGGACGGGCGCTTGAGTGCTCAGGGCCCTGTCCTTCGTACCCATGAGGCAAAAGCATTACCAAGCCGTTCATTGCATTCCATTTTGATTCAGTAGCAGCGATAAACTGGTCCACCATGATTTGAGCTCCGTTGACAAAGTCTCCAAATTGAGCTTCCCAAATGACCAAAGCATGAGGGTTAGCCATGGCATAGCCGTATTCAAAACCCATTACCCCGTATTCCGACAGTAACGAATTGTAGATTTCAAACTTGCCTTGCCTTTCACCTACATAAGACAAACTGTTGTGATTGGAGTTGGTTTCTGAATCGTGCAAAACGGCATGACGGTGCGAAAAAGTACCGCGTTGTACATCCTGCCCGGTCATCCGCACGGTTTTTCCTTCCGTAAGAATAGACCCATACGCCAAAAGCTCACCTGCCGACCAGTTGAAAGGCTTTTCGCCCGCAAAAATCTGCTTGCGTTCTTCAATCACTTTCTCGATTTGCTTCAATACTTTGAAACCTTCGGGCAACGAAGTAAGCGCATTTCCTATTTTTTCAATTACTTCCTTCGAAATTCCTGTTGCGGGAGATTCTTCAAAATCTTCGGGAACCGAACGACGCAATTCCGCCCAATCGCGTTCCAATTTAGGGCGTTCGTAAGGAAGTTGCTTTTGTTTTACTTTCTGTAATAAATCCTGCAATTCACCTTCCAGTTCAGCCCGCATTTGGTCCGCAATTTGCGCA
Organism: Runella sp.; assembly: GCF_027484545.1. Taxonomy (GTDB): domain Bacteria; phylum Bacteroidota; class Bacteroidia; order Cytophagales; family Spirosomataceae; genus Runella. The sequence continues at coordinate 31,723 of NZ_JAIXST010000129.1, read as the reverse complement.
TCCAATTCTCCGCGCTCGGTCAACACTTTCAAATATAAATCCCGGCCGTTAAGCTGCTGAGAAATTTTGGTGTACATGGTAGGCTGCGTAAAACGCGGCTCATCCGATTCGTTATGGCCATATTTACGATAGCAAACCATATCCACAAACACATCACGGTTGAATTCCTGACGAAACTCAATAGCGACTTTCATCACAAAAGCCACCGCTTCCGGGTCATTGCCGTTGACGTGAAAAATGGGAGCGTCTACAATTTTGGCAATATCTGAGCAGTAAATGGAAGAGCGGTCGTCTTCGTGGTCAGTTGTAAACCCGATTTGATTATTAATGACAAAATGAAGCGTGCCTCCTGTGTAATAAGCAGGCAAGTTTGACATCTGCGTCACCTCATATACAATACCCTGCCCAGCTACGGCCGCATCGCCGTGAATCAAAATAGGCAGAACGGGGTCGTATTTATCCTGGCCCGCAATGTGACTGTAATGCTCATCGGCACGGCCACGGGCATAACCTACCACTGCAGGATTGACAGCCTCCAAATGAGAGGGGTTGGCCATTAATTTGAGGCTCACGCGTTTTCCTGTGGGAGTTTCGATTTGACTTTCGTACCCCATGTGGTATTTTACATCGCCATCGCTGAATTCGTCCAAAACGACGTTTTCTTCAAATTCATTGAATACCTGCTCATACGGCTTCTGAAGAATGTTAGTTAGTACGCTGAGACGACCTCTATGGGCCATCCCTATGACTACTTCCTCCACGCCCAGTTCTGCACCAAGATTGATGGCCACATCCAATGCAGGAATTGTAGCCTCTCCACCTTCCAATGAGAAACGTTTTTTACCTAAAAACTTAGTATGCAAAAAATTCTCGAACGTAACCGCTTCATTCAATTTTTCGAGAATACGTTTTTTCTGCTCGATGGTCGGGTTGAAATTGAGATATTCATTTTCAATTTTCTTCCGAAGCCAGCTTTTTGCTTTACGATCACGGATGTATTGGTATTCAAAACCAATCTTTCCTGTATAGACTTTTTGAAGCGCATTTACAATTTCCCGCAAAGTTGCGGCACGTCCAAACACCTCAATACCCGCTTCAAATACAGCATCTAAATCGGCATCTGAAAGGTTAAAATCTTTCAATTCCAACTCCGGGTACCGATTTTTACGCGGCCCGAGCGGATTGGTTTGTGAGGCCAAATGCCCCCGTTGGCGATAGCCTCTGATGAGGTGCACCACCTCCATTTCTTTGCGAGTATGGTTGGCTGAAACGGGCTTTTCTACCGTTGCAGAGCCATTTCCGTTTACTTTAGGTTTATTCTCTCCGTATTTAATTGAAAATTCAAAACCTTCAAAAAATCGTTGCCAACTCAAGTCCACTGAGTCAGGTTGTTGTTGGAATTTTTGGTACAGCTCCTCTATGTACGCTGCTTCCGAATTCGCTATATATGAGTATTTTTCCATTTAAAAACCACTTAGTTTCAATCGGGCAAAGTTAGCTTATGAATTTGTAATAAGTTGCAAAAATCGTATAGTTTTAGCAAAAATCTACTCGGAACGGGGATTGGGCTGAAGTGTAAAAACAATTTCGTGAATCCCTTTACCTACCCCGGAAATAGAAGATGTCTGTCCATTAAAATCTTCCACTCGGCGCGAATTGTAGGTATATCCAATGCGAATGTTCTTAGAAAAGTCGTACGCAAGCAATCCTTGCCAGTACGTAGTTGTACCAAATCGAATTGATGCCCCCACCATAAAACGGGTTTTATAATTAAGAAGAGCATTTACATCCATCCTTATTTTACTGTTTTCGGGTTTGGTCAATAATATAGATGGTGTCAATTTGATATCTTCTGTCAACTCTTTTTTTAGACCTATCTGCACAAATATAGGTCGTTGGTAGTTGAGCAAACCGCTGGTGTTATTGTATTCGTATTGTTGTTTAAGTACTTCCGGCATAGATACCCCTCCAAAAAACGTCTCATCCTGGTAATAAATTCCCACTCCAGCGCTGGCAAGGGCTTTATTGATACTTCCTCCCGTACTGATAATGTTGCGGGAAGGTAAAACGTTGATTCCCCCTAACGCTCCTATCGAAATTTTTTGGTAGTCAGAAATTTTGAAAATATAGCTAATGCTTCCAAAAACGGCGGTATTGAAAGAAACCCGATCATTCAACCCCTGTAGTCCTAAACCCACTTTCCCATTTCCAACGCTGCCGTCCATGGCAAACGATTGGGTAATGGGCAAACTTTGAACGCCTGGAATCACCTGACGGCGAAGTATCGCATTGAAATGAAAATTTTCACGAACACCGGTTACCGCCGGATTGATAGATAACGGATTAACCAGATATTGCGAATACTGAACCTCGCGTTGTGCCTGAAGATTGTAAGAAGCAGAAAGAAGGCAAAATGTGAGCAATATTGATGTTAAAATTTGTAGTTTGAAGTTTACAGAGGGTAAAAAGAAGGTGAGTTGTTGTATTGTTTTTTTCATGAGGATGCTTTGGTTGATTCTTACTCAACGCAAAAGAAAGCATGAATCTTGCCAAACACAACAAAAAAAGGCAGAAGTTCTTACGTACGATAGGTAAGTAACGTTCCAAAAAAAGCTGAATTTGATTAAATGCACAAACTTAAAAAAATCCAACGTCCTCCACAAATTTTGGCTTTGATCCGAGATAATCTACTAAAGCAAGGTAACTTTCCAAAATAAGCCGAATTTGATTAAAGGCACAAACCTAAAAAAACCCAACGCACTCCACAACTTTTGGTCTTGATCCAACAAAGGCAAATAAAAAAGCCTAAATCGCTCTTTTACAACGTTTTAGGCTTCTCTTTTTTGTACTTTAGGTACCGGGGACGGGAATCGAACCCGTACGAGCGTTTCGGCTCACAGGATTTTAAGTCCTGCGTGTCTACCAGTTCCACCACCCCGGCGGGTGGTATATTCTTTTCGACAAAAAAAGCACCGTTTTCGGCGGTGCTTTGAGCGAAAGACGGGGTTCGAACCCGCGACCTCGACCTTGGCAAGGTCGCGCTCTACCAGCTGAGCTACTTTCGCATTTATGTATCTATGCCTAACTTTTGGGCTGACCAAGTGTTATTTGGTGGTGCAAAAGTAGTCCCTTTAGCTATATGACGCAAGTATGTGGCCGAAAAAAATTCATATTTTTTTAACAAAAGAGTCCAACCATTTGAAAATCAATGTTTCAAAAAACATAATGCACCAAAAAAAATAGTTAAACAAACCCCAGCTAATAGGTTTAGCCACATCGTATTTTTAAAGTTTGCTTTGGATTCGTCTTTCCAAACTTGCAACATCCACCATCCAAAAAAGCCGAGTAGAGGCGACAGCAAAATTATCACGAAAGTAAAGCCAAAATAGACTAAAAAACCCACTCCCGAGAGTCCTAACCAGAAAACCGCATTGAGAAAGGTACCACGAATTCCTAATAATCGACTCATGGTCATATCCCCGCGACGAGCGTCTTCTTCATGCTGATATACTTGTGTTAGGGGATAAATCGCCAATAAATTTGAGGTACAGATGAACGCCGGCAAAAGAATATCAAAATCAGTTAATTGGCTCATTTGAAAATCAGCAGTTATTGATTGATAAACTGCTAAATAGGTAAGCGTTCCCTGGAAAAGTGTAACGACAAACCAGCTTATTACGGGGTATTTTTTGAGCCGTATCGCAGGGTGACTGTATGCTTTGGAAATCAGACCGTATACTAATAGGAAGATGACAAAAAATTCACCAACAAACATCCAACCCAAAATCAGTGCCAATACATCAATAACCCAAGCAGTATAAAGCAGTTCTTTTGTCACAGGAGGAGGGTTTTCCAGCAAACCAATGCTGCCTTCATCTTTGTCATAGTAACTGTTGTAGGCATTGCTGGCAGGAAAAAGCATAAAGTGCAAAATAAAAAATACCCACCCTGCTTTTGCAGCATCCACAGCAGGTGATTGACTCAATGCAAACAAATAAATTGGTAGAAGAAAAAAAGAAAAAGGAATTCGAAGATGGAGAAGAATATTTTTCATAAAAGTCGAGAATAAGAAAGTTAAAAGTACTCATTCCTGTATTATATCGCATTTCATTGGGTTGCGTTTTTTTAACCCAAACGGTTGCCTGCGAAAACGATAGGCTACAGTTACGCCCCAAAATTGATACCGGTCAGATTTCTCAGGGTTGGCTGCAAAGCTGATTCCGTCCAAATAATCGGAGAATGTCAACCGAAAACCTGCCTCTACGGTAAACGTCCATTGGTAGTGAGGTCTATACTTAAAACCGGCCCCAAAAGGGATAGTTCCATGCACAGAACTGAACTTAGCATTTCGGTCAATTTCTGCCCCTTTCACAAACTCAGGTTTCTCAACGAGCATATTTTTCAAATCAGGCTGTGGATTAGTAATAGCAACTCCTACTCCTGCAAATAAAAAAGGTGAAAAGGAAGGCTTGAAAAAATGGGATGTTCGAGGTTGTATCAACGGCCATATATGCCATTCAGTTTGTAATGTCAGTTCATTTATGGGTGAAACAGTGGAAAAATTTCGAAAAGCACGGTCAGGATAATGACTGTCACGTCCAGACAATTTTCCATGCAAAAACGAGGCTCTTAAGGCAATATAATCCGAAAGATTATACCGAGCCAAAAATCCAAATGCTGCTTTGGGTTCTTTTGAAGCCCAATCGGACTTATTTAAGTCACCTAAATAGCCTGCTCCACCCAAAAAACTACCGACTTCCAAACGGTCCTGTCCTTTGGCTAAAAGGGGCATCAAGAGCAGACTAAGAAAATACTTCAAAAATTGCCGCATAATGAAGTGAGATTTCCAATCTGTAACGCAAAAATCAGACCGCCGATGCGGTCGAACAGGACATATTCCATTCGATCGCATCGGCGGTCCGATTTTTGTAATGTGATTTATTAGTCAAGTTTACTGACGAAACGCTTCCACTTCCACCCGTCGGTTACGCTGACGACCTTCTTCGGTTTGGTTATCAGCAGCAGGAACGCCTTCTCCAAGACCTATCAAAGCCATTCGAGTTGCACTTACTCCTTTGGATTGCAGGTAATCAAAACAAGCTTTCGACCGCTTTTCTGAAAGTTTACGGTTGTAATCATCAGGTCCTACATTGTCAGCATGACCCGATATGCGAATTTTATAACTGGGGTTTTTAGCCATTAAATCTGCAATATTGTCCAACGTAGCTTTATAGACCGATTGAATAACAGCGCTATTGGTTTCAAACAAAATAGGGTCAACACGCACATCCATTATTTTTTGCGACTCGTCAATTTTAACCCCTTGTTTTTTAGCGGCTATTGCTTCAAGGCGCGCTTTCTGCTCTGCCGCTTTAATGATTGCCTTCAATGTTTTAGCATCAGGGCAACCTTCAAATTCAGGTTTACCGGCTATATCAGGACAACGATCTTTGGCATCCTCCACACTGTCTGAGTCAGTATCTGGACACCCTGCAAACATGGCTACCCCTGCCACTGTTGGACAGGCATCGTCTTTATCAGCAATGCCATCATTATCTCCGTCGGGACAACCCTTCAGCTCAATTTTGCCCGCTATAGTTGGGCACTCATCATCTTTATCAGGTAAACCATCACCGTCAGTATCAGGACAACCACTAAATTGCGGAAGACCGGCTACATCCGGACAGGCATCGTCTTTGTCAGCGATACCGTCTTTATCACGATCAGGACAGCCTTTTAATAAAGCTGAACCGGCAACATCAGGACAGGCATCATCTTTGTCGGCAATACCATCTTTATCGCGGTCAGGACAGCCTTGCAAAGAAATAGGTCCTGCTTCATCAGGACAGGCATCATCTTTATCACGAATACCATCACCGTCAGCATCCGGGCACCCTTTCAGTGAAGCAAGTCCAAAAGTATCGGGACAATCATCATCTTTGTCAGCCACGCCGTCGTTATCTTTGTCGGGGCAACCATTCATTTTTACAGAACCGGGCTCCTTAGGACAGGCATCTTTTTCGTCAGGAATACCGTCGCGATCCGTATCTTTTTTATCAAAACGATACGCAATAGAAAGTGTAGACAGTTTATAGCGGTCTTCACGACCCGGATTTGCAGCTTGGCTTACACCATCCAAATAATCAGAAAATGCCAATCGAAAACCCGCTTCCACTCCCAATACCCAATGCTCAGCAAGGTCATAGCGTACACCTACTCCAAATGGAATCACGAAATTAGATTTAGAATAACTCGCTGCCTGATCTGCAATTGCACCTTGTCTATAAGCAGCAGAAGTAGAAGCTGTACCTGTGAAATCAGGCTTAGGATTCGTAAAACCTAAACCTGCACCTGTAAATAAATAAGGGGATAGTTTACGCTTAAAACGTACTTGAAAAGAAGTAGAATCGTATCGAAAGCGGTTCTTTCCCAAAAAATCGTATTCAACAATCGCCGATAAGTCAGTAAGAGGAGAGCTGGTTTTAAATCCCCGTACTTTTCGGTCATCAAAATTGGCATCACTTCCCGACAGTTTACCAAATGTTAATGCACCTCGCAAAGCCCAGCTTCTATTGAAATGATAACGACCAAACACACCGCCGCTTAATTTGGGGTCTTTGGAAAAGAAATCCGATTTGTTGAGGTCACCTAAGTAACCCGACAGACCAAGTCCGCCACCAACTTCCCAACGTTGATGCACTTGCTGGGAATAGGCCGCATTAAACCCAAATAGCAGCGAAACGACACAAACACAGCGTAATAGTATCTTCATAGTAGTTTTTGCAAATTAAAAGATTTGTAATTATGAATTTGGACGTATTGAAAAGTGACTCACTTTTGAGACCAAACTATTTTACGCCTAAAACTAACAGAACGCTACTGAAATACCAAATACTAACTATCAAACTTGACGTCGTAACCAATGAGTCAGAAGACGAACTCCGTAAGCCGTTGCAGACTTCATAGTTCCAAATTCCGAATCACCAAAAGCCGTTCCCGCAATGTCTAAATGCGCCCAGTTAGCGTGTTCATCCACAAACACTTCCAAAAATTTAGCCGCAACAATGGCACCGGCGATTGGTTTTCCATGAAAGTTCTTAACATCTGCTACGTCCGATTTCAGTTCGTCTTTGTAATCATCCCACAGCGGAAGCCGCCATAGCTTTTCGCCCGTTTGTACTCCACTTTCGTAAAGACTTTGGGCAAGTGATTCGTTATTCGTAAATAACCCAGCGGCGGCATACCCTAAAGTAGCTACACAACTCCCCGTCAGCGTAGCCAAATCTACGATACAATCCAATTCATAGTTTTGTCTCGCATAACTCAGTCCATCCGCCAAAATCAGTCGCCCTTCGGCATCTGTATCAATTACTTCGATGCTTTTACCCGAATAACTTCCAATGACATCGCCGGGTTTGATGGAAAGGCCATCTATACTATTTTCAGTAGTGGGAATTATTCCAATTAAATGAACAGGTAATTGAAGTTTGGCTGCCAATTCAATGGTTCCCAACACTGCTGCCGCTCCTCCCATGTCGGACTTCATGTAGTGCATGTTGGTGGATTGTTTGAGCGAAATCCCTCCTGTATCAAAAGTTACTCCTTTCCCAACTAAGCCTATTTTTTGCGTGGCCTGTGGATGAGTATATTCCATAACTATAAAACAGGGAGGATTTTTGCTTCCTTTACTCACTGCCACAAGTGCCTTTAATCCTATTTTTTCACACTTTTTTTCGTCGAAAATAGCGACTGAGTAGCCGTATTTTTGCCCCGACTCCACTGCCCAATCGGCCAATGCTAACGGATTCTTTTTGTTGGAAGGTGCATTCATCAAATCCATGACACGAATTTGTGTCAAAGCGGTCATCTCGCCGATTCGTGCCGATTCTATGATGGATTCAATGCCTGATTCCGCTGTTTCCAATTGAATTTTAGGAGTACGTTCAAAGAAATTGAACTCCGCACTTTTATCTGTTTTGTATAACCCCAAATCATAACTACCTACTATACAACCATTCGCGATTGCTTCCACCCATTGAAATTCAATGCCGCCTTTTATTAAACTGAGACCGATAGTATCGGGCAGGGTTTTCTTTTGTTTGTAAAAAAATGACCGCAAAATTTTAACAAAATCAGCCTCTTTAGGAGATTTACCCAAACCGATTAAAAACACTTTTCGAGAACCCTCGTACAAAACATGAACCTGTTTTGCTTCGGCTTTAAAATCCTCTGTCAACAAATCGGCGTTTGAAAATGAGGCCAAACGTGCTTTCAGAGTATCGTCTTGGCGAAAAAGATATATAACGGCTTGAGCCGTTTCTGTCAATTGAGAAACTACTTCTAAAATCATTCTAATTAGGAATTCCGTTGTTTTATTAACTTCTTGAAGAGAAAGGAAATTAGAATTAAGAGGTAAGACACGCAAAAATTTCCTACTTCGACATTCTTAATTCGACACTCCTCTTAGCTGTATCTATCATTACGCCAAGGGTAAGCCGTATTTGAGTAACCTCGTTCTTCCCAAAAACCACGTTTGTTTTTAGACAAAAATTCAATTCTTTTTATCCATTTTGAGCCTTTCCAAGCGTACAATTGCGGCGTTATCATCCGCACCGGTCCACCGTGCTCTTTGGGAAGCGGTTCTCCATAGACGGTATGCGCTAAAAGAACATCAGGTTTGAGAGCTTCCTCAAGCGATACATTCGTAGTGTATGTATCGTAGCCATAGCACATTAAATGTGTTGCGGTTTCTTTAGGCCGTACCAAAGCCGCCAAATCTAATAAACGAACTCCCACCCACGACATATCCAATTTTGACCACGTAGTAACACAGTGAAAATCAGACACATCTTCGGTTTGAGGCAGTGACATAAAATCATCCCAAGTCAAAATCATAGGATTTTCGACTTCCCCATCTATGTAAAGTCGCCAACGATCAAGAGTTACATTGGGTTGGTAGCCTAAATCCAAAACAGGCCATTTGGTTGTCAAAGTCTGTCCCACAGGTGTATTTGGCATCCCATGACGATTAAGTTCTCCTTGTCCCTGCGGACGGGCATCAGCCATTGAAGGCGTATTCTGCATTTTGTCCTCAAATCGAGCTTTCAGCTTCATTCGAGCTTCAATGATTCTGTCGAGTTTATTGTTTTCTTCCATGGTGTTTTTAAATTAGTACCTTATAATTATAAAACGACCTGAAAAGAAAATAGTTTCATTGAGCAAATACTCAACACCCTTCGTTGAAAATGGGCATTGAAAATAATTGAAATTCTGAAGCACTAAGCATTAGTAGAAATGCGACTGGAATTCAGCACACTAAAGTCCCATGATTGCTGAGAATCATAGCGAAGATACCCTCTTTCGATCAACAAAGGGCTGGGAATGTTATTATTATACAACTGACCTGTACCTAAACCTTGGGGAAGCGGATTGTCGAATTCTGCAGTAAACTGTGAAATGGCATTCAATCCAATGTTTGACTCCAACGCAGAAGTAATCCACCAGCCAATATCAAGTCGTTGAGCTGTTTCAATCCACTCGCGTGTGGCTTCAAAACCGCCTAAAAGCGTAGGCTTTAGGATAACGTAATGTGGTTTCAGGTTTTTTAACAAGCGGCGTTTGGCAGCATAATCATAATTACCAATCAATTCTTCGTCAAGAGCCACAGGTACGGGAGATGTTTCACAAAGCTCAGTCATCAATTCCAGTTGCTTTGGCTGAATGGGCTGTTCAATGGAATGAATATCAAATTCGGCCAGTCGTTGGAGTCGCTCATGTACATTTGTCCCATTAAAAGCTCCATTGGCATCTACTCTCAGCGTAATTTCTTGAGCCGAAAAATGACGCCGAATATGTGCCAAAATGCTGCATTCCTGTTCAAAATCAATAGCTCCTATTTTCAATTTGATGGTATTGAATCCCGTTACAATTTTCTCCTCCACCTGTTGCAGCATAAAATCCTGACTTCCCATCCATACCAATCCATTGATGGGGATTAGACGTCCGTTATTTACAAAATCGTTTGGAAAAAGTACTCTCTTACAGCCATTCAGGTAGTCAAGCATGGCCGATTCAAACCCAAATCGTATGGAAGGCCAGGCAGTACCTATGAGTTGGTCAAGAATAATAGAAATATTCCAACTGTAAATTTCGAGGTCAAGGCGATTAAAATTTTGGCAGAATTGCTGTAAATTATCCTCAAAATCAGGTCGATCATCAATACTTAACCCACTTAACGGTCCACATTCCCCCATTCCAACCAGTGTTGGTTGGCTATCGTCATAAATTTTAATAAGCCACGATATTTTTTCCGTCAAAATGCCTCGCGAAGTCCCCGCTTCAAACCGAAAATTCAGTTTATATGGCTGATAATGAATTTGTAAGGGCATTGGCAATTAACTGTTTGGGGTAAGCAAGCGCACAATTTAGAGAAAAATACCTTACTTTGCCAAAGTCAGTTTAAGAAAATGTTAAGAAAGTTATCAAATGATATGAAGTGGGTACTTTGGCCTTTCAGTTTACTTTATGGTCTTATTACTTCTCTCCGTAATTATGCATACGACAAAGGCGTAAAAAAAGTATACCGGTCGTCTATTTATACCATCAATATTGGCAATTTAACAGTAGGCGGAACGGGCAAAACTCCACACATTGAGTATTTAGTTCGTTTACTGAATTCACACTTTCAAGTAGCCATTTTAAGTCGTGGCTATGGTCGTAAGACCAAAGGGTTTGGTCAGGCCAGCAACAGCTCTACCGCCAATGAGATAGGTGATGAGCCTCTTCAACTTTATGGAAAGTTTGGGGACAAAGTTCCCGTATATGTATGCGAAAAGCGTGCTCAGGGTTTACAGGAAATTGAACTTAGAACACCTGATACCCAAATTATTTTATTGGATGATGCCTTTCAGCACCGTGCTATACTTCCCAATCTTAATTTGTTGTTAACTGATTACGGGCGTTTATTTTACAATGACCATATACTTCCAATGGGGCTTTTGAGAGAATCCAAACAGGGAGCAAAACGTGCGAATGCAGTCATTGTCACCAAATGTCCTGAGCTTACTAAAGAAGATAAATCACAGATAATAAAAGAGATACACCGTTATACTCAACCTAACACTCCTATTTTCTTCTCGACCTTTGACTATGCTTTACCTATCCCTTACTTTGATTCCAACCCCCATTTAGAGTATAATTCAACCTGCTGGCTGGTATCCGGCATAGCTCAGCCCCGCACTTTTGAGCAGGCTGCATCCGATTTTTTTACGTTAAAAGGACATTCAGCAATGGGTGACCACCACGCTTTTACAGAAGAAGAAGTACGTAAATGGGCTAAGATTTCTGAAGACAATCCGATTCTTACCACCGAAAAAGATTGGGTGAAAATCAAGCCGATTTTGGTAAAATTGTCATTCATGAAACCTCAATTTTATTATTGGCCCGTTCAGGTAAAATTCGATACAAACGACTTCGATAACTTTATCCTCACCGAAGTAAAGCAAAGGATCCTCGTTTGACAAAATTACGACCTATTTTATCGGTCACACTGATACGATAAAAATATGCTCCTGATGGGGCAGGATGTCCATTGACAGTCCCATTCCAATGTCGAACATTAATGCTGTTTTGAAAAACAGGTGTTCCCCAACGGTCATAAATCAGAACTTGGATTTCGCTTGTTGCCTCTCCTTTTACTTCAAAAAAGTCATTGACTCCGTCACCATTGGGTGTAAAAGCATCGGGTACATAGACATTGGTCAAGGTAACACACAATGCCGGCGGAGGGTCGATACAGACCGTATTTGACAAAACAGTACCGTTGCGCGTTTCCAATTGCAGGCGGTAACAGGTTTTTTTTCCGCATTCAGCTTGATTATCCTCCCGAAATAAGTCAGTAAAATTAGGGGTCCACCATGGAGAATTGTTACGAAACACTCTCATTTTCGTAATTTCCGAAGGATAACGGTAGGGCTCCACAGCAATGGTATTATGAGAAATATCAGGAGTAGCTATAAGGTAGCTCACGCACAAAACATTGGATTCCAAAGAAGCGATGCAACTGTCGCGGGGCTTGAGTTTATAACAAAAGAGTTTAGTTGTATCAATGGCAACTTTTGTTTTTTCATCCGCATTTTTAAGAACTTTCCCTGTGGTTTGAAATTGACCTGCCCCATCCTGACGATACAATTCCAAATCAAAAAGATTAGGATTGGAGATTGTTAATTCGGCCGTATTTGCATCAAGGACTTCTAATTTTGACAAAACAGCAGATTGAGTACCGATTTCAAGCGATACCGTCCGGGCACTTTTGCCGCCGCATTTGCTAACGCTGTGGCGTCCCTGTACACTGATTTGCTTCGGAGAAAGGTCTTTGTACTGGTACTGAGCCGATAAATTCAGCCGATTAATAATCGCCACATTTCCATCTCCCCATTCAATCACATACTCTTCGTATTGGGTAAGGTCATGATTGGAAATAGTAAGGGTAACTTTCCCATTTTCACAAGGTAAAACTCTAAACGTAGGGGGAATCGGGTCTTGGATAGTAACTCGCTGACAACTTCGAAGGGGTTGACCAAAAGCACTTTCCGACAGTTGCATGATGATATAAAGCCCAGGCTTTGTATATGTAAAGCTCGTAACAGTATCAGTTTTATATACTTGTGAATTGTTTGGATTTCCTCCTTTATAATCGTAGATATATCGGCTTTTCGTAGATCCGATTTGATTATTAGCTACTTTGACTGTTTGCGGAATACAACCAACGGGATCCGTAATACGCATCCCGCCACTTCCAACTCCAGGTTGATTATCACATTGATTATCAGCAATTTGTTGGGCCGATGCTAAAGCAGTACTTCCTAAAAAAAAACAAAAAAGAGATGACCGCTTTGCTTTTTTCAGAAGCAATAGCGGTTGAAAAAGAGAAACTGAACCAGAGTACGATTTTTCCCAAAATTGCATTTTTTTGAGGTATTTCCGTAAAATAACAAAATAGCGGAACAAAAATTGTATCCGCTATTAAAAAATCCAACAATTTATTGAAATTATCTAAGAATCGTAACTCAATTTATACTTCTTTAAAACTTCTGCGGGCACACCATCCCAAGCGTTGGGGCGATTGCCTACGTAGCCCAAGTATTTAAAACCTACTTCTGTAGTAAAATATCCCGTAGCGGTCAGATTTCGCATCAAATTAAAAAAGGCAACTCCCTGACTCATTTCCGGTTTGGCCTGCTCAGGATAAGCAATTTGATCCAACATTTTAATTTGTTGGTCTTTTGTACAAGCTACAAATTTCTTTCCGAATTGTTTTGCACATTGCGTATCCAACCATACCAATCCGCCTCGCATAGGCGTTTGGTGTTGCGGCATGTCTTTTACAATGAACCCAATAAAATCACCCACTTTTGCTTCGGTAGCTCCCCCAAATTGTCCATCGGCAGGAATGATAAAATCAGCCAGTAAGCGTATGGTTTGCATTTCGTGGACACTAAAAAAGGGCTCGGCAGCAATTTTGGCATCACGAGCCAATTCGGCAGCACTTTTACCGTTTTTAAAATCAGATAATGAAGGGGGTGCAACGGGCTTTTTAGGTACATCTGCGTGAGCTTCCGTACCTGCGATTGTCGCCGTGATTGCGCTCAGGGACAAGGCTTTCAGCGTATCTCTGCGTTTCATAGGTTTGCTTTTTTACGTTGGTCAATGATATATTCTGAGGCACGCATAGACATCGCCAAAATCGTCCAAGTAGGATTTTTGTCAGCCTGCGACACAAATGTACCTGCGTCTACGACAAACACATTGCGCGAATCGTGCAATTGGCTGTAACGGTTCGTCACTGATTTTGACGGATCATCGCCCATCCGCGTAGTTCCTACTTCGTGAATAATACGCCCGGGAGCAGCCAAGCCGTAGTTGGATTCCGGTCCGGGCTTTGTACCATTCAAAATCCCGCCCATTTCCAACAATAACTCTTCAAAAGTATCCTGCATGTGTTTGGCTTGCTTGATTTCGTAATCCGACCATTTGTACTGAAAACGCAATACCGGTATCCCGTATTTATCCACTACGTTGGGGTCAATTTCACAGAAATTATCTTCGCGAGCTATCGCCTCACCACGACCTGACATTCCGACATTTGCGCCAAAGAAATGACGATAATCTTCTTTCAATCCAAGACCATAGCCTCCTGCTGGTTTGATTTTACCATCTTTGCCCGCATACTTGCCATTGGTGTTTTCCATTCCAAACCCAAAACCATAGCCGGGCATTCCCATACCACCGCCATATTCAATGTGGTAACCTCGTGGAAAGTCTAACTTTTTGTCGTTGAGCCACCAAGGAGAATAGATGTGGGCTCCCCCTACTCCATCTTCGTTGTAACGTTGACGATCTACCAAATGCGGCATAAATGCACTGCGACTTGCTCCTGTCGAATCATGTAGGTATTTACCCAATACCCCACTGGAATTTCCGAGCCCTTTGGTATGACGTGATGATTTTGAGTTCAACAGCAACCGTGCTGTCTCGCAGGCACTGGCTGCCAATACAATGACATTGGCGCGTACTGTATATTCCTGTCCATTGTCTTTATTTACGTAAGATACTCCTGTTGCAATGCCTTCTTTGTCGGTAAGTACCTCGCGAGCCATCGCGTTGGTAAATACTTTTACGTTTCCTGTTTTAATCGCAGGTTTTACCAATACTGAAGACGATGAAAAATCGGCATACGCCTGGCAACCGCGACTACACTGAGAACAATAAAAGCAGGAGCCGCGCTCATTATTGATAGGCTTGGTCAAAATTGAAAGTCGCGATGGAATCACGGGGATATTCAATTTCTTCCCTGCTTTCTTTATCATTAATTCGTGCAAACGCGGCTTAGGAGGAGGCAAGAAGATTCCGTCGGGTTCGTTGGGTATATTTTCAACGCTACCAAATACACCTACCAGCCTATCTACTTTGTCATAATAAGGCTTTACATCCTCGTAACCGATTGGCCAGTTATCGCCCAAACCATCTACATCTTTTCGTTTAAAGTCCAGTGGTCCGAAACGAAGCGAAATACGCCCCCAATGGTTGGTGCGACCGCCAATCATGCGCGACCGAAACCAGTCAAACTCAGTACCTTTTTTGCGCGTATAGGGTTCGCCATCTATTTCCCAACCACCCCAAGCCGCATCAAAATCGCCAAAAGGACGATGATTGCCCGCCCCACGCCGAGGCGATTCCCAGGGATTTTTAAGTTGAGTGATGTATTTTGGGTCAGCGGGGTCATACCAAGGTCCTGCTTCAATCAGCGCTACTTTAGCACCTCCTTCTGCCAGCACTTTGGCTGCCATGCCACCACCTGCCCCCGAACCTACAATGCAAACATCATAAACAATGGGTTGTTCTTTGATTTGAAAACTCATACAAGTAGAAACGAAATGGTTTTTAAAATTTTTCTTTAAGTAGTATAAAGCAATTGACGTACCACAAATACTGTATATTAAACCAACAGTACTACAAACTGTTTTAATGTTTTTTTGAGTACTTCTTTTCACACAAATTCAAAGCGCTATTCTTTTGTTTTCCAGTCGGATTATTTACTAAAATCAAGAGCGCAAACTTGGCTTATTTTCATTTGCTTTGTATAATAAGAGTATTTTTTATTAGAAAGTGACTCATTAAACATCGTAACTTCCCAAGCTTTTTTCAATAAATTTGCGGCTATAACGTCTGATTATGGCATTACAGCAAACAGCTTCTTTCTTCGACAAGTACACTTCTTATTGCCTCATAGCTATCTTAGCACTGGCTTTGGGCCTTCGTCTTTATCATTTGGACGCTCACGGTATTTGGTTTGACGAAAAGTCCACCATGGTGGTCAGCCAGGGCATTGTTTTGGATGGAGGCAACCAAAAAGAGGTATTTGGCAAAGGAAAATTAGTCTATACAAACCAAGAATTTTGGCACGAGAAAAAATTGCCTGATTACTACGAAGCTATGACCCGCAGTGACATTGGCAATAGCTCCTTTTACTATCTATTGTTACATCCCTGGCTCAACATTGTCGGTATTTCTGACTTTTCAGCCCGGCTTTTATCCGTTCTCTTTAGTGTTCTGACGGTCTTTTTACTTTTTATTTTTACCAAACATTTCTTCAAATCCAACGGATTAGCTTTGACGGCTGCAACATTAGCGGCTATTGAACCTTTTTTTATTGCTTATAGCCAACAGGCTCGCAATTACTCACTGACCTTCTTTTTGACATTGTTTGCTTCTTACTGTCTCCTTCGTGCTTTGGAAGCCGATGAGAAGAAAGAATCTGCTTTAAAATGGTACATTTGGTACGGTATTTCGGCACTTTTAGGACTTTATTCACACTTTTTAGTCGCTTCTGTTTTATTGGCGCACGGAGTTTATGTTCTCTTCTTCGTTCGCAAATTCAAAAGTTGGGTTGCCTTTGGAGTCGCGGGAATTTTTGCAGTTTCAGGGCTCGCGTGGTGGCTTATCTACGGTGGCGGACAATACACGCTTTTCAGCCTCAATCACCAATCCAAAGTCTACCTTGAATGTGCGCTAAATCGACCGTATAATAATCCGTATGGAATAATTCTGCCCGCCACGTTTGGCAATGTGTTTCAAAAAAGTCTGCCCATTTTTAGTGATATGTGGATATTTACCAATGGGTTGGTTGATAAATTAGAAGGAAAAAAAAATATAGTTTTGGCATTCATCATTGGTTTGCTCTTCATTCTGTCGTACCGCTTTTCGCAACGAAAACATCCTAAATCCAATTGGTTCATTATTGCATCGGTCATTAGCTTAGGGCTAAGTTCATTCCTGTTTAAAGACAAAACGCTTGGCTTTTGGGTGTTATCATCGGGTGTTTTCATAACTTATTTGACAACGGAAATCTTGGTTGGCAAAAGTGCTGTTTACTCCAAAAAACACCTTTGGTTCTTACTCATTATCGGGATTGTTCCAACGGCATTTCTTATCTTTAACGCGGTAAGAAGTGGACATACGTATGGCCTAACTCAACGTTACTCTGGATTTTCGTTTCCTTACGTAATCATTTTGGCAAGCATTGCTTTAGGGCGATTACGGGAGGCAAAAAACAGCTTAAAGTTGGGCATTATGATACTGCTCGGAATTCAACTGTTTTTTGTAATCCAAACCCTACAAATCATTTACGCCGACCGTTCGCCCAAGTACAACTACCGTACCGAACCTCGGCAACCCAACCCTCATTACGCCGCGGCTCAAAAAGCTCAAAAGCTCTATCAAAAGGGGGATACGCTCTTATTACCAGCTCCGTTGGCAAAGTTTGACAATCCCATGGACAGGACTTATCTGCCTTATTCGGTGGTAGATGCGCAATATTTTAACCTGTATTTGCCAAAAGACGGTATCTTTGTGCAAAAGTTAGACACCGTCAATGTAGATAAGATACGTTTGAAAAAAGCAGACGGTACGGTAATTGAACTCACAGATTTGAAAGGAAAAAGATACTAATGGTCGAAACACACGCCATCGCAACAGACTATTTAAGACTCAGTGGCGAGCTTCGTCTCAAAGTCTTAGGTTTGTATAAAAAAGCCAATGCGGGCCATATTGGTTGCTCATTGAGTTGCATTGATTTATTGATTGCCGCTTTAATTAACCAAAAACGTGCTCAAGACTCCTTTCTGCTTTCCAAAGGACACGCAGCGGCGGCTTTGTACGTAGCCCTCAACCATTTAGGTGAAATTTCGGACGAGGTACTGGAAACATTTTATCTGGATGGTACCAGTTTACCCGCCCACCCCGCTCCCAATCAACACGCAGGTATCCCTTTTGCTACGGGTTCTCTGGGTCATGGTTTGCCCATTGCCACCGGTATTGCCCACGCCAACAAACTTTCAGGCGAAAAGTCATTTTCCTACGTGCTCATGTCTGACGGCGAAACAAACGAAGGAACTACCTGGGAAGCTTCACATTATGCTATTCAGAATCAGTTGGATAATTTGATTGTTCTCATTGATAAAAACGGTTTGCAGGGCTTTGGAAACACCGCCGATGTTTTTGGTGATTCCGCAGATACCGCCAAGTGGCGAGCCATCGGTTTTGACGTTTTTGAGGCCGACGGGCATAACCCTGCTGAATTGATTGAAGTGATTGAGACTGTAAAAAAGCGTTCCAATGGTTTGCCTAAGGTTATCATTGCGCACACAGTCAAAGGAAAAGGAGTATCCTACATGGAAAATCGCATGGAGTGGCATTATTTGCCCATGAGTGATGCGCAATACGAACAAGCGAAAAACGATGTTTTAGACGCCTACGGCGTGACAAATTAGACTATTTTGATTTACCAAGATAAAATACACCAACTCAAAGGCCCTATTTTCGTTTATGGGGCAAGTGGCTTCATCGGAGCCAATTTGTTTAAAGATATTTTCAGCGTTCGGAAGGATGTCTATGCCCTCACCCACGATGCTACCAAAGCTTGGCGGCTGAAACTGTTGGATGTGCCGTTTGAAAATATCGTCCATTGCGATATTTTATCCAATAACTCCGTTGAACAGATTTTTGAACAGTACAAGCCCCGCACCGTCTTCAATTTGGCGGCTTATGGTGCTTACAGTAAGCAAAAAAACATCAATCTTACCTACGAAACCAACGTTATCGGTACGGTCAATATTCTCGAAAGTTGCACCGACGAAACGGTTTATATTCACGCCGGCAGTAGTTCTGAATATGGCTTCAACTGCACTGCTCCCAAAGAAACCGATGCCGTAAAACCCAATAGCCACTATGCCGTTTCTAAAGTCTCGGCGGCTTATTTGATTGAGTTTTATGCTAAAGTTCATCAGCGTAAAGCTCTTAATTTACGTCTCTATTCGATTTATGGTGCTTGGGAAGAACCTGATCGCC
This sequence comes from Runella sp., assembly GCF_027484545.1. GTDB lineage: Bacteria > Bacteroidota > Bacteroidia > Cytophagales > Spirosomataceae > Runella. The sequence continues at coordinate 12,817 of NZ_JAIXST010000129.1, read as the reverse complement.
TGATTCCAAGATTGGTGGAAGAAGCACGGAAAGGCAACTACCCTCCGCTCGTTTCGCCCGATATCAGTCGCGATTTTGTCTATGCAGACGACTGCATAGAGGCATTTTTGGACGCAGCATTACAAGTCAACAGCACTATTTCAGGTAAATCATACAACATCGCCACCGGGCAAAAAACCACTATGCGCGAGTTGGTAGACATTTCGGGTCAAACCTTCGGTCAGACTCAGCCTCCCACTTGGGGCAGTATGCCCAACCGTGGTTGGGACTTAGCCGACTGGTACGGAGACCCATCCGAAGCTCAAAAAGATCTGGGCTGGCAAGCTCGCACTTCATTGAGCAATGGACTACGTTTAACTAAAGAATGGCAGGAAGCTCATGAGTACGAAGCTGATATATTGCCGGCTTTTACTAATCCAAAACTCAATCCGGTCATTACGGCCATTATTGCCTGTTACAAAGATGCTCAAGCCATTCCGTTTATGTACGAGCGGTTGGTAAAAACATTTAATGAACTCAAAGTACGTTACGAAATCATTTTTGTCAACGATGCCTCTCCGGATAATCAGGATGAAGTAATCAACGCGATTTGTCAGCGAGATTCCAATGTGATTGGAATTACTCACTCGCGTAATTTTGGTTCTCAATCCGCTTTCTTGAGCGGCATGGAGATTTCAACGGGCGATGCCGTAGTGCTCATGGACGGCGATTTGCAGGACCCCCCCGAGATTATTCCGCAGTTTTATGAAAAATGGAGCAATGGCTTCGATGTAGTATACGGGGTACGGGTGCAACGCGAAATGAAACCCCATATTCACTTTTTCTACAAGACGTTCTATAAGATTTTTCAAAACCTCAGCTACGTACCTATTCCACGAGACGCCGGTGACTTTTCGATGATTGACCGCAAGGTGGTTAAAGAATTGGTGGCTTTGCCCGAAACGGAACAATTTTTACGAGGTCTCCGGGCATGGGTAGGTTTTAAACAAACCGGGGTGGATTATGTCCGCCCGGAACGAATGTTTGGAGTTTCGACCAACAACTGGCACAAAAATATCTGGTGGGCTAAGAAAGCTATTTTCTCCTTCAGTTTTGCTCCGTTGGAATTGATGAGCTACGCCGGTTTTATGCTCACAGGTTTGTCTATTCTGGGGATTTTTTACCAGATTTTGGCCAAATACTTTTTTGCCCCTGATACACCACAAGGTTTTACTACCGTCATTATTCTAATTGTATTATTTGGCGGTTTAACGCTGCTGGGCATTTCATTCCTCGGCGAATACATCAGCAAGATTTTTGAAGAGACTAAAAAACGACCCAAATTCATACGCACTAAAATTCAAAAAGGAGAAAAAACATTCCGCACTTCTGAAGAGATTATGACCTTGGTGAAACAGAGAAAGAAGTAAACGTCTGACCTTCCTTATATATCGTTCAGATTTATACTAAATGAAAAAAATAAGTGGTTATCCACTCCTAATCAAGGTATTTTTACTTTTTCCTATCGCCGTATTCTGTATTTTTCTGGGATACTTTGCCGTAAATGTGCCTCAGGGAGATGACTTTGAACTAATCCTTCATTTTCTTTCCAAGTATGTTTCGGCAGGAAATGATTACGCCCAAAAAATATCTTTGTTAACGGCGCAGTTTGTTGAGCATCGCCTTTTTTATACACGAATTGTTGTACTCATACAATATCTGCTAACGGGTCAAGTCTCGTTTTACTTAATTATTTTACTGGGAAATCTGTCGCTGCTCGGTATTTTCATAGTGTGTTGGAAGCAACTGAAAACGGCAGGCTATTCATTACTCTATCTGTTGCCCATTTCGCTGATTATTTTTCAGCCCTGCTATTCGTACGATGGAGTTTTGTGGCCTGCGGCTACGTTGGCCTATAATTCCGTTTCTTTTTTTGCCATCCTTACTATTCATTGGTTATCCACTCGTCGCAGTCTGCACTTTTGGTTAGCTCTTGCCAGTGCCGCACTTTGTACGTATACGTTTGGCAACGGCATTGTGGTTTTAATGGCAGGATTAGGATTATTAGTCATACAAAAACGGTGGAAATATACCTTGATTTGGATTGCAATCTCTGCACTTATCATAGGCTTTTATTTTCAGGAGTATGTGCAAATACAAAGCCGTAATAATCCTTTTCAAAACATTATTACACATCCTTTTTATGTATTTGCCAATTTTTTGGTCTTTCTCGGCTCGGCACTTAATTGGGATGAATCTTGGCCTAAATTTCTGACCTCTACCGACATCGAGTCTTTAGTCGGTGGTGGAATCGTTTTAATCATTGCCTGCGTCGTTTTTTATCGTTCATTCAAATCTCTTTTTATTTCTTTGCGCACGCCCAATTCCTCACTATCCGATTTTTTGTTTGGAGGATTTACTTTTTTTGTTTTAACCGGATTGCTGATTTGCTTTTCGAGAGTTAATAAAGACGAATTACTGCTGTATATCAACCGTTATCGCATCAATTCAGTAGCAGTTTTGGTTTTAGGCTATCTGTCGTTGCTTCCTTTTCTAAAACAGCGTACCAACTTATATAGTCTGTTTTTGGGCGGTTTGATAGGATTTTGGCTTCTTTCTTATTTCAATTTTTATGCTGTATTTTCAGAATATAAGCGTATTTATATTTCAGGTCAGTACAATTGGGCTACTGCCCATGAATGGTTCATTTATCGCGATACTTCTTATTGGGAAAGAGCGTCGGGAGTTGTTATGGAGCAGGCTAAAAGCAACTTGGGGTATACTATCACACAATCTCCCTTTAGCCGAACAATTGATAAAGAAGAAATGATTAAGGGTTTAAAAATCAGCAAATTAGAGAATAAAAAAACAGTATCGATTGAAGGTAAAGCCGATTCCGTCAATCATTTTGGGTGGGGAAAGGACTGTTACATTGCATTCAAAAACAAAGAAAAATCAACTACCTACCTTATTCATACGTTATATAATCGGCGAAGTATTCGATTTTTTTTACTTGGGCAAAGCTATTACTACCCTGTTTTTCACGCGAGTTTAACATACAGGCATTTTCCCACCGGCAAGTATCAAATCGGTATTGCAACCGAACAAAACAAAGTGTTGACAATCCGTTGGCAGCCCTTCACTTTTGACGCAATTCAAGAAAGTAATATTACCCACTAATGTAACCGGATTTGGGTAGCCTTTTGAATTTCGCTTAATTTGTACCTGTTTCATCAACTTCTTAGTACTCCTTCATTGACTGAGGTTACTCAAAAGGATATATAAAGTTATGCGTAAAGAATTTTCAGCCGCTATAGAAAAGTTAGCACTTGCCGATGAATCCGTCGTGTTCATTACGGGCGATTTGGGATATAATGCCCTTGAGAATCTCCAGAAAAAACTGGGCAAACGTTTTATCAACGCCGGCGTAGCCGAGCAAAATATGGTAGGTGTAGCAGCAGGGATGGCCTACAAAGGCTACAAAGTGTTTTGCTACAGCATTGCGCCGTTTGTAGTTTATCGCTGTCTGGAACAATTTCGCAACGATGCCTGCCTGCATAATCTGCCCGTTTTTTTGGTAGGGAACGGCGGTGGATACGGATACGGCATCATGGGCAGCACACACCACGCCATTGAAGATTTGGCCTGTTTGAGCAGTCTGCAAAACGTAAAAACGTGGATTCCTGCCTTCAGCGATGAAGTAGAGCCCGTTTTAACCCAAATTCTCCACGAAAAACACCCCGCCTATTTGCGCCTTGGCGTAGGCTCGCTCACTCCTGAAGGTGCTGAACTTTCGGGGTCATTGAAACAAATAAGTCACTCGGCCAATGCTCAAACGGCAATTGTTGCCTTAGGGCCTATTGTTGCCAATGTACTGAAAGCGCTGATCCAAGTGGGATTGCAAGCTGAATGTGACGTGTATACGGCTCTTACTCTTCCTCTTGAACTAACTAACGCTACTGCCGAAGCTTTACGAAAAGTGGAAAATATTTTGGTAGTGGAAGAACACGTCAGTATTGGCGGATTGGCGCAACAACTTTCGGTCAAACTTTTAGAAGCCGGTATTCATCCCAAAAATTTCAAATCACTGACCGCGCAGGGATACCCTAACGGGCGTTACGGCAGCCAAAGTTATCATCAGACACAATCGGGATTGGATGCAGCAAATATTGCCTCTATTATTCACTCATTCACCCCTTCACTCATCCACTAATTGTGCTGATGAACAAACGAGCATTCGCTTCCTTAATCGTCACCTTTGCGCTGATTTTTGTCTATTATCAGCTTTGGAATCGCTATGCCATCAATATTCCAAAATGGGATGACCATGCCTTCAAAGCAACCATCCTGAATTTTGAAATGGCCGATAGCTTTGGGGGCAAACTCTATGAGCTTTACCGACAACACAACGAGCACCGCGTTGCGCTTACCCGTTTAGTTGCCATCATTGACTACAAAATCTTTGGTCGCATCAATTACGAGCACTTGATGTTTTTTGGGAATCTGGCTCTATTGCTGATTTGGTGGTTGCTGACTCGTTTTTTTAAACCCCTGGCGGGTGCTGTGTGGTATGCTTTGCCCATCGCTACCTTTTGGTTTTCGCTGGCTTTTTGGGAAAATGCCTTTTGGGGCATGGCTGCTATCCAAAATAGTTGGGTAGTTGCCTGGGCCATGCTTACGTTTTGGAGACTCAGTCGCGCTGATAAATACTGGTGGTGGGCGTTGCCTACGGCCTTTATGGGAATGTTTACGAGCGGAAACGGGCTTTTTATTTTTCCATTGGCATTAGGCATTTTATTGCTCCAGAAACGTTGGAAAAATACAGCTATTTGGCTTGCATTCAGCATTTTCAGTATTACCCTTTACTTTTGGGACTACCAAAGTCCACCCACCGATTTGAGTGCTTCCGGGGATGTTAGAGCCATGCTTCACAGCTATGTATTGTTTTGCGGCTCCTTGGCTGAAGGTTTGCCTTTTGGTAATTTCCCTTATCAAATGCCCATTTGGATGGGTCGATTGACTTTGTTTGTGAGCTTGAGTATGTTGCTTTATATATTGAGAAGTTATTGGAAGCGCAATTTTGCACTGGACTCCTTCGATTATTTTTATCTGGGCGGCGTGTTGTTTGCACTGGCCACCGGGCTCATCGTTACTTATTCACGGACGGGCTTAGGCGCAGAAATAATGCTGACGAGCCGCTATAAACTGTATTCAGCGCTACTGCTCAGCTTTAATATTGCCTATTTGACAAGACTGGTCAGCTCAGTATTCAGGGAGGTACTGACAGTGACTTTTGTGGTGGGAGCAGCGTATTTGTATGCCTGCAATCAGCATTACCATTTATACGACGCTATCCAATTACGGAAGTACAACATCAGCAGCAGTTTCAATTGGCGCAATGACGGTCCTGTTTCAGGTTCCATTTATCAGGCTCCTAAGTTATTTTTAGAAAATATCGTCCTTCCCAAGGATAGCATCGTAAGCGGAAAAGCGTGTCAAGTGGTCAACAATACGCTCAAGCTTTCGCAACCCAACTATCGTCTTTACGACTTACGTGACGGAGGTCTTTACATCGTTTTGTCAAATTCCAACTATCAATACGTATTTCCTACCTCGCAGGCTCGTAAACATTCATTCCGAAATATTTTCAACTACAATCGCTATTTTATAAAAGGCTCTACCGCCACCGTTTCGGCTCAGGAAGTAGAAGCAGGCACATACCGCGTTCGTTGGCTCCATTATGACCGCCAAGGAAAGCTGTATCTGGAAAATGCCGATTGCGAAGTAGTAACCTTTGAAAAAACCGAGAAACAAAACATTAAGACAAATTGGTGAAACATCAGGACAATTATCTCATTCAATTAGATGGATTGCGTTTTATGGCCGTGGCTTTGGTGTTATGGGATCACTGGATGCCCGAACCTCATACGCTACCATTCGGAAAATTGGGAGTCAATTTATTTTTTGTCTTGAGTGGTTTTCTCATTGCCCGGATTTTGTTGAGCAGCAAAGATAAAAATTACGGAAAAGAGGGTGGTTTAGGAGATTACCTGAAAAAATTCTACATACGTCGTACCCTACGCATTTTTCCCATCTACTACCTTTCTCTATTTGTTTTGTGGATTCTGCGTGACCCTTCGGTACGTGGAAAAGAATTATGGCAAATTCTGTATGCATCCAACATTTACATTGCTGTTGAAAGAACATGGTTGGGAGTGACCGACCACTTTTGGTCATTGGCCGTTGAAGAACAGTTTTATATTTTCTTTCCTCTACTGATTTTCTTTATCCCTCGTCGCTACATAGTTTCATTTTTTGGGATTTTGATTGCGTTCAGTGTTTTATTACGGGCTTATTTTCTGCTGACTAACCAACCTTGGTATGTTTCTTACGTGACCATGCCAACTGCCTTAGATGCTTTTGGATTTGGGGCGTTGATGGCCTATTCACAATTGTACCATCGTCCTTTTTTTCAAAAATTATTCAGCAATCGCCTGTATTTGGGATTAAGTTTCGGAGCATTGGCCGTCATTTTTATACTTTCAGCTCAATTGACCAAAGCCGGCGTTACTCAGAATCAAAATCTGTATATCAACATTTGGGAGCGTTTTTTTGCCTCTATTTTCTTTATGTTCCTGCTTGGTGGTGCCATTATTGGTTACAAAGGATGGTTTAAATGGTTTTTAGAACACCCCATCAGCAATTATTTGGGCAAAATCAGTTATGGATTATACGTTTATCACAACTTTGTCTATAACCACTATCATTCCCCGGCCTATCATCCAGTTGTTCGCTTTTTCAACAAATTAGGCCGTACTATTGAAGGCTTCCAAGAGATGCACATACTACAGGTTATGATACTTTTTTTACTTACCACAGTAGTGGCAACTGTATCCTGGTATCTGATTGAAAAGCCCATCAATAACCTCAAAGACAAGTATGCGCCTTAAAATTGGCAGGATGTTTGATGTCCATAAAATAAATCCTTCCCGGTCAAACGTAGGCCAAACGCCTTTTTTTGAGTAGTTTTGCGGGCAAATTAATGTACAGGTTATTCAAATTGTGCAATTCGCTAATCACAAATCCCCAATTAACTAATGAGCCTTTATTTCTCGATTGTAATGCCTGCTTATAATGAAGAAGAATGTATTGAGCAGGTAGTAGATATGTGGACTTCCTTCCTCACAAATACTTTCCCAGGCAAAGAAACTAAATTAATTGTAATCAATGACGGCTCTAAAGATGGTACGAAAGTCATTCTTGACCGCATTGCTCCCAACATTAAAAACCTGCTTGTAGTACATCAGCCGAACGGCGGACACGGAAATGCCGTCGTAAATGGCTACCGTAAAGCTGCTGAACTTAACTCTGAATGGGTGTTTCAAACCGATAGCGATGATCAGTTTATAACCGACGACGTTAAAAAATTGTGGGAAAAGCGAAATGAATCCAATTTTGTAATGGGCTATCGTCAAATTCGTCACGATGCGGGTGCCCGATTGATTATTACCCGGATTCTAAAATACACCATATTCTTTGTATACGGCACGTTTATCAATGATGCCAACATTCCTTTCCGACTTATAAAAGGAAGCTATCTCAAAAAACTCTTAGCACAACTACCTAATCCTGAGCCGTTTGCTCCCAATATTTTCTTGGCGGTTATGGCAAAGAAAGCAGGAGAGAACACGTTCGACATACCTATTACGCACAAAGAGCGTCTAACGGGTACAGTTTCGATTCTGCGCTGGAAACTTATTCAGGTTTGTATTCAAAGTTTCAAAGAATTGCTTCACTTCCGTTTAGAATTGAATAGCAAAGTAAGAGCAATCAAGGCATAAATTGAACTGGTAGGGTGTTTACACGGGACACGGTACCGCATGAGCCCGCGACGGCTTACCGTGCCCCGGCCGTCGCGGGCCCATGCGGTAAGCAGTAGATGCCATTTTCAACTTTTAACCGTAAACGGTAAACTACTATGAGAAAAAGAGGCTTAATCGTTGGAATTTCATTAACGGTTTTATTTGCCGGGTGGTGGGGATTTCAGAGGTGGCAGATGTACTCGGCTTCAGTCTGGAAATTGCTCCCTGAAAACACCTTCTTTTTAGTTCAAAGTCAGCGTTTACAAGATACCACCTACAAAGTTCAAAAAGGTGGTATTGAGATGCGCGAAGTGCCTTTATTCAATTTGGCCGCTCGCCAGATTGATATGTTCCGATTACTATCGGATGAAACTAACCGCCCCGAGCAACTACTCAAAGGCCGTTCCATCACGTATGTGCTGCAAAAAACATCAGGAGGGCGCTTTACTTATTTGGTTTTCCTACCCCTCGAAGCCTTCCAGAGCTATAATTGGCTGGAAGGGCCTGCTTCCTCCAAAGCACGTGTAACGTCTCATATCCATAGCGGACAGAAAATTTATGACGTTACCACCCCCAACTCGGAGCCTTTATTTACCTATACTTTCTTTAATAATTTTTTAGTTTCCTGCGCTTCCGGTGATGTGCTCGAAGATTGGATACGATTTGCCAGAAGCCCACTCCGCGCTACCAATACCAGCCGTTTTGAAAGTATCAAACAGGAAGGAAGCGAATTGAGCGTATACATGGATAACGTCTTGCTTTCTGAAGCACTCCGCAATGAAGCTTCCACCAATCCTGACGCAGCGCTACTCTATTTCTTATCATTTTTACCCGGAACTGAAGGTTTGCATTTGGACAAATTATTCTCTTTAAAGAATCCTACGTTGGTCTCCAAAGGCAAAAAAGTAAAATTGGAAGGCTATCTGGAAGCACTTAACAATCAAAAAGCAAGCACCTTAAAAAGTGCTTTTTTTATTCCCAACAATACGGCAATTATGTTCCGTTTAGGCTTCGACGATGGACTTACGTTCATTCGCAAGCTCCGCCCTCAGTTAAGCAACATTTCAACTGATTCAGTAAATCAATCTCGAAAAAGCCTGTTGACATTGTTGGGAAATGCTCGGTTAGATTCTTTTTATCGGAGTATCAATAAAGAACTGATCTTGTGTCAGTTAGAGCCTAACAATGTGCTTACCAAAGGCCAGATTTTGCTGCAACAGGTGCAGCCCAAAAACGGCCTTGAAAGGTTTTTTAAGCGTTTATCTATTCTTTTCAATAAAAACAAAGGCTTTCCTTATGAGCCGTTTCAGGGAGGATATGTCTACACTATTGATTGGTTTGAACTTCCTTCTGTGTTGTTTGGCGGACTCTTTAAGGGCTTTCCAAAGACGTATGTAGCGTTTCACAAAAACTTTGTGGTTTACGCCAACGATTCACAGGTATTAAAAGATTATCTCATTGATTTAGAATACCAACGAACTTGGGCCAACTCATCTATTCATAATACTTTTCTGGAAAAAACACTTGGAGCTTCCAATTTCACTTTCGCCATCAATCCGCGCAAAAGCAAAGAGTACATGGGAACTGGTTTTATGAATTATCTTTTCAATAATCTCAACTATGACATTACTGAAAAGCATCCTTTTGACCAGTTGGTGTTTCAATCTGCTTACAAAAACGAACGAGCATACTCTTCACTGACGTTTGGCCGTTTGAGCAAATCTGCCAGTGCCAAAACCCTCAATAAAGTATTCCTGCAACAGGAACAGGCCTTTGAACCGGCTCCTGCGGGTGGTATCTATATCGTTCGTAATTACCCGAGCGATTTGGAAAAAATCGTAGTAGTGACACCCTCCCGCGAAATGCAAAATCCTTTTGCCGAAGAGAAAAAACGAAAAATGACGCAATTGGATGCTCCGATTATTGGCGACATTTACTCCGTTGACTTCCTTAGCATTGGCCGATTGCAATACGTTTTTGCCACCGAAAAAAGCCTGAATGTGGTAGATGAAGATGACCGTCAACGCTACATGACGCTCCCACCCGTACGCCTGCCAGTAGGTCGCAGCATACGCAGCTTTCAACGACTTGAAAGTGGGATTGAAGGAAGTTTTAGATTCTTGGTGATAGACACGGGAGGTTTTTTATATCTCTGGAACAGCCCCAGCCAACCTCCTGTACTTCTGAACCGTTCGCGTCCCTTTGTCGATTTATTATTGCCTATTCATGAAGTGGAATACCAAGGTAAACGCCATTTTCTCTTTACGCAGGCTTCTGGTCAGGTAGGATTAATCAGTGAAACAGGGGTAATACCCGAACCGTACAAATTAGACCTTAAAACTAATTTCTTCGGACCCTTTTTTGGGGTGTTTATGCCTGAAAACGGCACGACTGACCTTCTTGGAGTAAGCAAATACGGTGAATTGTTTGAAATCACATTGGGAGGTAAAATCACCAATAAAAGACAACTGTTCCGTTCAGACCCTACCTCCTATTTTCGGGCCAGAGCCGCCACCAACAACCGGGATTGGATCTTATTCCGTGAATCGGAAACCCAATTTGCGGTATTGGATAAACGTGGCAACGAGTTGTTTTCGGCCAAAGGACTCATTGAAGATCAGAACCAGGTACAATACCATTTCTTAAGTTCGGAAGTGAAGTTCCTGAGCGTAAAATCAGGTAATTATACAACGCTATACGATTTAAAAGGCAACCAGATTGGCGACAAGCCCTTCCCAAGCGAAATACCAGTTCGGGTGAGTTTAGTGGAAGGCTACAACAAGCTGTTGATTTACAGCTATGCCAACAAAAAATTACAAACTTGGTCATTGAAGATTAGATAACAGGCTAAGCATCTATGAACAAAATAGCCAAATACAGTATTCTCATCCTCTTTTCTCTTCTTTGGGTGGTGGGCTGTAATCCAACACTTCGCCGAACGGCTTTCGAATGGGGATTGACCAAAGACTCTTATCGCTTCGGTGATTTGTATCGCCTTTCCAATTTGGCACAATTCAAACAAACGACGGAGGCGTGCCCGAAAAAATTTGCAGGAAATCGCTCAAAAAACAACACAGCACTCTATATCATTGGTGACAGTTTTACCGAAAAAGAACGCATCAATGCCGACGACTTCAACACAAATGGCTATCTAAGAATCCACTGGAACGACTCGCTCAACATCTCATTGGACACCGCCAAGCGCAATATTTTAGTGCTTCAAACGGTAGAAAGGCATTTTCGGGAACATTTCGCTGTGCCGGTTCATCAGTTCACCGTTGAAAATGGACTGCGCTCCACCTCACCTTCGCAAAAAGTCAATGAAGGGCACGTTTCTGATTTCTTCCTTGCGTTATACAACGAAGCGGAGCAAACCCTCAAAGAAAGTGAAGAAGCCTTGACAAGTTTCTTATTTTCAGGAGATGCATTTCTTCGTTTCAAAGAGTGGAAAGCGGCGATTAATCTTAGTTGGTTTGGCCGCCACAACGACCAGGTAGCCTTATCGCCTGACAAAAAGAACATTCTATTTTGTTGGGATACCGATTCCACCCGCATCACTTCTTCGTTCAACTATCTGCCTGACAGCGAGTTACAAAAACTTATTCAGCAAGTGAATCAAGCCAAGGATTATTATAAAAAACAGGGTTTTGACGAAGTTTATCTTTCAATCATTCCTAACAAAACCAGTATTGTTGCCCCCGAAATGGGACACTATAATCACCTCGTGGAACGGGTGCAACAGCACTCCATGCTCAAAACACCTTTGATTGACACTTGGACACCATTTTCTCAACACTCAGAAGAAGCTTATAGCCTCAGCGATACGCATTGGAACTGCCAAGGGCAGGCGATTTGGCTGGAAGAAGTCAATCGCTGTTTGAAGTAAGCCTAATCCTTCTACTATTCTGAACAAAATCTTTAGTTTGATTGTATTGTAGAGATACCCAGTATTTCCACAGCTTACCATGCCTCGCTATTTTATCCATTTCCGTAATGTCATTTTGGCTGTTCTGTGCGGGTATGTATCCTACGCCCAAAATCAACCAAAGTGGCTGCAAAAATTCCATCCTGATTCGCTCGTAAACCATGAAGTAAAGGTCATTCCAATGCCTATCTTTCAAAGTTCACCGGAAACAGGGCTGCGAGCAGGTTTTTCAATAGACTATTTTTTCAATACCGGCCACCCCAAAGACAGTATTCCAACGAGGGATTCATTTGCCTGGCTGGTAGCTACTTACAGTACTCGGAGACAATTGGTCTTTGAACCCGTCTGGCAAATTTATACCCAAAACGAAAAGTATTTATTACGCGGACAAGCAGGGCATACTGATTTCTCGGAATATTTCTGGGGTATCGGCAACGAAGTACTAAACTTAGATAGCCCTACTACTATGTTTTATTCCCGTACTTATTTTCAGGGAGAATTCTTACGTAAAATTGTTCCTAATGTTTTTGCAGGTTTACAAGTTCAGATAAGCGCAACACGAAATATCAACTTTAACCACTCGACCGGCGACTTACTCAACGATGTGCGAGGACGCGCCAGCAGTCATACCTCGGGAATTGGCCCCAATCTTATTTTTGATTTTCGCGACAATCCCTTCAGTCCTACCAAAGGATGGTTTTTAGAATTAAGTTATGTACCGCATAACCATCAATTACAGAGCGAATATAGCTTCAACGAAATGCTCGTAGATGGCCGTAAATACTTTGAATTTCCTAAAAATCAATTTCTTGGTTTTCAGATGTTGGGTAATTTTTCTTGGGGAGATGTACCCCTCCGCGAATTACCCCGGCTGGGTGGAAGTAACCTGATGCGTGGCATGGTACAGGGAAGATATCGAGATAAAAATATGGTGGCTTTTCAGGCTGAATACCGCAAAGGAATCCATCGTTTTATTAAAATAGCGGCGTTTGTGGGCAGCGGGATGGTCAATAAAAACGTTCGTGACTTTTCCACTAAAAACATTCACTAT